>NZ_QWGI01000012.1:0-106356 GCF_003435125.1 Clostridium sp. AM25-23AC | reverse complement strand
GCAAGTATCGGAATTATGGAGAATGGCAGAAAGAACGAAAAGGGCCGCTTTCCTATCAGGACAGACTGCGCCTTGCCATTGATACTGCGCTGGCGGAACGCCCCGCTGATCTGGACGAATTTCTCAATCTGATGAAGCGGGCCGGATATGAGGTCAAGAAGGTTCGGGGCGGCGGTATCAGCTTCCGGCTGACCGGGCAGGGACAGGAACGCTTCACCCGTCTGCGCGCCTCCACGCTGGGGGACGGCTACGACTTGCAAGATGTTCTGGCCGCCATTGAGGGCAAAGAAAAACGCCCCGGGCACTCGGAGCGGAAAATCAGTCTGGCGGTGGATATTCAAGCGAAGCTGGCTGCCGGTAAGGGGCCGGGATATGAACGCTGGGCGAAGGTATTTAACATTAAGCAGATGGCTGCTGCCCTTGCCTATATACAGGACAATGGCCTGACCGATTATGAGCAGTTGGCACAGAAAGCCACCGAGGCAGCAGACCGTTTTCATGCCATTTCCGAGCAGATCAAGCAGACGGAACAGGCCATGAAAACCAATGCCGGGCTAAAGGCCGCAACGATTCAGTATGCCAAAACCCGTCCAGTCTTTGAGCAGTATAAGGCGACGAAGTACAGCCGGAAATTCCTTGCGGAGCATGAGGCCGACCTTGAACTGTACCGGGCTGCACAAGCGGAAATGCGCTCTCTGCTGGGCGGGGCGAAGCTCCCTAAAATGGATGTGCTGAAGGAGGAAGGCCGCAAGCTCACAGCAAAGAAAAAACAGCTCTATGGAGAATACCAGAAGGCACGACGGGATATGCAGGAGATCGTCACGATCAAGGCGAACATTGACACTCTGATGGGCTACACCGGGCCGGGACGAACGCAGGAAAAGGAGCGTTAAGGTTATGAAAATAAGGAGCAAAGCGACGCTGACACTTCGGGCCATGTTGGCCCGAAGATACGGGTTTGGGGCGAGCCCCAACAAGCCGCCTTTGTGCCACTTGTGGCCACAGAGGCATTGCTTGCCATTTAGCTATTTAGCAATATACTGCAAAAAAGATTATTGAGTTTATACAACATCTATTGTTTTACGCAATACCTCCTTAAAATATCTATATTAAGAAAATTCGCCACAAATTTTCGGTGATTTATCAATCGCTTTTCGAGTTTTTATATGTTTATGCAAAAAGAATGATATTTTTTTTATATCAACAAGTTCTCTTTCTTTTTATCGTTTTAACTCAAACATCAAAACACAAAACTTGAATACCCGGTTTTTATATCAGAAAAATATACGATATATGTTGATAATTAACAATTTATTAAGTTTTATTTACCATTTTTAGATTATATTGCATATATAGGGATTCTGTGGTATACTACAGTTAGTTATAAAAAGCTCATAACCGATTAGTAAAGGGAGGGATACCATTGGGGCTATAGAGGAGGAGAATTTGAGAGAATAGTGCCTTACATAATGGTGGGCGCTAAAAAATCTGAGTTTGTTACTATGGTAAAGTCTCAAGGAGGTCATTTATGAAGAAAGGTTTGAAAAAGGCATTGGGTCTGTTGGTAGCGCTGAGTCTCATGGTAGTTGGTAGCGCATTTAGTGCTCTTGCTGCTGATTCTCCAGAACAGAGACAAACATTCAGTGTCGATCTGAATAATTTTGACGAAAGCCAGCCCTATTCGGAAACATTACATTTCGAGAAGGACGGTCAGCCGGTAACAGTGACACTTAGCTATACGCCTCCTTTAACTCGTGATCCTGCTACTGAAGGAACGTGGAAATCGGATGCATTTTGGGGTGTCGCAGGTATGGATTACAGATTTGACTTATCAAAGAGTGGTAGCCAGTGGAAAATTTCTAATGCACGTGATTTAAATACCTACTGTGTTGGCGGAACGGTTGAAGATGAAAGTTTAGCCATTGGCCGTGCAACATCTACCTCAAGCAAAGCGGCCGAAGTGACTGGCTCTATGAGAGCAAATGTAGTCGGCGGAGTAGGAACACTTTCTTTCGCTTTAAGAACGGAAGTTTTTAATGGAGAAGTTTCTACCGTATTAAATTAAGAATAATATAAGTAGAGTCCTATTCAAAAAGGTGTTGATGTAAATATGTCGGCAATGTCTATATTTTTTCTAGTTGTATGCTCCGTCCTTGGACTTGGTGTTTTATACTGTATAGCTCGAATTATAGGATGGCTATTCAATCAGATAAAAAATAATGCTGATTAAGTGAAAGCAATTATACAATTTAAAAGGGTTGTTGCAAAGAGAAAAGTAATGTTCTGTATATGGTAGATTTAATAATTGACATATACTATATATAGTAAATTGAGTCTGTTTTGTAACAACCTTTTTAAAAGAAAATTTTTAGTAACAATTAGATAGAGTAGAGGTACGTTAACCATTAACATATCCTCTACTCTATTTTTTTATTTTTGCCTCCTATCTACGACAAATTTTGCAAAAAATACATTATATGATAATAAAAGAACTACGAGATTTTTACGCGGAGGTTGCTAATAACATGAGTTAGATTATTGAGAAAAAATAGATGAAGCAACGCCCCTTTTGCTTTACCTCCTCCTAGATGGGAGGAGTTTTATTCCAATTTAAACTTTTTTAAGGCTCAAACAAGCTGTTATTTGTTTGAGCTTTTTTTATGTTCGACACCTTATTTCAGGATTTGCTATCGAAACAGAGCCAGTCTTGAGATAAGCTGTCGAGGCTTTTTTAGAACGAGTAGCCATCTTTACTATTTTATAGATTTTTCACTGTTATTTTTTGAAAATTTCAGAAATTTCAGCCTACATATACGCTCCCCGCCGCTTCTGTTTTGTTGTCCATCCATCACAAAACAAAGCGGAGGTTCAATATGGCTATTATAAATTTACGGGACTATTACCCTTTTTATACGTCAGACTACTTTATGGAAGTACCAGAAGATGTTGTTGAAATGTTCAAGGAGTTTGACCGGAAGGAAGCCGCTTACCGTCTGCGTACATACCGGCACAAAGCCTATTACTCCCTGGATCGGAATGATGGAATTGAGCATGAGGCGCTTTTCGTTGCGTTCTCTCCCTATGAACTGTATGAGCGTAAAGTGACGATACAAGAACTCTATACCGCCATCTCACGACTGCCCGACAAACAGGCAAAGCGCATTTACGCTCATTTCATTCTCGGCTTGACGAAACAAGACATTGCCCGGGCCGAGGGTGTGGATGAAAAGGTCGTGCGGCTCGCCATTGAGCGCGGCCTTCGGAACTTGGAAAAAATTTTAAAAAAATTTTTATAAGGTGTACCGATTTCGCCTCAAAAATGAAATGGCTTATGAGAGGCAGTCAAAGCCTCGGGCCACATTGGCCCGAAGCGGGACACGCCTCACGCAGATTGAAAACTGAATAAAAGATAGACGGATACGAAGGGTGCTTGTGTCCAGTGACAGGCCCGCCATGACCTCTATTTTTACACTAGAGAGAGCGACCAGGCCCATGCCGTAGGCAGACTGTGGCAGGTCTGCCGGACAAAACACAAAACCCGGATACTTGCGATTAGTCACAATCCGAGCGTGCAGCGGTGTTGCGAACCGTGAGCCGTCGCAGGTAATGAGATCGCCTTGCCATCAGAATGGGGAGAGCTGAAATGCTATGGGACAAAAAGCCAACTGTCCGTCCGGTCTATCTGAAAAAACTTTCTAACCTGTGGGGCCCTTCCTCTATTACTGTCTGATGATAGGGCAACCGTTCTGGCTGGGCCCCATATTTTTCTATGAACAGGAGAATTTTATGAAGGAAAATATATCTAGTCCAGAATTAACGCTGAATATATGGAGTAATGACGCCTGCCGGGGCTATGTGATTATGGCCATGCAGGACTGTGGATTCACCCATAAAGATATTAGCCGTGTAGTAAATCAGCTTTATGGAGTGTTTGACTTATACACACTCAACGAGGCTGAACAGAAATATTATAACGGCGATTATTAGCTTCGGGCCAACGTGGCCCGAGGCTGGGGAAAGCTCAAAGGGCAGTTCCTTCCAGGGAGCCGCTTTTTTAGGTTTCCCCAGCAGACAAGAGGGAAGCTGGCCGCTGTTCATCCGTACTGAAAAGTGGAGGTTTTCGATGGTTCAATCTGTTACATACCAAAGCGAAAAACAATCCGTATATTTTCAAGGGAAACTTATCGTATTGGAAAATCTAATTCCGGTACTATCCCCGGATGAAAAGAACAAGCGAAAAAGAGAAATCGAAAATCACTTATATGATGTGTTCAGTAAATACACGGACAGATTTTACTAATCAACCGCAACATTGTTGTCCGGGGCTGCCTATGGTATAATATAATTGTAAGGTTGGTAGCTCCATTCCATACGGAAGGAGCCCAATATGGACATTATCAGAGAAGATTGTATATACGCGAGACAGTCGGTAGACCGTAAGGACAGTATCAGCATTGAAAGCCAGATTGATTTTTGTAAGTATGAGCTGAAAGGCGGAAGCTGTAAAGTATTCAAGGATAAAGGCTATTCCGGGAAGAATACGGACAGGCCGGAGTTTCAAAAGCTGTTAGGAGAAATCCGAAAGGGCCGGGTGCGGCGGGTAATCGTTTATAAGCTGGACAGAATCAGCCGTTCCATTCTGGACTTTGCAAACATGATGGAGCTGTTCCAGGAATATGACGTGGAGTTTGTTTCGTCCACAGAAAAGTTCGACACCTCAACCCCAATGGGGCGGGCCATGCTGAATATTTGTATCGTATTCGCACAGCTTGAACGTGAGACAATCCAGAAACGCGTCACGGACGCTTACTACTCCCGGTGCCTGAAAGGTTTTCACATGAGCGGACAGGCCCCCTATGGTTATCAGTTGGAGCCGACAGTGGTTGAAGGTATCCGCACAAAAAAGATGGTGGCAGACCCCGAAACTTCCCAATATGTAAAGCTCATGTTTGAAATGTATTCCGAGCCGGAAACGTCTTTTGGTGACATTACACGGTACTTTGAGGAACAGAACATCAAAGTTTACGGTAAATCGCTATTCCGTACCTTTATTTCACAGCTTTTAAGAAATCCTGTTTACGCACAAGCAGATTTAGAACTCTACGAATTTTTTAAAAGCCAGGGGGCGGCTATTGTCAATGACGCTTCCGATTTTGCCGGAACCAATGGCTGTTATCTCTATCAGGGCCGGGACGTGAAGGAGGATAAAGACAGGAGCCTGAAAGACCAGATACTTGTAATCGCTCCACATGAAGCGCTCATACCGTCTGATGTATGGCTGAAATGCAGGAAGAAGCTAATGACAAATAAGAGTTTTCAACAAGGACGTAAGCCGAAAAATACATGGCTTGCCGGAAAAGTTAAATGCGGGTGTTGCGGATATGCCTTAAAGGCAACACACGTTCCGAACAGCGAAGGCTATTTTCGCTGTAGTAAACGGACTGAAAATAAAGGCTGCCCGGGCTGTGGTAAAATCCGTAAATCTGAATTTGAGGAATTTATTTTCAGTGCTATGCGGGCGAGATTTAAAAATTTTCAAGTCCGCCATAGCCGGGAGGAAAAAGTCAATCCCAAACTGACCGCCCATCAAATTGAACTGGCGCAAGTTGAAGCCGAGATTGAAAAACTACTTGATACGCTAACCGGAGCCAACGCAACACTTCTTGCCTATGCTAACAAAAAAATTGAAGAACTGGACACTCGCCGCCAGACCATTTCAAAGGAGATTGCGGAAATGTCCATTGAAACAATGTCACCCCAAAAGGAGCAGGAACTCTCTTATTACCTCGACCATTGGGACAGCATTGAATTTGACGACAAAAGGAAAGCCGTTGACGGCCTGATTATTTCAATCAGCGCAACTAGCGACCACGTTCAAGTAGAGTGGAAAATCTAAGCTCTAACTTCTGGATTATCCCACTCTACTTACTTTCAAATCTATCTTTTCTTTTTAATCTTGTTTGTACCCCTTGTACACCGTTGCTTCCAATCAATTAAATAAACTTACGGCATTTTCTAAATCATCTATCAACGCTTCCACTACATCTAAATCATTAAGTCCTAATTGTTCTATTAGTTTAATCTCCATAGCAACCTATAAACATATCAAAAAATTATTATTCTCTTACGAACTTAAACCTGAAAAGCAACTATTATCAAATTTTTTGAATTTATGTTAACATCAATAGATCATACTAAATACTTCTTAACTATATTTATTATTTTTTCATTTTTCGTTCTTTCAGCAATATCTAAAACACTACAATTTCTTACATATTCGTTTGAATAAGCTACTATCAAATCCCTGTAATTTTTCATAAGTTCCTCTACAAGAAAGGCATTTGAAAAACGAATCGCACTAACTAAAGGATTATCGTTCATCTCTCTACTATTAATAACAATACCTTCATCTATTAATTTTTTTGCAATTATATTATTGTTCTTTTTTATTGCCGTCATAAGTTCCAAACCGTCAAAAGCATTAATATCTATACCATTTTCAATAAGCCAAAGTGCTTCCTTTTCTTTCCCTTCTGTGATTGCATAATTAAGTAACGAACCTTCAGGGACAACTATATTTATTAAATCGTTATTCAAAATATAATCTTTAAAGCCCTCCAAATCTCCTGCCAATTCCAATACCTTAGCTATTTTTTCAAAATTTTCTTCGTTTTCTCCCCAAAAGTTTTTTTCCGAATAATTCAAATAAAATTCCTGATATTCTTCAGAATCAAAAGTCGGTCCTGTTAAAACTGCATCGATAAATTCTATTGGCGGTATATATTTTCCACTTAATATATCATCTATAATAACATTAGGAGCTGCATATCTTATTTTCTTTTTTAAATCAATGATACGTATTTCTCCAAACCCTTTTACATACTTTTTTCCATCAATCTCTGTTTCACGACATACACCATTCAAGTCGCTATTTAATGGATTCTCACAATAAGAAGTCAACTTTTCTATGAATATTGAATCAAATGTCTCTTTACTTTCCACTGTACTATCAAAATTTGTATTCCACCCAATATTGTAAGCATTTTCAAAATGTTGATAACAATACTTTGTCATATCAGAATTCATTGTTCTCTATCCTCGTATACAAATCATATATTTATATAATTTGACATAAAATACAGCTAATGATGCTTGTTTATATCCTTCTAGTTTTAATCTTTTGCCAGAATGGCTAAATAAGCTAATTACCAGTTAATGTACTCTTAAAGTCTTCATACATTTTAAAAGTAATTTTCAAAATTTCTTCTAAATCCTCATATGTTCCTATGATAGGTTTTTTTATCCTGTAATTATTATCAATAAGTCTCCTTGAATATGTTCCCCAAGGAGCCCCAAGAAGCAATTCTCCATTTTCTCTGACTATCCAAACTAAATCTACCATTCCATATCTCAGAATAATATGAACTTCCAAAGTAATCTTTCCAATTTGTTCTTCCTTGATTTTATAAAATTTTTCTTTTACATCAAACACCGGAGAATAGCCTAAATTTTGAATTATCTCCATGACCTCTTCACTATCAATATAAGCCAAACGATTACTTGAAGGTGTTCTTTTAGCATTAAATTTATTAGATAATTCTTCATATCGCTCAATAAAGCCAATTTTAATTAGAGCATTCTTAATCTTAGAATTTAATTCTATCATTGCACTTCCTTCGCAAATTTCAATTTGATTGAAATGTTTATCCCCTTAAACTTTCCAATTCACTTAATGAAAGTCCCTTAACTAAAACGCTATCTTTCTTTGAATCGAGAGCATATTTTTCAACATCATTTAACGCTGTAAAATAATCTGCATCTCCGATAATCGTATCTTTTGTTTATATAAACTATTACTGAAATCACAATATACCATTCTGTCTCCTTAAACCTCAAGGCTTATGTACTGTTCGTCATATAACTAACAAAAGAATCTATTCCCAAAGTGCATTTATTTTATCTGGCAATATATCCCTCAGGGACTTCTTCCGTTCTCGGCAGACTGTACACCTCGTAATAAGTACAGTCTTTTTCTTTGACCTCACTGTAATAGTTGAGGCTGTACAGTTCTCCGTATCGGAAGCAGTTTTTGTGCTGTTCGGCTTTGGCTGTCTTAAGAATTGCCGCCAGTGTGTCGCAGAAGTCCACAGTACGGATTTTCTTTCGCTTAGTCGCTCCGATCTCCGTCTTAACTCTGTTTATTTATCTGTTTGCATGCAGGAAATTCCATATTTTTGAATCATCTTGAAAAGCATGGATAAAAATTCATCTTTTCCATGTGTCAGGAATTTGAAACTGATCTTGTAAGTACCTTCCCGTGTGTACAGCCGCAGCTTCATCCATTCCGCTTTTTCCGTTTTTTCCACTGCAGCCATTTCGATTCTTTGGATGTTTCTCCAGTAAAGTTCACGTTTTCTGTGCAGTGGGTATTTGATGGTCATTTTTTCCTGTGAATACCGGATATTTGTATTGAGCATCACAACCAGGAACACGATACTGATGACTCCGCAGACAGGTGCAAACCAAAGCGCGAACCTCTGGGAGAAATCACCCTGCAGAAACTGCTGTATGATGCTGTTCTCCGCTGCTGCGGGCACCAGACTTGCCATATAAATCAGGAGAATGCCGATGCCCATAGCTGCCAGAAGATAATACTCGGAGCCATAGCGCAGAATACATTTTTGCGATTCTTCGTACATATGGGAACGATAGTAGCTGGCAATCTTTTCTGGGCATGTTTTCTTGATCATATCGCAAAATACATCATAATTTACCATTCCGAGCCTTGCGGTAAGAACCTTGGTTCCATCCAGAAGATATAAGTTGACTGCATTGTCAAAGTTACCGTCTACTTTTCGGATTTCCTCCCACTGAAAGGTTCTGGACTTGCGAAAGGGCTTTTCAATCCGGACTTCCCTGCTGTTAAAATAAACGCAGTCCCGACCTGCCACATTCCCGCTGAAAATCAGAAGCATGCAGCTCAAGATTGAAGTTATGACGAGCAGGCTCCACATCAGCCGCGCTTCTGCAGGTGCGCCGTCTTTTATGTAAAGTACGAGGAAAAAGGCAACAAAAAGAAGTTGGAATACGCCTACTGCATAAGCGACATACCGTCGTCCTGGCGGCTGGCATAAGATTGCCATCCCTTTGGGGATACGCGCTATCTGCCGTCGGTTTCTTCCTGTGATCAGATAAATGATTTTTGTAGTCAATAGCAAAACCAGCGAAAAGATCAATTTCTCCATGCTTTTTATTCCATCCTTATCAATCTATATTTGGTATAGAACATGTACTTACTCCTGTCTTTAAAATGTATGTCATCTAATTATCTCAAAGTGCGAATTTGCCCTTTTACTTTACTCTTTGAACCACTTTTAATAAGCAATCCTAAAATAATCCAAATACTCCTTATACTTGTCCTGCGCAGTCAGGCAGGTATCTGTCAGATAGCCTTTTTCGTTGTCCCATTCCTTCAATCCACGATAATAGGACAGCTTCAAATTATCCTCAATGATAAACGGAACGATATTGTATTTCAGGCACTCCTTAAACATGATCAATCTGCCCACACGGCCATTGCCGTTCTGGAACGGATGGATCCGCTCAAACTTCACATGGAAGTCCAGAATATCCTCAAAGGTCTTTTCTTCCTTGGCGTTATATTCCGTCAGCAAGGCCTTCATTTTATCGGCAGCTTCTTCCGGAAGTGCGGTTGCCACGCCGCCAACTTCATTCGGCATTGTTTTATAATCGCCTACAGCGAACCAATCTTTTCTGGAATCACTGGTACCACTTTTCAGAATCAAGTGAAGTTCCTTGATAAACTTCTCTGTCAGTGCTGCCTTTGCATGACCAATAATCATATCAATACAGCGGAAGTGATTTGCTGTTTCAATCACATCGTCCACATTCAGCACTTCTTTTTCAACACCAATGGTATTGGTTTCAAAGATGTATCTGGTCTGATCATGGGTCAGACGGCTGCCTTCGATATGGTTGGAGTTATATGTTAAATCAATCTGTGTCTTATGGTAAATGCCTCCGGAATACTTACTTACCTTCTGCTCCTGCAAAATATCCAGCAAGGTAATCGGCTGTTCTTTCTTTTTATTGGAACGCTCCGGCTTCTCTGCATTTTCGGGAATATTCCATGTCTTGCCGGTAAGAAACGCACCGTTCACACGCCCCTGGGCGCAGTAATTTCGAACGCTTCGTTCCGACACATTCCATTTTTTCGCTATTTCATTAACTGAACGATATTGCATCCATATCCCTCCACTTTTCTAACGTTAAATCAAGTTAATCCTTTGTGTCCGTCAAATTTTCCATCTTAAACACATAATAACCTTCATAGTAAAAACTGTGATCGATACCCTTCGTATAAATTTCTCGATCATTTACATGATCCGTAAGTGCATTTTTCAAAAGAAACTTTATTTCGATATCTTTGATAAAACTTCGCTCCATGGCAAGCAGATAATCTTCTTTATCCACCTTGCTCCAGTCAACCACATAGCCGATTTCTTTTTTCAACATCAAGTCAAGCCATATTCTTGTACTTCTCCCATTTCCCTCTCGGAACGGATGAGCCACGTTCATTTCAACATATTTTTCGACAATTTCATCAAAAGTTGACTGTGGCATTTTGTCTATATTCTGTAACGCTGTTTCCAAATACATCAGCGGAGCAAATCTAAAATTTCCTTTTGAAATATTAACTTTTCGTAATTTACCGGCAAAATCATAAATCTCATCAAAAAGACATTGATGGATCATCGCAAGACTTTTATAAGTCCCTGGTTCTAATGTCTCAAAAAAGCCACTTTCAAACATTTCAAGCGCTTTTTGCTTACTGATTCTTTCTTCCATTCTTGCTAATTCTGTAGAATCTGTAATACCTAATTTATTTTCAAGCATAGTTTCCCTCACATTCTTCATGCGATCACTTTTCCAGTCACAAATCTATTTTTATAAGTATACCATAATATCGGCAACAAATCCATTTTATTATGAATATTCAACTTTTATTTTGCCGTATTTAATAGTTCTTTCTTCCTATTAACATAAAAAATGGCAAAGTACTTATCGACAACATTTCACCGTTGGATGTTGGTAAATAAAATATCCTATAAATACGATTGGTGTGAAAATTCCTCTCATCCTGTTTTTATTTCTCACAAACTATGATACAATCATTAGAAATAGCCGACAAAATCCAAGGAGGAAATCAACGTGGAGAAAAAACGGATTCGGGACTTTGGAATCGTACCCGGAAGAGTGAAAACAGGAAAAAGAAATGCGATTACGGATGTACCTGGTGTACTGGTAGGACACTGTACTGTGAACACAGAAGAAAATCATACCGGTGTGACCGTGATCATCCCTGGACCGGACAATGCATTTGCAAATCACTATACGGCGGCAGCCTATGTCCACAATGGATTTGGAAAAAGTGCCGGTCTGGTACAGGTAGAAGAGCTTGGGACCCTTGAAACGCCGATCGCCCTTACAAATACGTTAAATGTCGGAAAGGTTTGGGATGCACTTGCCAGTATCGTGATCGAGCAGTGCCAGAACGATGGGCTGGAACCCATGAGCATCAATCCGGTCGTTGGCGAGTGCAATGACTGCCGGATCAACCAGATCCAGAAGCGTGCAGTTGGTGAAAAAGAAGTGCGGCAGGCTTTTGCGGCTGCTGCCGAGGAGTTCGAAGAGGGGGATGTCGGTGCCGGTGCCGGTACCATCTGCTACGGCATGAAAGGTGGAATCGGATCTGCATCCCGCGTGATCTGTATTGGTGAAAAGGAATACACCATCGGCGTTCTGGTTCAGTCAAACTTTGGTGCAACCGAAGATTTTGTACTGAACGGAGAGGCTGTTGGTCCAAAAATTCTGGAATGGAAGCAGGAAAAGAATGATATGGCTGCATCCGAAGAAGATAAAGGTTCGATCATGAGCATTCTGGCTACCGATCTCCCATTGACAAGCCGTCAGCTCAAACGGATCCTTAAAAGAACAGGGGTTGGCATCGCACGAACCGGCGGTTATACGGGACATGGAAGCGGGGAAGTCATGATCGGCTTTACAACCGCAAATCGGATCCCATCCGGTCGCGAGGAGGAACTGCTCCAGATATCAGCAATTCCGGAGCATGTGATCAACCGGGCTTTTCTTGCTGCGGCGGAAGCCGAACAGGAAGCGATTCTAAATTCCATGACGGCTGCAAAACAGACACGCGGAAGAGAGGGAGAGCTGTATTACAGTCTTGCAGAATATCTTAAGGACAGGGAAGCCTGAACCTCAAAATAGACTTGAAGCACCATTTCCGGCATTTCACCGGTTCTGGTGCTTCTTTCATTCTAAATGCCCAGCGATAACCTCTGTTCAGAATCAGTCCATTGGGCGATATCTACACTCTTTCACAAGCAATCATACTTCGCCGACTTCCCCTTCGCCTTCTCCACCGGATACTTTCTCTCGTTCTTCCCCATCTTCATATTCACGATCTCATCCGCGTCAAGTCCCAGCTTGTCCAAAAGGTTCTGGGAGTATACGATCACATCCGCCAGCTCCTCTTTTACATGCTGCAGGTCATACTCCTCATCGTTCCACTGGAAGCACTCCAGGAGTTCTGCTGCCTCGATGACGATGGATTTCGCAAGGTTCGCGGCAGAATGAAACTGCTCCCAGTCGCGGTCATCGGTGAATTTGCGGATTCTGTCTATGGTTTCCTGTTTCATAAAAATTTCCTCTTTCCCAATAAATGATCTTATTTCAGTTGAGTTCTGAGCATGAGCAGATAAGCCACTCCCATCCTGCTCCTATCTGCCGCTTACTACTTCCATTCCTTCCACACCTCCGGCTGATACCCCAGTGTGGACTGTTTCCCGTTTCTTACAACCGGCGTCCTGAGCACGGACGGATTTTCCAGAATCTTCTCTAACTTATCCTCATCCGCGATATACTTGATCAGCGCAAGCGTATCCTTATCTTTTCCAGACCAGTTGACCATATTTTCGATTCCGCCGTTGACCTCTGCAACCGAACGAAACTCGCCTTTGCTCATTCCCTTCTCTTTCATGTCAATAAACTGATATTTGATACCGCGCTCTTTAAAGAACCGCTCTGCCTTCTTCGTATCATTGCACTTTTTCGTGCCAAAAATCTGTATGTTCAAAACATTCTTACTCCTTTTCTGTCCTGGAAATATGCCCTGGCTGGTAACTGTTCAGTACCCTCACAGTTACGTGCAAAAATCCATTCCAAATCGGCTGTGCCGATAGGATTTTTGCCTTCTATTCTAAGTTTTCTTACGGTCAGCGCAGTAAATGCACAGACCTACTGAACAGTTACTCTGGCTATTACTCTTCCATCATCTCAAACAAACTCATCTGCTCCATCTTAAACTCCGACAATACCATCCGTTTCGTCTCCTCACCTTTCATATGGGTCACATCCACCCTCTGTACCCCATTCCGGATACTGGATTCGACAAGCTTTAATACATAGATATTGTCAAACCGGTTGTAGATGGAATCGCCGCCTAAGCCGGAAAGACAGATCAGCTGCGTGTTTGTCTTTTTTGCCATCTCGATCAGGGGTTTTAAGAGATGCTCCGCATTTGTCTGGGCAAACGGGTTGTCCATGACCAGGACTTTCCCTTCCTCACCGGAGGTAAAGAGATCCGTCTCATCGCGCCGCATGTAGCTTAAAAGGCAGGTCAGGATCACGAAGGCGGACAGGAAGCCTTCGCCGCCGGAGTTGGCGGATACCTCGGACCAGGAGATCGGCACTTCGCGCTCCGCCTCGATCTTGTACAGCCGGATCTTCACGTTCTGGATCCCAGCAACATCGTCATACAGTTTTCTGGTGGTGATCACTCTTCCCAGAAACTCTGTCAGGTTTCCATTTTTTTCGATCGTCTCGATTCCAAGCTTCACGATATTTTCAAAATAGTCATGCAGCTTCAGCCGGAAATGCTCTCTCTCCGTCTCCCAGTCAGGCACCTGGATCCGCAACATCTTCAGACTTCTTCCCCTCACAGAGATCGTAGAGTTCTTATCGATCATGCCGATATTCGCATTGATCTGCTCAACGTATTCCAGAAACATCATTTCCAGATTTTTCTGTTCGTCATCGATATGGGCGAGATCGATCTCCAGTTTTTCCAGCTGATTTTCGTACGCCTGCCGGTTCATTTCAAACTGCCTGAACAGATTCCGCGGGCTGGCTGTCTGGGAGAGCAGGCTTTCGAAAGTCTTCTTAAAGTAATCATCCGCATACGTTTTTCCGGACGCGATCACGCGGATCAGCTCAGACACATCACCCCTGCACCGGTCCAGTGCCTTGGAACTCTCCGTGATCTTCCTGCGGATCTCCTTCTGGTACCCTTTTATGACATCCATTTCCTCATTCCGTACATCCGGGATCCGCTCCTGAATGGCAAAAAGAATTTTATTCTCTCCGGTTTCCGAATACGCGTCAGCCCCACTCTCTGGAATCAGACCACCTGACGCGATCGAACGCCCCACAGACATCCGTTCATCTGCAGAACTCAGGCCATCTCCAGAAATCAACTCTGCAGGAATCGACTCATCCACATATTCCTCCACGCCTGCCGCCTGCGAAGCTATCTGTATATTTCTCTCCCGAAGCTGACTCAATTTCTTCTGATGTGCCGTAAGCTCATATTCCTTGAGATTCAGACGTTTTTCGAATTCCGTATCTGTGATCGTCTTTCTCTCTGCCGGCTGCTCATATCCGGTTTCCTTTTTCAGATTCCTCATATAGAGCGTGATCGTTGTTGTCAGCGCACCTTCTTTTCTTCCAAGAGCCGTATTTTCTTCATTCGCTTTGTTGAGTTCCCTCTCCGTCTGCTTTTTCTGCCGTTTCCATGCGTCATACTGTTCTTCCGGGCACACGAGACTCTGGTATTCTTTCTCCGGGATCTGACTGTCCTCATTTTTCTTTTTGAGCTCCGTCCTCTTCCCGCTGATTCTTCCGATCCAGTCCGTCTGTGACTTTTTAAGCTCTTCCACACTGTCCGATATCACCTTTGTCAGCGCATAGTATCTCGCTTCCAGCTCTTCCGAAGTCATCTGCTCCAAGGAAGACAAATCCCTGTTCTCCGCTGTTCTCGCGATCTCTTCAAATTCCGCCTGTTTCTTCTCCTCGCGGTCGATCTTCTCCGCAAATTCCTTCACCAGTGCCCTAAGTCCCATCTCCTGTTCCCGGAGTTCACCCAGACGCACGGAAAGCGCTGTCTGCTTCTCCGTAAGCTCATGATTCTCCTTTTTCAGGCGTTCCAGACTTGTCCGGTCCGTCTCATACTGATCATATTTTTTTAGGAGGATCTCAAACTGTACGTCCATTCTCTTTAAGCCGTCGATCTGTTCCTTTACCGTATCCGCAAGCGTTTCGATCTCTTTTTTCTCCTCTTCCAGCCTGCTCTGCTCCCGATAGATCTCTTCCAGACGTCCTTTTAAGGCTGTCCTCTCATCCTTCAGACTACTGATCTCTTTTTCTGTCTGCTGACAGAGAATTATACTGAACGTCTGATTTTCAACCACACTCCGGTAGTTTCTGTAGGTCTCAAGATCGGCGTCCTTGTCCTCCACCGCCTTTTTCAGATCTTCGATCTCCCGGCGGATCTTCTCCAGAATCTTTTCCAGCTCCTCCCGGTCAAGAAGATGTGTGTTGAACATGACATAAAAATGTACATTCCCATAATCCGCAAACCTGGGATCCACATGTTCCTGCTCCTGTTCCAGCTCTTCCTTCACGATGATCGGGATCGGGAAGCTTGTATATAATTCCTCCCCGTTCTTTTGAAACCGCTCAAGGACCGACCGCTCCATCAGGATCGAGTAGGGGATAAACGGATTCTTCTTCACAAGTTCGGCATTTTCCGTGGCCGTCCTGCCATTTTTCGAGAGCCATTCCATTCCGTATACAAGGTCGATCCCGTTCTGCTCCATATAAGTCCTGATGTTTTCCGGAAGCTCCGTGGTCTTTCCCTCTTTTAACTGTCTGAAATGCTTTTCCTGATCTCCTTTTTTCTGGATCAAGCTGCTTCTTGCGACATCCAGTTCCCTGATCTTTCCGTCAAGCTGATCCAGGATCAGATCTCTTCTGTCAAGATGTTCTTCGTCCACATTGACGTATTTCATGATCCTCAGACGTTCCGTTTTTTGTCTTTCCAGATCTGCAAGTTTCTCAGAAACATGGTCTAACCTATGGGCAATGTCATTTAACGTCACAGTTCCGTCCGAAGCTTCCTGCGAAAGCTTTTTCCGGGTCTGTTCCTGTTCCATAAGTTTCCGGGCGTATTTCACCGACTTATTTTTCTTCTCCTGCAGTCCCGCATCGATCTCCTTCCGGAAAATCTCCAGCGCTCCATCTTCATAAAGCCCAAGGAGGTTTCTCCTGAGACCGGTGCTAAACTCCCGGTTAAAGGAGTCTTCCACCTCATCATAGCTCCTGACCCTGCTCTCTTTCGCTCCGATATCTCCGCTTAATTTCCGGATCTCCCGCTCCTTCTCGTCCCGCTCCCGTTCCGCATTTTCCCGGGCTCTTTCCGTTTCTGCAAGTGTTTTCTCCTCCGACTGTCTCTGATCCTTCAGCTTTTTGGCATTTTCCGAGTACAGCGCATATAACCGGCATCCAATCTTCTCGATCTCATCCTTCGATTCTTCCGTCTTCTGCAAGAGCACCTGAAGCTTCGCATCCACCTCCGCCTTCTGGCGTTCAAAGTCCTTTAATTCCAGATAGATCTTATGAAGATCATATGTATCGATCTTCCGCAGCAGATGATTTTTCAGAGAAGTGAGTCTTGTGATCTCGATCTCCTGCTGCGCTCTCTGTGAAAGGATCTCCGTTTTCTGGTCCTCACTGAGATAGATCTGGTAGGAGAGCTGTTCATAAACGATCTGTCTCTGCTCTCTCTCGATCTGTTCGAACTTCTCCTGACCGGCAGCAATCTCTGTCTGCAGCCGATCCAGTTCTTTCCGGAGCGACTTCGCATAGAGAATCATCTCCGTTCTGAGATTCACAGCGTCCCGGTCTTTCTGCGCATAATCATCAATCATATCTTTCAGCGGTTTCGTGTCCTCAAAATACTGCTCAATGATCCCCTTGCGGAGGATCTTCGACTGATTGCTCCGGTACTGTTCAATAAACTGGAATGCCAGCTTCCGGAACTCGTCGATCTTATTCTTTTCCTGATTTAATTTATCCTCGATGGGACGCAGAAACCAGTTTTCCACCAGATCCTTTTCATCCTTTGCGTTCTGGAACAGCTCCGAAAGTCCGGACTCCTTCTGGTTTACCTTCCGGATAATGCTCTCCCATTCCTTATTGTTGATCTGATACTGGCGGAGTGTGGAAAAATACTGGCGTCTCCCGTACTGGCTCGCCATATCATACAGGCGGAAATCTCCCGGTTCATTCCTGCTGATCTCTTCCAGAAGATTTTTGCATTCTCCGAAGCCCTTCAGGATCTTTTTATTTCCGTCCTGTCGAATGATCGGAAGATTGTCAAGGTCATATTTACAGCCATTCGAATAGCTCCCGGTAAATGTGTACATTTCCAGCTCTTCCGTGTCGTTATCTTCCTTCTGGTTTTTCCGCACCATCATCCCCGCCAGAAAACGGTCAATTCCATTATCAAGAATCCATTCCGTCATGAGGAACGTCGGACGATTCGTTGTAAAGTAACTCTTAAACGGACGATCTCCGAAATCCCGGTATGTCCGGTTCACAAAAAGACTCACGATCATCTGCACCAGCACGCTTTTTCCGCCGCCGTTCCGCAGGGAGATCAGCGTATTCTGCCCGCCGAGATCAAAGGTTTCGTCGTCGATCTTTATGGTATTATTGTTGTAGTTCAGGTTTAAAATCCGGATCCGCGATATCTTACTCATGTGTCTCCCCCAATGTCTCCATGATCCTTGCGTAATTTTCCTTGTTCAGGATCTTGTATTCCATAATGTTGTCGAGTTTTGCCGTGGTCTTGATCATCTCATCTTCCGGGATAAAGATGATCAGCCCCTGCCGGTCCAGAAAATTGCAGATAATGCTCACATATCCTTCCTTCGTATACTTTGACCGGCTGCCTGCCTCCACACTCTTTAACGCTTCATAAGCTTCACTCATGCTCTTATAATCCAGAACCGTTTCGTACATCTCGGTGTAAAGATTTGTTCCATCCTGCTCCCTCTCCTGTTCAAGCGCGAGTCCCGCCTTCAACCGCTCTGACACGATATTCTGCAGCTCTCCGAGTTTCAGGAATTCTCTGGATTTGCTGGTACTTCCCTGCCCGTCATAGAATTCTGCAAGCAGCGTCAGGATCACAAACTGAGCCAGATAGTAGTCCCGGTCCGTGGCATTGGGTTTACATAATTCTTTTTTCAGATCTGCCTTCGTAAATCCAAGATATTTATTGTCGATATCCGGCATCAGATAGATCGTGGTTCCGTATCTCTCGATCTTACAATCCGCAATCTCCGCCTGATTTTTCACTAAATTCATGACCTCCTCGTGCTCCACATAGGCGCGGTACAGATCATTGACTCCCGCGTCCAGATCGCTTAACGCACCATGGCACAAAAGGTAGTAAAATATTTTCTGGCTGTATGTGATCATCTCTGCTTCGTATGCCATCTCTTATCTCTCCTCATAGCAAAATCCCACGTTGGAACATTTGAAATTTCTCCGGTTCCCGGCTTCGTCCATCACGTTTTTAAAATGTACATGTTTCCCGTCTTCCATTGGGAATATATGGATCTTCCCGATTTTCCGGTATCTCCGGTCTTCCAGAATAGCCAGAAGCATCTCATTCAGTACAAAGCCCTCTGAGGCATCCATGAGATAGTCTGTCTGTTCTTTCTGAATCGTCCCGATATCGATCGTTCCGGCTGTCAGGAACTCGATGATGACTTCCCTGAATATTTCCGCAGTTGGAAGCAGCCGTTCCCGTTCTTCCTCTTTACAGCTGATATTTAATGTTTCCAGTGTCATTTCCTTATGGATTGCCAGCTGTTCCAGGATCACATTGACGCAGCCCTCATATTTTTTCATCCGTTCCTGCCTGCTCTGCTCCTTTTCCCGGTTGTATTTTTCCTCATCAAAATCCAATTCCATAGACTCATCTTCCACATCTGATTTCTTTAGCTTTTTCTGATATTCCATCATTTTTTCCGGGTTGAAAATCTTATTGATCCGGCTGCTAAACAGGGGCGCAAATATTTTATCCGCGTTTTTCAGAAGTGACGCATCCTTCAAAATCTTGTCATAGACATCACTCCGGAACGGAAACCGCTGCACCAATGTCATATTGGAATAATTTTCCAACTCCTCATCGTACAGTTTCTTCAGGTCAAAGTGCTGTCCCAGGATCCGCTGATGCTCGTCCAGCGTCTGTGTCAGATACCGTCCGATCGTCCTGAGATTTCCCAGATTCGCTTTTTCTTTTTCCGTGAACTCTTCCGCATTCATCTGCTTTTCTTCGAATTCTTCAATTTTTTCTTCAATAAAATCGCGGTGGAGCCGGAACTTTTCCCTGGTCTCCACCACGGTGCTGATATTGTCCTCCACTAATTTTCCATACTCTTCCACGGAATAGGATAAAGCGTTTCTCCGGACGGCTAAAATTGCCTCCTCGATCTTCTGGCTCTGTTTGCGCAGCTGACCGAAAATATTTTTGATGTCATCAACAGCGCGATTGTAATCCGCCTTTTCCATATGAAGTTTAAAAAGCATCTCATGGACGGAAAGTTTTAAGTTGTTTTCCATCTCCATCGTGGCGAGGATCATGTTATAGCCCTCGTCTGTCAGATAGTAGGAGGTTCTCCTGACGCCATTCTCCAGATACACGACCTTATTGTCAATATAGCGGATATTGATGTCCTGATAGGTCCGTTTTTCATAATCAAAGGCCTTAAAATACATGGAAGAACCGCTGTTCCCAAGGATATCTTCCACCATAAATCTTGCAAATTCCTGACTTTTCTCAAAGTTTAATTTCCGCCCGTAATATCCGTAGCTGATGTCCTCCACAAATGACGCGATCTCGTCCATCGTGCAGTTTTCTTCCCGCAGAGAATACTCCATAATGAAAAGGAGCAATGTAAACAGCATGTTCATCTGCTCATCCCGTGTCTCGATCCCATATTCTTTCCAGAGCTTTTTATCAAAGCTGTTGCTGCAAAGCACCGAATATCGGCCGACGCACTTCATTCTCTGATCAAAATTTTTCAAAAAATCTTTATCGATCATCATTTATCACCAATCATGTTCATTTAAAATTTCCTGTGGAATGTATTTTCCCATCTCAAGCAGCTCCCGGATCTGATGCCTCCGCTCCGTATCAAATGCCGACAAAAAGCTGGTTCCGATGTTGGCGTTCTGCTTTTCCTTCATATCCGGTAGTCTGGAAAACCCAAGCTGCCATGCCTTATCTAACATCTTTTCATACGCCTCTTTAAAAATATGGATTCCGCTCTCCCGGTACTGCTTCTGCTCGATCAAATGTTCAAAGATCAGAATGCCCTCAAAATCAAGATCACCGAAATAAAACAATGCATTCTTTCCCAGGAAGTATCGTTCCGCACCATTGACATAATCCTCAAAGGTCTTCCAGATTCCTTTTCCGGCTCCGTAGATCACTGTACCGAACTCCCTTCCCATGATCCTGTCATTTCCGGAATTCATATATCTCCGAATATCAAAAAAGGTGTCCTTATTTTCTATGATCAAAATATTCTGCGGTGTCTGCTTGGAACAGGAATAATAAGAAAGCGGCTCTGATGTTTCATAAAAAGCCAGCGTTTCCGGAGTGATCGCAACCCTCTTACAAAGCTCAAGACCGCCCTCTCTCTGGAAATACTTCTCCCTGTGGAAAATCTCAAAACTGCGCTCATTCATTGTTTCCTGAACCAACAAAAGCTCCGAATGATCCTTTAGATAGTCACTTAAAAGCTGCAGCTTCTCCCTGTCTCTCTCGTAACACTCCGGATGCTCCCGGTAATAGGACGTATTGATCCGGGGATGATACCGATATTTCAGTTCCTCATAAAGCTCCGTATGATCCGCTTCTTTTTCGTATTCCCAAAAGCATAGCGGCAGCGCCGGCTTCCTCCCGTTATTCTTTGCACTTTTCATCGGAACAAGCTCTCCGTTCTCGATCCGCCGCATGACAACTTCATAAAACTTTGAATAATCTGCCTCCGAAAACTCCGCTGACAGCTCCTGTAAGTAGACCTTGTGCTTCTTCATCTCCCTGATTCCGCTCCTTTTTCCGCGCTCGCTTTATATGTATCTTAGCATCAGGAGGCGGATCTGCCAAGGTGATTTCGCGATTCTCTCTGATTCAGAAAGAATATTTCCTGTTAAACAAAAAAGAACCAGAAAGAGTCATTCTCCCTCTGGTTCTTATCTTCATTCATGTTATGTTCCGGAATCAGAAATTTAATCTTCAAGTCTCGGTCCAACCTCTTTCGGGATCGGGCAATCGTACTCGCCGTTTGTCTCCACCATCCACTCGTCATGAGCTTTTTTCAGGATCTCCGGGCTTTCCATGGTTTTTAATGCTGCTAACGCCATCGCCTCGCCGGCATTTAACATCGCCTTATGTGCGATCTCCGTATTTCCATGGGCGGTCATCTGCCAGGTGTGAGCGGCGGTGCCGAGAGTTGCAGTAGCAGTTGTACACATAGCGGTTGGGATCACATAACTGGCGTCACCGACATCGGTGGAGCCGGCCTGAACTTTTCCGTTCCAGACGAGCGGAGCGATGGAGGTGTGGAGCGGGTGGGCTTCGATCTCCTCCATGTGGTCCGCGCCGAAGAGCTTCCTTAAGGACGCGCGCTTTGCTTCCATCTCATCCGGCGTCGCGGTCTCGTGGAAGAATTTTGACGCCAGGGCAAAGTCCGCCTCGTCGTATTTCGGGGCACCGATCTCCTCCATGGACTCGTGGAGAACTTCTGAGAGGACATGGTTCGGGATATAGTCGGAAAGTCCGGCGTAAAGCTCGTATGTCATCTCGGTTCCCGTCATCTTTGCGGCGCCTTCCGCCACATCAACGACGCGCTTGTAGATCTCCTTCACCTGCCATGACTTTGGTGCGCGGATAAAATAGTGGACTCTGCTGTGTCCCTGGACAACGTTCGGGGCGATTCCTCCTACATCACGGTACGCGTAGTGGACTCTCGCGTCGGAGATAATGTGCTCCCGCAGGTAGTTGACTCCGACGCTCATGAGCTCCGCAGCGTCCAGGGCGGAACGTCCAAGTTCCGGGGCTGCCGCCGCGTGGGAAGTCACACCCTTAAAGTTGAAGAACACACTGACATTCGCCAGTGTAGACTCGGACCAGATCGCGTTCTTATCGCCCGGATGCCATGTAAAAGCAGCATCCACACCGTCAAATACACCTTCTCGTGCCATGATCGCCTTTCCGTCTCCCTTTTCCTCACTCGGGCATCCAAAAAGGATCACAGTTCCCGCTTCCGGGTGTTCCTCGATATAAGCTTTTACAGCAAGCGCTGCCGCCATGGCTCCCGCTCCGAGGAGGTTATGTCCGCATCCATGTCCATCCGGGTTATCCCCTGCGGCTTTCTTTCTCATCGTGCAGCCGCCTTCCTGGGACAGCTCCGGCAGGGCGTCATACTCGGCGAGGAAACCGATCACCGGCTTTCCGCTTCCGTATACAGCCTTGAACGCCGTCGGCATACCGCCGACTCCCATCTCCACCTGGAATCCCTCTTTTTTCAGGACTTCCTCGTAGAGCTTCGCGGTCTTGAATTCATGGAATCCGACCTCTGCGTAGTCGAAAATTTTGTCGCTGACATCAACAATCAGAGCTTTTTTATCTGCAACTGCTTTTAAGACAAATTCTTTTTTATCCATATTATTTGTCCGAAATTCCGGATCTTCCTTTCCTAAATTTACCAGGAAATTGCGCCTGTACCGCACGTTTTCATATTTTCCACCGACCAGGACGCTTATTTTCCCTTTACGCGCTGATCTTTCCCTTTTTATAAAGTGCCAGGGAGTAAATCACCGACAAAATGATCACACCGACCATAATATAGCTCTGGTTTGAGGAGAACACCTTGCGACCGATCACTAAGATCGCGATGATCGGAAGTGCGATCGGCACGATGGCCTGCTTCGGGGCCTTTAAGATGAACGGGAACAACAGGGCACCCATAAGTGCCGGAACCATGTTCTGGAATGCCGGCTGTAAGAACGCATTGTTGTAGATCGGCTCAAAGAGCGGAGCTAAAAACAGCATTCCCAGGAATACAATGGCTGTTGTCACGAATGTGGATGCCGCAACGGCGATGATCGCAACGACATCGGCGCGGTCGCTTCCGGCTGTGTATCCTGCAACCTCCATAGCGTTGACCGCCGCCGGGACCTTCATATTGCTGACATTACCGGTAACGCAGGACATGTAGAGCGCGCCGCTTCCGATGATCGGCATAAAGGACAGGTTCTCACAGATACCACTGATGCTGAATGTCAGGAGAAGCGGGATCGCATTTTTCAGAATTTCCGGAATATTCATGGAAATTCCATTTACTGCGGCAAGTCCGAAAGGAACCGCCATGAAACTGATCAGGGCACAGACGACGGTGATTCTTCCAAGTCTGTGGATCTTATTATAAAAGCTGTTATCTTTCATATCGTTTTTCCTCCTAAATAAGCAGATTCGCTACACATGCACCGAGCATTCCAACGATCATGCTGAGCGGGAATGCGAACTCTTTCAACTTCTTGTGGTTCGCCGCAAACTTGTTTACGAAGATCGATGTGATACCGGCAACCAGGATCGCTGCAACCGCCGGGATGTTCGCGATATTTGTGAAATGCGGAGCTGCCATGGTTCCGTAGAGACCGAGGAACATTGCTGTCGTGATGATCGGAACGAGCTTCGCGTTGCTGTTCTTGATGGACTCGACTTTCTTGTCGTATGCCTTTAAGAAGAAAACATTGAAGATATTTCCGCCAAGAATTCCAATTGTTACAACAAACAGAATAAACACAAAAGTATCAGCCGGGATGTCCGGGACGGTGATGGATTCCAGGCCCAGCGCTTCTGCCGCCATGTTCGCGACCATTGTCTCATATGCCGCGGAACCTACAACGCTTAAGCGGAGCCACGGGAAATAGCGGCCCAGGGACGGAACTAAGAGCAGGTAACTCACAATGATCGGGAGTGACGGGATAATAGAGAAGATCGCGCTGCTTCGTGCGGCTTCCTTCATCTCCTGGTCTGTCATGTTCAGTTCTTTTCCGCGTTTGAATGCCACGATCATAAAGATCACCGGCTGGAGAAGAACGATCAGAATGGTGATTCCACAAAGAATTGCCATCGTCGTACTGTTTGCTAACTGCAGATGCGTACTCATAGTGATTCCTCCTTATGTATAGCCCGGAATGTAATAGTTACAGATCACTCGCCAGTTTCTATATCTGTTTGGTTTGACATATCCGGTTTATTGGTATACACTTGATTATACTATTTCTATGGAATTTTACAAATTCCCCGTTTTCATCACGTTATAACCGAAATATTATAAATCAGTGTTTATCTGGATTGTCGTATAGCTGACACGTTATATGTTTCTGCTCACGGTCCATGACTGCAGCAGAAAAACACCCGGCTTTAATTTCAGAAAGGAGACCATCCCTATGAATTTTCAGAACCTGGAATACCTCATCGAGATCTCAAACTGCGGTTCCATCTCCGCCGCCGCGAAACGCCTCTTCGTGACCCAGCCTTATCTCAGCAAGGTCCTCAGGGAGACGGAAAAAGAATACGGGCTCACAATCTTTACCCGCGGAAAAAACGGAATTATCCCGACGGAATCCGGACGGCTCTTTCTCGACATGAGCCGGGATCTCATCGAGCACGCGAAACATTTTAAGACCACCTTTAAGGAACACTCGGAAGCTTACCGCCTGCGGGTCTCCTCCAGCAGCTGTTCCCACTCCAGCGATGCCTTTATCCGCATGGTGAACTCTCTTGCGGACACGCCGTTCCGTTTTTTCTACCGGGAAATGACCGGAAATGAAGTCATCGAGGATGTCTACACGAACCGCGCCGACATAGGATTTATTATGTATCCGGCCCATAAAGCAGACAAGATCCAGGAGCTTCTCACCTTCCGCCATCTGGAAGCGCGCCCGCTGTTCCAGTCCCCGACACAGTTTTTCTGCCGGGTAGGGCATCCGATTCTAAAGGAACTGGATAACCTGACACCGGAAAAGCTGTATCAGTACAACTTCGTCCTCTACCCAAGTGAGAGCACAAAGACCCGGGCCGCCGAGAGCGTTTACAATGACGAAACACTGCAGCTCATCCACTGGAACAGGATCTCCCAGGTCATCTATGTCAACAGCCGCGCCCTGCTCCACAACGTGATCCAGCGCTCCGACTATCTCGGAATCGGAATGATCCCGATGCGGGAGCAGGTGGAAAACTATAATATCGTCTCATTCCCGCTCCCGGACTGGATGCGGCCGGAAGCCGACCGGTATGGCGATTTTATCAGCGCCTATATCTTCCAGAAAGGTATCCAGCTGCCGAAGGCAGCCAGGGCGTATATCACGTTTCTGGAACAGTTTTACGGTCCGGATTCGGGGTATGAGGAAGAATGTTCGAAGAACAAAAGCTTGTAGAATTGTTTCGTTGAAATCTGCAGGATCGCCGTTACTGCACACGGGTAGGAATTTTCTGAACTGAAAATTCCGTACAGTACAGTGGTGGTAGTGGATTTTGCCGATTTGGAATGCGAAGCATCGGCAAAATCAGTTACTGTTTGCGCAAGGCGTGAACAGTAACTGATCGCCCTTTAGGCGAGTTTCTAAAAAATACCCGGAAGCTAAAAAGCTCTCAGAAAAACTGCTTTTGATCCGCAGTCTCTCCGAGAGCTTTTCTATGTCCGCCCGGACGGCTGTTTTCACACAGCCAGTCCAGACAAGGATTCATTTCATATCTTTCACAGCGTTCTGATATCCGCTGCCTTTATCCCCACATCCGGGAATCTTACATCATCTTATCCACCATGCCCATCAGCTCATCACCGACAGCTTTGGACTTCGCCTCAGCATCATCCATGGATGTTCCCTTAACGCCATAGTAGAATTTGATCTTCGGCTCGGTTCCGGACGGACGGATGCAGAGCCATGCGCCGTCATTCATATCGTAATAGAGAACGTTGGACTCCGGAAGGCCTGTCTCCTTTACTTCTCCGGTCGCGATATCTGTGATCATGTTCTTCTTATAGTCACGGGCAGAAGTCACCTCGTAGCCGCCAAGTGTCTTCGGCGGGTTCTTGCGGAAGTTCTCCATAATTTCCTGGATCTTCGCAAGTCCCTCAATTCCTTTTAAGCCGATGGATTTTACGGTATCTTTATAGTAGCCATACTTCTCGTACATTGCGACCATCGCATCCCATAAGGTCATTCCTTTTTCCTTATAGTAAGCAGCAGCCTCACAGAGAGCGGCAGTTGCGGAGATCGCGTCCTTATCACGGGCATATGTGCCGATCAGGCAGCCATAGCTCTCCTCCATACCGAACATGTAGGTTCCCTTGCCGGTTGTCTCTTCTTTTAAGATCTGCTGACCGATATACTTGAAGCCGGTCAGAACCTCGACAAGCTTGCAGCCGTAATGTTTCGCGACGGCATCAACCAGATTTGTGGTAACGATAGATTTTACGACTTCTCCGTCGGCCGGGATCTTTCCTGCTGCCTGTTTCTGGCTTAACACATAGTCACATAACAAGGAGCCGGACATATTTCCGGTAAGCGGGATATATTCACCGGACTTTGTATCTTTTACATAAACACCGAGACGGTCTGCATCCGGGTCCGTTGCAAGAACAAGTTCCGCGTTCTTCTCTTTTGCAAGTTTCAATCCGAGTTCAAATGCCTCGGCAGCTTCCGGATTCGGGTAGCTGACGGTCGGGAAATCTCCGTTCGGAAGTTCCTGCTCCGGCACAACATAGACATTCTCGAAGCCGATCTCTTTCATCACGCGGCGGGCCGGGATATTTCCGGTTCCGTGAAGCGGTGTGTAGACGATCGTGATGTCTTTCTGCATGCGGTTGATCGCTTCCTGGTTGACTACCTGGGCTTTTACCTGGGCGATATATTTGTCATCGATCTCTTTTCCGATGACCTGGAATTTTCCGCTCTTTAATGCCTCTTCTTCCGTTGTTGTCTTTACTGTAGAAAGGTCCTCAATGGCGAGAACTTCGGCCGTTACCCCTTTATCATGCGGCGGTGTGAACTGTGCGCCGTCCTCCCAGTATACCTTGTATCCATTGTATTCCGGCGGGTTATGGCTTGCGGTGATGTTGATGCCGGCGATGCAGCCTAACTCGCGGACTGCGAAGGACAGCTCCGGTGTCGGGCGCAGGGATTCAAATTTATACGCCTTAATGCCGTTTGCGGCAAGTGTCATTGCCGCCTCCATGGCAAATTCCGGGGACATATGGCGGGAATCGAAAGCGATCGCAACACCCTTGTCGGCTCCGCCCTGTTTGATAATATAGTTCGCAAGTCCCTGGGTCGCGCGGCGGACTGTATAGATATTCATACGGTTGATTCCGGCACCGATGATCCCGCGGAGTCCCGCAGTGCCAAACTCCAGATCCATATAGAAACGTTCCTTGATTTCGTTTTCATCGTTCGCAATTGCCCGAAGCTCTTCTTTCGTCTTATTGTCAAAGTACGGATTGGCAAGCCATTCCTGGTAGATCTTCATGTAATCCTTCATGTTTTGACTCCCCTCATGCATTATTTTCCGGGGCGGAAAATATAATTCCAGCCGCCTGTAAGATAGGTTCATTATATTACATTTCTAATGAAAAATAAAGTTATTTCCATATCCCGTTTCCTGATAATCTTCTTGTTTTAACCCCAAAAACCTTTTATAATGAACCTGTGTGGTGCAATTCATATTTCGTAAAAAAATATTACAATAAGTGAGGATTTATATGGAAAATTACAAGAGTAAGATCGTAACTGCGGAAGCTGCCGTTGCGGCAGCCGTAAAAGATGGCGACTGGGTCGATTATGGATTCGGCGGCGGATTCCCGGAACTTCTTGATAAAGCACTTGCTGCAAGAAAAGGGCATTTGAGGGATGTTAAGATCCGCGGCGGTCTCGTGATCCGTCCGCGCATCGAGGTCGTTGAGGCTGACCCGGAACAGGAAAGCTTCTCCTACTACAGCTGGCATATCGGTGACTACGAACGGAAACTCCAGACCCGCGGTCTCGTAAAATTCATGCCGGTGGTACTCCGCCTTCTCCCGACGCTCTACCGCCAGCACTATATCCGGACAGATGTTGCCTTCGTCCCGGTATCCGCACCGGATGAGAACGGCTACTGCGGTCTCGGCATCTCAAACTTCGCATGGAGAACCATGTTTGAGAGTGCAAGAACTGTGATCTTTGAGATCAATGAGCATTATCCGAAGCTTCAGGGTGTGGACGGTTCCCACCGTGTCCATCTCTCCGAAGCGGATTATATCGTAGAGGGCGAACATGAGCCGCTTCCGGTAAGAACCTACAAAGCTCCGTCTGAGACAGATATCCAGATCGCAAAGCTCGTCGTAAACGAGATTCCGGACGGCGCGGTTCTCTCTCTCGGCGTCGGCGGCGTTCCGTTCACCGTTGCGAACATGCTGGCGGAATCCGATCTCAGGGATCTTGGCTGCCATACCGGAACCATCAGCGACGCCTACTTAAACCTCTGGAAAGCAGGAAAGCTCACAAACGCAAAGAAAGAATTTGACACCGGTCTCTCCACCTGGAATCTCGCGATGGGATCTCAGGAATTCTATGACTGGATCTCTGAAAATCCGAAGCTTTTCCACCCGGCTGACCTCGATTATGTCCATGATCCGCAGCGCATCGGAACCATGAAGAATGTCATCAGCATCAATGGCGGCGTGCAGCTTGACCTGATGGGTCAGGAGAATGCTGAGTCCGCGGGAACCCGCCAGCTCTCCGGCATCGGTGGACAAATGGATTTCCTTGAGGGCGCTTACCGCTCCGTCGGTGGAAAAGGATATATCTGCATCAACTCCGCGAGAAAAGCAAAGGACGGCACCTTAAAGTCCAACATCGTTCCGTTCATTCCGGGCGGCTCCACCGTATCCGCTCCACGTACCATGATCCAGAGCGTTGCGACCGAGTACGGTATTGCGAACCTCTCCGGAAAGACCTTAAGAGAGCGCGCTGAGTCCATGATCGCGATCGCGCACCCGGATTTCAGGGATGAGCTGGAGCAGTATGCGAAAGAGGCGTTCCACTGAGAAATAGTTTCTAATGATACGACTTTAATCCCTGTTTTACCGCCTCCGCAAACGGTGCGCAGTGCTCACTCTGGATTGCAATGACCTTCAGCATCTTTTCGATCATGCCGCTGGCGAGGAGATGTTCCAGTCCAAACACAACTCCTAAGAACAGGGTTCCGTTGCCCAGCGGCACAAAGATATGCTCCCGGACCTCCATTTTTACATATATGCCGGTAGCTCTTGGCTTCACAAGAAAATAATTTGCTGTTATCTGGGACAACAAGTTAATCATATGGGTAACTCTGAACCTCCCGCTCAGACCATGGGCTGGTATTTATTTATAAAACAATTAAGGAGACGGCAATCAGTCGTCTCCTTTCGTTATTTAGAATCATATTTTCTGCTTATCACATATACTTGACACTTAAAATTCAATTCCGCGAATACTTTTCAAAATCGTCCTCTTATTTCTCTCATGCAGATATGCCGCGTTAAGCTTTGCTTTCCTATACTGCAGATAACTGTCCTGCGTCCGATCTACAAGGACTTTTGTAAAGTACCTTTCCCAGCTAAAATACTCTTTGCTGTCTATATATTTCTCTGGTTCTTCCAGCATGTTTTCAATGTCTTTCCCCTCAATCAATCCTGAACTCAATACCAGCCACTCAAAGGATTCCGGCAAATACAGATGAATCCTCTTCTTTTTCCTCACAATTTCATATAACCGGTTCATCTCCGGTCCTATCGCGGCACCGTCAGCAATGACACAGACTTCTTTTTGCTCCAATCCGTTCAGCTTAAAGTAAATATTAGATTTTCCTTCTGCGCTCATACATTCCATATGTTTTTCTTTTGCGACAGCATAAAAAAAATCATAACCGGAATTTGAATCTTCCGTAATCAATATTTCCGGTTTCACCGGAACATTTTCCATATTGGAATAAATCTGATACATTTGCTGATACACTTTTCTTGTATTCTGGTATTTTCCCGATGAATGCAAGCCATATATCTCTTCGACACTGTAAGGGAGATTATAAAGATTTTCTCTTGTAATCAGAACAACATAATTATCGGACTTGCATACAGCTGATGCAAACTCCTCTGTGTTCATAAACGCATTTTCTTCATCAATAAAGAAGATCGTTTTCTGTGAATTCTCAAGAATCAGTTTCCAGGATGTTCCCTCCAGAATTCTGCATGGCACATCGCACTGAACATCGATTCCACTGGAATTCCCCAGATTTTCTGCCTGCCTTAACATATTGACCAGCGTAGTTTTCCCTGTCGCGCTATTGCCCTGAATAATCGTGATATTTCGTCTGATCTCCAGTTCATAGTGAAGCCGGTTATTCTGTACAATTACTTTATATTTTCCTTTCATACCTCTCTCCTACACATATTTCCCGGCGATTTCCGAAAACTTTTCCATGTCATAAACAATTTCACCCGTGTTCAGTATTTCGATCTCGAATTTTCCGTCTCCAAAATTCATGACATGACGAAGATTGACCGTGAGATCTTTCTTTTTCCCAATTTCCAGAATCCACTTCGCACAGTTGTTTCCACATACGGATATATTAAATATCTTCTGATTTTTATCAAATGCAAGCAGGATCAGGGTTTTCACACCACCTGACAATTCCTTTACTGAAACCGGTCCAAGAACAGGGCTGTCGATTAGTCTGGAGCTGATAACCTCCGACTGATCCACATCCTTAACCATCTCTTTTGTCAATGGATCTGTGATCCACTCGTCTTCATACTGATTGTCAAAATATGTAGGCGGATGATAAATAACTCCACCCATGTTTCCGAGAAAGATTTTCAGCATTCCTTTTTCACTCCAAATATTTCTATATGATTTCTATTTTCTTGCCTACTGTTATCTTGTTCATATATAATGGCTAACTGCAGAATATCATACTATAAAGTATATCATACCTGCTTCATATCATACACATATTTTTAAGAACAAATTTCTTTCTATTCTTCACATTCCAAACAGGCAGGATCCTCTGACGCCACTATTTCACTGATTGCTGATCACTTACCCCAACTCCATAACAAAAAGCACCCACAGCGTCTCCAATATCCCCCCTGCCTTCCAGACAGAGACATACCGGATGCACCACAGATGCTTTTTATCCATACAATTTCTATTTATTTCGTATCAAATCTCGTAACCGCCATATGCACCAGATATGGGATCAGGATCACAGGGATCGCGAGGTATGCGAGGACGCTGTACGCACGCTGGATCAGGGTCAGGAGACCGAACTGGGCGATGGCGAAATCTACAATGCAGCAAATCAGGGCTGCAAAGATCTCGTGGCGGGAGATCTTTCTCTTAGGCGTTTCGCCTGTGTTTTTCACGGATTCTCCGGCCAAAACAGTTTTCTTTCTGTCAGCACATCCGGCTTCGATTCCGCTGCAGATCCTCCTCACCATCGCAGCCACCATATTGACCGCCGTGGAGACTGCCCCGAGAATAATAAGGACCGAGATCAGCGGTGTCATAAATGCCTTTCCGACACCATTCTGAACCATAAATAAAGTCGGAACGCTCTGGTTTTTCATCTCCGGGTTTTGGCAGACCGTCATGATTCCCAGAACTACCATAGTCATCATCAGCGTATTCACCACGAATCCGATCCCCATGCTTTTCACCGCGTCATCCGGTTTCTCGAAGGACTTCGCGTGCTGCACGAAAACAGCCACATTCGCTAACTGGAATGTTCCGTAGAGGAATGCAGAATACAGCGCTTTCCCGAAAGGAACCGGCTCCGCCTGCATTGCGGCTGCGGTCTCTTTGATCGCGCCGAAGCCTGCCGCGATGTTCGGAATATACACGATCAGTAGTCCCGCGATGATGCAGACAGAAAGCACCGATGCCACTTTCCGGACAAGATCCGTTCCGAAGATCGCCACGATAAAAATAAACACACCGATCACAAACGTGCAGAGTAAATACGGAAGTCCCGTGAGCACAGACAGCGTCGCGCCGCCCGTCGCAAAGGCAACCGCCGGGGCCACGCACATCACACAGAGATACAGGATCTCAAACAGGTTGGAAAAGACTGGTGAGAATTTTCCATAAAACGCGTTATTGTAGGACCGGTAATCGTACACCTCATGTTTTCTCGCAAAACGCAGGCAGTAGGCAAAAAACACTGTATTATAGAGCATCGCGGCCGCCGGCATGATCAGGCACCAGATCCCATAACGCACATAGTAACTGTAGATCTGCGCGCCGGAGGCAAAACCGCCGCCGAAATGAGTCGTAAACCACACAAACGCAACCCCTAAGATCATGGAACCGGCTTTATTTTTCTGTGTCATAGGCGTCCTTTCCTGCCCGTTCCTTTAAGCGGTCCATGGCATCTCTCAGCATTTCTTTTGTCACCCTGTACGGATAATGGGCAACATCGGACATCTCCGGGATCCGGTTCATGCTCTCCTCCCACTCGTCCTCTGTGATCTCGATCTCCTTTAGGGATACCGGAAGTCCGATTTCACGGTTCAGCTTATAGATCTTCTCAAACTCCTCTTCCTGTCCGTCCACAAGCAGTGCAAGGAGAACACCAAAGCCAACAACCTCCCCGTGAAGATGGCGTTTCTCGATCACCGGATAAGATGTCAGCGCGTAGAAGACCGCATGGGCAAGTCCGCTGTTGTAATCCGGAGTACAGTCCTTTGTGAGGAAGATAGACGCAATTCCCGTGGTGACAACGATGGCGAGGACCACCTGCTCCACATCGTAAGTGCAGAGCCCTTTCTGATGATCCGCATACGCCTTTACACCATACTCAAGAAGCGGCTGCAGACACATCTCACTGACCGCGACGCCTACCGCTGTGAAGTGCTCCAGACGCTCGTCCCTGGATGAGATCTTCGCCTCATAATATTTTGCGTAAGTATCGCCAATTCCAGCCCACATGTATCTCGCCGGAGCTTTTGCGATGATCTCCGTATCAATGAAGGCGTGCATCGCCGGGCGGATAAAGAAGTGCGGTTTTAAGAATGTCCCGTCATCGTTGTACATGATGGAGACGGAGGTCGTCGCGGCGCAGTTGGAGGCGATGGTCGGGAATGTGAATACCGGCTTATCGTCCGTGATGCAGAGGCACTTTACGGTATCCAGCGCTTTTCCGCCGCCGACACCAAAGACCATGTCTGCCTCGTGATAGACCTGCAGCGCCCGGAGCGCCTCCACAGTCTTGTAGGTACAGTCCTCCCCGAACAGTTCTTTTCCGATGATCGTGAGGTTCGTCTTATCCACAACCGCCTTGATCTTATCATAAGCCGCCTCCAGAGCCAGCTTTCCGCCGATCACCAGGACTGTCTTTCCGTAGGATTCGCAGACCGGACCGATCTTATTGTAAATGGTATTTCCGATGGAATAGCTCGGAAGATGTACCTCATAATTCTCAAGCTTCATGTATCTTCTCCTTCTTAACAAAAAATTCCCTCGATGTGATCGACTTTTCACTTTTCGACACCATAAATATCTCCGGGCGATCATGATCCGCCCGCTACATCACTATATCACTGTAAAGTTTCAAGTTGATGGGGTTAGTATAGCATAGATCGTAAAAAAAGAATACCTTTTTTTCTGTGTATCCTAAAACGTCTCATCCCTGCACAAGATGTCAAAATCCTGCATAAGTTATACTTTCAGAACAGTAAAACTTTGTTATAATGGATCATATAGAAACGAGAGGAGATTGTTGAGTATGAACAGCCCATTCTGGTCCCTTGTCATGCGGAATTTTCTGGATTTTTTTTCCATGGTGCCCTGTGCGGTTCTCTGCTTTCTTCCGGTCCAGGACCGGCTTCGTAGAAAACCACTGAACCTTTTTCTCACCGGTATCCCGCTCTCGCTCCTCTGGGCTTTCGCCGGAGGCCTCGTCTGCGCAGACTTCGGGATTGCGAGAGACTTCTGGGTCCTGCCGTCCTTTATCCTGTTTGCGGTATTCTTCCATCGGGTCTGTGATCTCGCCCTCTGGAAGCCGTTCAGTATCCTGACCGCCGTCTGCGCGGTCTTCTCCTGTATCACAAACCTGACACTCGTCGCAGATGCCCTCATTGACCGGACGAATACCTCCGGTCTGTTCACGCTTCCGGGCGCGGGGATCCACCTGCTGCTCTCCGTTCTCATCGTGGCCATCGTATGGTATCCGGCAACCCATGCCGCAAAATGGCTGGTGGACGATATCGAAATGGCGAAGACCTGGTATATATTCTGGGTATTCCCGGCGACCTTCTTCCTGCTGAACCGCCTGATCCGTCCGCGCTACTATGAGACGCTCTACACGAACCGGGTCATGAAGTTTTACCCGATTTTAATTCTGGCGCTCCTGACATTCCTCCTGCTCTTCTATTTTATGTTCTACCTGATGGCATCGGAGATGAACCAGAACACGAGACTTTTGAGGGAAAATGAGCTTTTGCAGCTTCAGAGCGCCCAGTACCGCAATCTCCAGCGCTCCATCGACGAGACGCGGATCGCCCGCCATGATCTCCGTCAGCATCTCACGGTTCTCTCAGGATACGCGGCGAACAAAGATCTTGACGCGATCTCAGACTATCTCGCGTCCTTCCGGAAACATATGATGCCGGAATGGCTGCCTTCTTACTGTGAAAATCAGGCCGTCAACGCGATCCTTAGCTACTATGCGCAGATTGCAGAAAAAGCCGGAACTGCTCTGGAGATCCAGGCACAGATGGAAAAGGAAATACCGGTCCCGGAACCGGAATTCTGCGTGCTTTTGGGAAATTTACTGGAAAACGCGGTGGACGCATGTCGGGAAAACAATGAAAGCGGCGCGATCAAGGTCCATATCCGCCAGACCGGCACCTCCCTCATAGCCATCACGGTAGACAATCCCTGCAGAAAGCCTCCAGTTCTTGAAGGAAAGCGTTTTCTCTCCACAAAGCACAGTGGCCCCGGCATAGGCACCCAGTCCATCCGGCTCATCGCTGAACGGCACCGTGGAGATGCGCGTTTTGAATGGAAGAACGGAATGTTCTACGCATCAGTGATCTTAATTCCGTCTGCGGAGTCATGATAGAAATAGCAAAATATTTCCGGGCAATTTCGATCGTTCACTGTAATTTTTCAGACTTTTCCTTGACTATCTTACATTGCGGTTCCGCTGAAATTGAACGGTAGGCGTAAACGGGTTCTCCCGTTACAGAGAAAGGATATCCGGCCGGTATCCTGTAAAGCAGCGTCTTCTATGGACGAATCGGAGTGGTAACGCGGTGAAAACCATCGTCTCTTCATGCAGCAATGCATGGGGAGATTTTTTTCACTTAAATATCGCATAAATGCCGGAAGTGAAGCGTATTATGGCTTCATTTCACACGAATTTCGATTGCAGAAAAAGAAAGATCCGCAGGTTCCCACTTTTAGGATCCTGCGGATCTTTTTTACTTCATGTTGTAACTGTTCAGTGCCCTCACAGTTACGCGCAAAAATCCATTCCTAATCGGCTGTGCCGATAGGATTTTTGCCTTCTATTCTAAGTTTTCTTACGGTCAGCGCAGTAAATGCGCAGACCTACTGAACAGTTACTTCATGTCTTAATTTTCTTTTGCCTCAAGTCCATCCCATGCACCGTCTTTGTCGACATAATATCCATCCGGTGTCCTGATTTCTTTGTACATGGAGCCAAGCGGCACAGCTCCGGATGTCTTTGAAAAGTAGTACCATTTTCCATTGATGAGCTGCCAGCCTGTGAGCATAGCTCCACTCACCGGATCAAGGTAATACCAGAAGCGTCCTGACTCATCGTAGTGCCAGCCAATCTGCATTCCGTTCTTCTCATTAAGCAGATACCATTTTCCGCTTGCGCCATCGAACACCCATCCGGTCTTCAGATAACCTTCGGAGTCAAATGCCCACCATCTTCCTCCTGTCCAAATCCAGAACGGTTTTTCACTGCTGTTGTTTTCACTCTTCTTTCCCGCCGGATGGGTTCCATTCGTAAATTCGAACCACCATCCTTTTTCATCACGTTTCCAAGTTCCCTGCGCTTCGTTTTCAGAAGAGCGGCCGTTTGAGACATTCTTTCCGAAGTTCGTTGCCGCCGGGTTCTTCGTACTGCCGGAACCGTCGGAATTGTCGGAATCATCGGATCCGCTGCTTGCTCTGCGGACTGCATGAAGTGTTCCGTTCTCAAAGAGGATCTCGTAATTTCCAGATGTCAGACCGGACGGCAGGATCGCGTAATCGCCCGCCGCGCTGTCTGGCGCGTATTCACAGGTAAACTTCAGGCTGCCGTTCAGCACATCCGCGGTATCTGTTCCTGCAAATCCTTCGTAGAGGACTGCGTACTCCGGAATCGCATCTCCAACTGTGACATTCTGATCCACCGCTTTTACACTGAGCGGTGCTTTTTTGATCTCAAAGGAAAAGATCCGGCTTCCCGCTTCGTAGTTCTTTCCGGCATCCGCATGTACTTCCACCGTATAGGTTCCGGTGCCCACCGGAGCTTCCGTTAAGATCTCACTGCCGTTTTTGATCGTCACGGTCACGTTTCCATCACTGTCCGTCCATGTCTCCGGCGCGGTGTTCTTCGCGTCATAGACACGGTTTAACTCAGCCGGATTTCGAAGCTCAAATTTCGGTTTTGCCTGAACTACAGTCAGTCTGCCCGGCAGATATGTAATCTCATAATTTCCATTTTCCGCTGTGAGACCAGACGGGATGATCTCGTACTCATCCACATCGCTGCCGGCCGCATACGCGCACTCGTAGGAAAGTGTTCCGCCGAGGATTTCTGTGTTTTCTCCGTTTACGAAACCTTCGAACGTGCTGCTGTATACTGGCGGTTCGTCCTTATAGGTCACATTTTTGGACTCTGCCGTCACAGTAAGCGGAGCCGGGGTGATCGCAACGGTTGCGGAACCGCTTAAGGTGTCGAAGTTTTTCTTTGTTACCGTGTAGTAAACGGTATAGCTGCCTGTGTTCTTGTATACAGGGCTTTCTGCGAGTGTGCAGTTATCTTCGGATTCACCGTAAAGGATCTTACCGTTTTCAGCGTTTCCGGTAAGGGTGATCTTGATTCCGTGAGACTGTCCGTCGTAGATTCCTGTATAACCGGCTGCGTCGACGCCTGTGATCGAGGCATTTTTAATCTCGATTTCAAAGCTTTCAGATACGGAATCATGATTTGCAGCAGACACAGTGTAGTATACCGTATAGGTTCCAGCATCTTTGAAAGGAGGAGCATTTTTTAATGCCTTCGTTTCGTCTGCGGCCTGTTCTGCTGTGAGACCGTAGTGGAAGGTGATAGCCGTGCCACCGACTGTACTTCCTGTTGCCGTGACTTCCGGCAGCTGTTCCTTTCCATTGTAGGTCAATTCCCTCACCTGCCGTACAGAAATGTTCCGAATTTTGGCATTTTCGATCTTTGCACCGCTGCAGGAGACATTGGAAAGCTTACTCGTTGTAAGTTCATAGCAATCCGCAAATTCCGGATCCAATTTGATCTCTGTCACATTCACAGTATCTGTCCCGGAATCACTGGAGGTCCATTGGAAAGTTCCATTGGCCTTTAATTTTCCCGCTTCTTCCGGCAGGATCGGTTTTCCGTCAGCAGAACTGAGCGTAAGCGTTCCCTCAGCGTTTGTACCTCCATCATAAGTCTTTGACTGAAGAGTGTTTACAGAAGGAACGAGCCGCGCTTTGGAGACTGTAAATGCGACCGGGGTGCTTTCCGCTTCCTTGTAATTTTGGCTCTGGCTTACGACTGCCTTTACATACCAGAGTCCAGGTTTATTCTCTGCATTCCATTCCTTATATTCACCGTTTTCGTTACTACTGTAGATGTATTTAATTTCTCCTGTGGTGTCCGCTGCCGTGAGCTCCGGCTTCGGTGTTTCTCCGTAGCGGATATCCGGGCATGTTACTATGGAGATTGTGTTTGAAGCGCGATAGATCTTTAAATCTGTCCCTATGCGTACAGGATTTTCGTGCGCTTCCACATTGTTTCCACCGCTGCTGGTAATTCCCATATAATAAGTTACATATTCTTGATCCGGATCTGCATTGACCTCATAATGTCCTTCTGCATTTCTCGAAACCTTCTGGGTCAACTCTGCGTCACGATACAGTTCAAACCGGATTTCTCCATAACCTGTCACCGTATGTCCGCCAACGGAATAAGCATCCTTTATTCCCGGTTTAAGATAGTCCTCTTCATCGTTGCCATAGTTGATGCTTGTTACAGTCTGAAACCAGTCAGGATTGAACGTGGCTTTCTTGATCGTTATCTCTCCAATTCGTAAATTTGTAACACGTTCAACTCCATTTTCACTATTGGTGCTTACATAGATTCCATAGGTTCCTGCTGCCGCCGGAGCACCGATGAAATTATCCGCATCCTCTGCACCAACTTTTTCTTTATATCGAACTGCGTCAATGCCAAACGTTCCGCCTTTTTCCTCTACCGGCTGTACCTTCACGTTATGCACGTCACCATTATTTGTATAGGTAAATTCGGTGTCTCCAACTATCTTGAAATCATCCTTTGTCAATGTACGCTTAAGAGTCATAAATTTGACTGTCTGCATTTCCGACACATCATTATTATCATTCTCTGCTACAAGATAATATGTATATGACGTATCAACAGAGAGATTATTCAATTCAATAGAAAATTTACCATTTTCTACATCTACTGTTGCAAAGCTCGCCTTACTATCCTCTTTCTTTGCTTCTGCTCTGAGCGCTTCTCCAGTGTATCCTTGATAATTAGAATTTGTATAGTATACTTTTGTTCCATCTGAAGTTCCCTTTATAGTCGCAAAATTCTCTTTGATATCATCAGATGATATTGCTGCGTCAAACTTAACCTGATATCCTGCGTAAAGTTCAATTTCCGGTATTTGACCTTGTGGATTTAACCTATCTTCGACAAGTTGATTCACTGTTGCTGTTGTATCTGTCGCAGTGCCATTTCTGTTTGAATCTTCTTTGTACCTCCATACTGAAAAAGCCGCACCATCTGGCAACCCGAGATTGCTCAAATAGCTTCGATGGCTATCGTCAAGATTCAGAAGATATTCATCGTAAAATGGATCCTTTTCATCTTTTCCAGTATAATACTTCACATGAACTGTATAAAGATTCGGTGCGCTGAATGCATAAATCTCAGTTGTTTCCGGATTATCAGAAATCTTATGCTCATTATATACTGCAAAGATCGGAGTCTTTCCGCCAGACAGTGTAATATGTTCAAGGAGATCCCGATAATTTGAGGTCGAGGCTTTGAAAAGCTTCATGTTCGCCCCTGTGTCATTTCCGTCCAACGGGAGATTGATTTTAAGGTTTTCTTCGCCTGTTGCCTTTGCCTTTGTAAAATCGATCTCATTTACTTTTGAAGCACTTTCGATCTGCATAGATGCGAACGGGAAATTTCCTTCAACCGTAAATTTTGCAGTCCCGCTGACACTATTTTTCTCTAAAGCCATATAAACATCCGGCCGATTCTCACCACCGGAAATTTTTCCGCCTGACAAGGTAACTTCATTGAGATGTGTGTGCTTTAAACCATACTCTCCGCCTTTGATCGTTCCCCCTGTCATCTCGAACTTAGCATGGTCTTCCTGCAATCCGCTGCTTCCAGATCTATACAGATAAACCGCCGTATTCTTTTTTGACTCTATCGTTCCACCGTTAACTGTTACTTTTACGCCACCAGTTGCGCTGATTGCATATCGGTTTTGCGAAGAATAAGCGGACTGATCTACAATATGCGCATTACCATCTACAATCAGATCTGCAGAGTTCAATGTGATAACAGACTCATTCGCATTATCTGCATTCACAGTTCCAATAATCTCCCCACCTGTAATATGGATCGTACTTTTTGTCTCTCCATTGAAACCGCTGCAGTTAATTTCAGATTCCAAAGTTCCCGTTCCAACAACATTTACTTTTCCAGTGATCTTTCCCTTAAGCAAAACTGGTTTATCGTCAGCGTTGCCTGAATCTACTGTAATATCTCCAGCAATTGGATTTTTTGTTGTTCCCACACTGATTTCTACTCCATCCGTTCCAGTGTTTCTCAGCAGAATTTCATCTATAATTCCGGATACTGTAACTTGGGCTTTAGTGTACTTGACCGTCTCTACTTTCTCAGTCCCATCCTCAGTTTTGTCATACGTAATCGTAACCTGATACTTTTCCGGATCGGAAGGTAACTGGATTTCCGCACTTTTAATATTTCCTGCCGGAATCAAACTGGATTCATCCTTTGGATCCATAATACGGATATAGTTGTCCACCGCTCTCGCTTCGTAACTCTTATACTGGTCCGCATATCCTTTATCAGAATTATGATTGACAATGCTTAAATGAATCCCTTCGACTAACGTCTTCATGTTCCCGGATGAACCTTTGATCCAGTTTTTCAATGAAGAACTGGCCTTCATTGCAAGGTCACTTACCACAAATTTGAATGTGTCATTTATCGTTTTTAAATTCACAGCATCAATAGTAGCACAGGATTGAGCACTGTAACCATAATATATCGATCCATACGTATTTTTACCTGCAGCAGATATATCAATATTATCTGATAATGATAATTTTGTCTTATCTGACATTAAAATCGCAAAAGCTCTTCCCGATGGATTAGTATTCTCGGCATAAATTTTTCCACCACTGATAGAAACTTCTTCGCTTTCGCTAATTGCAGTAATCGTACTCGTATCATCTTTTATATTATTGAGTTGTCCCCCACATATATCTATATCTTTTATTTGTGCCAGTTGTCCATTCCATGTACCGTCTTTTATTTTAATACTGCCTGTTCCACCGTTTCCTCTGACATTTCCATTAATTGTTCCTCCATTTAAAGAAATCACATCATTTTCATACATATAAAAGCCATCTACAGACTTAACAGTACCGCCATTTTGTTCAAAAATAACTGTAGAATTCTTAGAATTCTTAGCAGACGACCTACGAATAACGTACGAACTTGTTGTTATATCAGCCTCATTGTGTATAATAAATGTGTCATTTGAGCCAATAATAAATGCTTCAGCTGCACTCGTATATGTGCCTTTCAAAGTCAATTCGCAGCCTTTCGTAAGTTTCGGCGCTCCGGGCGCTCCGCTACTAATATTGACATTATCAAAATTAATATTTATATTCGTATCTGTACCGAAACTCAAAATCTTGTTGAACGCATCTGTCAGACTATTTAAGTTTTCTCCATCTTCTGTCAAGCTTCCGCCAACAACCTTAAACTTCCCATCTGTCTGGCTGATCGAATACGTCTCTTCCGTAACTGTCTCCGCATTCATCGCACGCTTAGCCATTTTTCTCTTCGTCGCCGGGTTCTCTTTCCCATTCGATGCTGTCGCGGTCTCCTTCTCAAGGTCGGACTCGGTCGTCTCGTTTGAATCCACAGTTGTATCCCGCTTCTCGTCCGCATTGGACGCGCTGGCTGTCTCGGCCTCGATTTTCTTATTCTCTTCTTCCAGATTTTCTTCCAGCGCAGTTATTGTCTCCGCCTTCGCCATAATTCCCATATCGCCATGATTGACCAGAAGGACTGCAATCAGGACTGCTGCTGACATACGTTCATACCATTTTCTCTTTCTCATATTCATTTCCCCCTTTATGACAGGTTCTTTTGGATTATACTTGTAAATTTTCAGACCGTTCCACGGTTCATAGTTGATTTTATTATACGTTTTTCTGTTCCACCCGCAATTCTTTCTGCACAAGATGTCAAAATTCCGCATAAGATGTCAAAATCAGGAATAATTCTCAGGAAATAGCTCCCGTTTTTTTCATGTATAAACTGTCCTGTTTTCGTAAATCATTTTTCTATGAAAATAATTTGCGGAGGTTCTTGTCATGGCAGGATATAAGGTTGAGATCTGCGGGGTGAATACTTCTAAACTCCCGCTTCTGACGAATGAGGAAAAAACCGACCTTTTCAGACGGATCCAGAATGGAGATACGGACGCAAGAGAAACATATATTAAGGGGAATCTGAGGCTTGTTCTAAGTGTGATCCAGAGGTTTTCAGGGAGCAGTGAGAATCTGGATGACTTGTTTCAGATCGGGTGCATCGGGCTTATCAAGGCCATCGATAATTTTGATCTGTCGCAGAATGTGAAGTTTTCAACTTATGCGGTGCCGATGATCCTGGGGGAGGTGCGGCGGTATCTGAGAGATAATAATTCGATCCGGGTGAGCAGGTCACTCAGGGATACGGCTTATAAAGCGCTTTCAGCGCGGGAGCTTCTCACGAAGAAGAATCTGCGGGAACCTACGATCATGGAGATTGCGGATGAGGTGGGGATCTCGAAAGAGGAGATCACCTATGCGATGGATGCGATCCAGAGTCCGGTGAGTCTTTATGAGCCGGTTTATACGGATGGTGGGGATCCGCTTTGTGTGATGGATCAGATCAGTGATAAAAAGAACCGGGAGGAGAATTGGGTGGAGCAGCTTTCTCTGAGTGAGGCGATGAAGAGGCTGCCGGTCAGGGAGAGGCGGATTATTGATATGAGATTTTTTGAGGGGAAGACGCAGACGGAGGTTGCGGGGGAAGTTGGAATTAGTCAGGCGCAGGTGTCCCGTCTGGAAAAAAATGCCTTAAAGGCAATGAAAAGTTATTTAGATTAATAATAATCAGAAAGAGCCAGAGACTTATATCCCTGGCTCTGAGTTTGTTTTGGTCAGCTTAAAAGATTTTCATATAATTATTTCGCTGTCTCCCCATATCTGGTCAGCAGTTCCATATAGAAGTCGATGCTGTCCGCCAGCTCTTCTACTCCTGTGAACTCGTTCGCTGCATGGACATGATGGTCGTCTCGCGCGTAGATCGTTGAGAAGCGGTATACGCGGTCGCTGAGGTCGTAGACGTATCTCGCGTCTGTTCCGCCGAGCATCATCTCCGGACACGGGATCGCATCGCCATAGATCTTACCGCTGATCTCAACGAGAAGGTCTTTGATGGCTCCGTCGTACAGGGATGTCGGAGACGCGGTGCTGCCTTTGAGAACGCGCACTTCCACCTCATCCGGCACAATGTCTTCCAGGTGTTTCTTTACGCTCTCAACGGTATCTCCCGTGAGGATACGGCTGTTTACAACTGCGGTGACCTTCGCCGGAAGAATGTTCGCCTGGGCAGATCCGGAAAGCATCGTCGGAACGACGGTGGTGTGGAACATCGCGTCGAGGGCCGGATCTTTCTTAAAGTACGGAACAAGCTTTTCCAGATTCTCATCCGGTTTCTCAAGCAGCTTTGCCAGCTCCGGATTTTCCTTCGCCATATACGGCGCAAGGACCTCGAAGCGGCATCGGATCGTATCCGTCACGCGATATGGCATCGGATTCTCCTGGATCGCGATCAGTGCCTTTGCAATCATGGTCGTCGCAAAATTCTCGCCCGGGCGGCTGGAGTGTCCGCCTTTTGCGGTGTAGGAGAGTTCAAAGTCCACATATCCTTTTTCGCAGAGACCAATGGTGCAGAGTCCCTTATCGTCGATTCCGTAATCACTTCCCGCGCGGACTCCGCCGCCTTCGTCAAGGACGGCGCCGAAGCGGATGCCGGTTCCGCGGAGTGTCTCCGCCGGGATCTTTCCACCTGCGACCTCCTCCATGTATCCGTAGGAAAGGTAAAGGTCATAGTCCGGCTCGTAGCCTTTTTCCAGAAGTGCCTCAACGGCTTCCAGCTGTCCGATCAGGTTGCTCTTGCAGTCACTGGATCCGCGGCCCCAGATCTTTCCATCGGCGATGGTTCCGGAGTATGGCGGATATGTCCACTTTTCAAGGTCGCCTTCCGGGACAACGTCCTGATGCGCCATTAAGAGAAGCGGCGCGGCACCGGATTTTCCGGTTCCTTTCCAGTGATAGAGAAGTCCTGCCTGTCCGGTATGTTCCAGGGTCAGGTGTTTATGTACTAACGGGTATGTTTCCTTTAAATACTCGTGGAACGCGTCAAATTTTGTGTAGTCAGTCAGTGAATTGTCCGCGTTTGATACGGTTGCGAAGCGGACCGCGCCCGCGAGGTGTTCCGCGCTGATCTGCGGATCGATGGTGTGTTTTCCCATGTGTCTCTTCTCCTTTGCTGTCGGATTATTCTGCTTTCTTCTCCGCCTTCTCACTCATCGCCTTGGAGTTTACGATAACGCGCAGGTGGGAACCTTCTCCGCACTTGCCTTTTTCATCGTTCACTTCAATGTCGAACCAGAGCTTTCTTCTCTCGATGCTGCGGAGCTTCGCGGTAGCTGTCACTTTCATTCCCACCGGTGTCGGTGCCAGGTGGCGGCAGTGGATCTCCGCGCCGACGGTCGTCTGTCCCTCTTCGAGGTAGGATTTCGCAAGCTCCAGGGCTGCGTCCTCCATAAGAGCCACCATGTTCGGGGTGGAGAGGATCTTGGAACCGGCGCTGCCGATGCGTTTTGCGGTCATGTCATCGGTAACAGTCCATGTGAGGCTGTATGTCGGTGCATAGAGGTCTGCTTTGTCAGCTAAGATTGCAGCAACAGCTGTGCATGCCGGACAGTCGCAGAATCTCGCGCCCTCTGCCTTGATCTTCTTCGCGTGAGCCTCGATTCCTGCTGCCTTTTCCTCTCCAAAGATCTTCTTCCCATCCTCAGATCCCGCAAAAGCGATCAGGCCGTCGATCGGGATAATATCTGCCGCGATCTCCTCGATCAGCGCCTTTGCTGCCTCGTCCTGTTTCTCTGTATTGACGGCTTCAAGCCATTTGTTTGCAGCTTCCTTTGCCTCCGCACAGCAGGACGGCGCGTTGATAAGTGCTTTAACTTTCTCGATCATTGCCTCTATTTTGCTCATGATTTATTCCTCCGTTCGTTTCTTTCATGTCACTTTTTCTGCCTCTGATAAGACTGTTCCGGAAGGAATCTTTTCCGGTTTTCCCCTTGCAGAAACAGTCCTGCTCCCATTCTATCGCATGTATTTCGAAAATTCAATCGGATTTTTCCACAGTTTTCAGACCTTTTGTCGATACTGAGATTTTTTCTCTCAAAATATCCGCGGCAATCCGCAGCAGTTTCCCTCTCACATCTCCACCCTGCTGCAGGCCTGCAGCTGATGTTCATGCTCGTACTTCTCCTTCGTCGCAAGCCCGCCGCGGATATGCCGCTCCGCCTTGTTGATATCCAGAACCACTCTCGCCTGTGCCGCCAGGGACGGATCGATATGGATCAGACGATCCGTCACATCCTTGTGTACCGTGCTCTTTGAGATTCCAAACCGTTTCGCCGTCTGTCTCACCGTCGCATTCTCGTCAATAATATAGTTCGCGATCTGGATCGCCCGTTCTTCAATATATTCCTTCATAGGGTTGCCCCTCGATGATATTTTTACCATCTTATTACAGAATTTGAGAATTTATGCGGGCAAGATTCCTATCCTATATCTCAACGCATTCCCGCGCCGCAGCAGTCTGTATTTTCGCGCAGATGCGTATTCCCGATACGTTATCGTCCTCTGATATAGCAATGCATTCCTCGAATTTTCCTATATACAAAAATGTGCAGATATAGGTCCCCTCCATAAAAGGATCTCCATATCTGCACATCATTTCACTCTAAATCTTTAATTTTCTTACTTCACCACGATCTGACAGCTTCTCATGGTCTCTAAAGCCGCCTCATGTCTTTCCCTCGTCACACCTGCCGCACATGCGGAATCCACGAAGACCGGGGTCTCCGGGAGGAACGCTTTGATGAGGAGTGCGTTTGAAACCACACAGATATCCGTACAGAGTCCCACAAGCTCGATGGACTCGATCGGTGTCTTCTTATTTCTCTCAAGAAGGTCTTCCGCTAACTCCGGACATCCGAAGGTGATCTTCTCATACATCGCCGCGTCGCGCTCCACGAAAATCTTTTCAAGCTCCGGGATCAGGTTCCATCCGTCGGTTCCTTTCATACAGTGGGGAACCGGAAGGAAATGTCCCTCCTGGGTGTCCATATAATTCTCGAAATGTGTGTCCTTCGTAAAGATCAGGTCCCCATCAAACTCTTTTGCCTTCTTTACAACAGCCGGGACGATCGCCTCCGCGTCCTTGCTGCCGAGACTTCCGTTCACAAAATCCTTCTGCATATCCACAACGATCAAAATCTTCTCTGCCATAGCTCATCTTCCTTTCTCCGAATCCGGATCTGTCTTAGGTCGAGGATACCCCAGGCCACCTGCCCTGTCAAGCGTTTTTCCGGATCAGCAGCAAAATGCCCCTGAGTTTCCACCCAGAAGGCATTTTTCTTTTCCCTGCACGGCCCGCATCCCATTGATCGCGGACCTGCGCGATAGCAGCTTATATTTACGGCTCCGCAACCCGTCTCGCCGCCACCACAAACCGTCCATTTTTCGTATGGTAGCTGCATGTGGACAGCATCAGGATCTGATCCTCATACTCCGGGACGATCTCCGTGTCGTAGTCGGAATGTCCTCTGAGCCAGTTCACCAGCTCATCGTATTCCTCCTCCGGAATATCCCCGTCGTAGCGGTAATACCGGAATCCATCCTCATCTTCATAGAGCACCTGCGTCTCCACCGCCGCAAAGACCTCATAAGTCCGCGGTTCTCCGTCGACGTAAAAACGGACGAGCGGATGTTCTTTCCAGTAATCAGCCTTTTTGTAGGAATCAAGGGTTCCGAATATGGACCCGTTTTTCATGTTGTGCCCATAGATGATCAGACACTTCGTGTCCACGCCGGATGCCTCGCCGAGAAACGGGGTTCCGCCAAATGACTTGGAACCATCAAAGGCCCTGTGGAGGTAATATTCCGGATCAGACTCCCGGTCCACCACCGGGTAATCGATCCTTGTATCCGGGATTCTGATCCAACCGACGTAATCGGGATTCTCATTCTTAAGCGCCGCGTATCCGGCAGCCTCCTTTAAGAGTTCTGCCCACTCCGCCGCTTTCTCCTGATCCGTTGTCTCCCCGGCACTCTCCGTCAGATCTGTCGGAGCTTTTTCCTCCGCGTAATCCGCCGCCAGCTTACTCAGGCTGTCGAACGCGTCCGCTTCCTTTTTGGCCGCCAGGTAATCCCGGCCCGCCATAAAGGCGGAGACGCAGAACACCGCGCCGAACACCAGGATTCCTAATTTGTACCACCATGGGCTTTTTTTCTGTTTCTTCTTTCCTTCTGCCATCAGCTCTTTCTCCTTCTGTCAGAGTGCTCCTTTCCGAGTATCCGTGCAAGAAGACCAGTGAGGGAAATTCCCGCAAGTAAAAACCACAGATAGCCATGTGTCACATCACCAGTCTCAGGAACCTAAGTTGTCTTTTCCTTAAGCTCTCTCCCGATCTTTTTTATCACAAAGAGATACGAGACACCCGTAAATACCGCCGCTGCGATCCATGCCGCCGGATCGGCGAAACAGGCGAGCGGATAGCTCAAAAGCTTCATCGCCGCCATGGAGACAATCAGTCTCGCGATGAGCTCCGATACACCTCCCATCATCGGCAGAAAGCCATATCCGCAGCCCTGCATGATATTGCGGAAAATAAAGATCGTGCAGAGCGGCAGGAAAAACATCGCAGTCATATAGCAGTAAGTCTCCGCCCACGGCATCATCGCTGAAATATCCACGTCCCCGGTAAAGAAAAGTCCGAGACATGGTCTGAGCAGCGCACACATGAGTAATGCTACTGTGACGGAATACACAAACTCCGCGAGAAGCGCTGCCTTTACCCCTGCCTTGATCCGCTTTACATCCCCGCATCCGTAGTTCTGTCCGCCGTAGGTCGCCATCGTCTGTCCCATGGCGATCATGCCCTGGATCACGAGACTCTGGAGCTTCGCCGCAGCTGTGTAAGCCGCAACTGCCACGGAACCGAAGAGGTTGATAGCGGACTGCATGATCATGGTTCCCGACGCTGTGATCGCGAACTGAAACGCCATGGGAATCCCGGCCGCAAGCTGGTTTCTCGTGTCGCTTCCGTGGATCTTCCAGTGTTCCCTCTCCGGCTTTAAGGATGGAACCTTCACCCAGATATATCCCGCGCAGAGCACCGCCGAGATCGCCTGGGACAGATTTGTCGCCCAGGCTGCTCCTGCCACACCCATGCCGCCGCGGATGATAAAAAGCAGATCCAGACCCACGTTCAGGCAGGCGGAAAATATCAGGAAAAAGAGTGGGATCTGACTGTTTCCCACCGCCCGCAGATAGGAGGAAAACAGGTTGTAGAAGATATTTGCCGTGAGTCCGACGCTGATTCCCATGATATACGTGTAGGCATCCTGAAAGATATCTGACGGCGTATTCATCAGGTGCAAAAGCGGGTTCATGATCGCCACACAGACCAGTGTCAGGATGACCGCTGCGATCACCGCCAGGATCATTCCGTTTGCCACGCTGCGTTTCACACCTTTTTCATCCCCTGCCCCATACCGTTGGGCGGTAAGGATCGAAAAACCGGCAGTGATTCCCTGAGCAAAGCCGGTCGCCAGAAACATGATCGTTCCGGTGGAGCCGACCGCCGCCAGCGCCCCGGCACCGACGCAGCGGCCGACGATGATCGTGTCCGCCATATTATAAAGCTGCTGAAAGATATTTCCGATCACCAATGGAATCGTAAATTGCAAAATCACCGGCAGCGGTTTTCCTTTTGTCATATCGAGCTGCATGCTGTTGATCCTTTCTTTTTACATAAAAATGCCTGACTGATATCAGCCAGGCATCAAAATCATAATTTGTCATGTCCGGCAAACAGGCCGGCAGCACATTTCATTTGGGGATCATTCCGATTTTTTCTTATCCTTATCGTGACCGATCATTCTCAGAATAAAATCGACAGTACCGTCAATTCCGTAGCTTGCGCTGTTGATGCATAGATCATAGTTATTCGCGTTTCCCCAGCTTCTTCCGGTATAAAAATTGTAATAATGCGCATGTTTTTTGTCAAGTTTTTTCAGGAAATGGCGCGCTTTTTTCCGGTCTAATCCGGAGTTTACCTCGATCGCGCGCTGGATCCTCTGCTCGATCGGTGCAGTGATATAGATACTGATATGCGGAATACCGTTGTTCGTTAAGATCGCATCGGCACAGCGGCCCATGATAATAAAGTCTTCCTTTTTCGCCATATCACAGATCAGATCGCTCTGGTTGAAGAAGACGGCATCCTGACGGTTCAGGCCGTGGTAACGGCTGAAATATTTGATATGATCCTTCAGGGACATATGGGTCACTGCCTCAAACTCGCTCGCCGGACTCTGCTGCAGTTCCTCAGAGACGTGGGCATATCCCGCCGCGTCACGGATCGTCTTATCTTTCTCCGCGTCGAGGCGTTTTAATACTGCCGCGAAAATATCGGCATCGTAGTAGTTAATATGAAGCTTATCCGCAAGCTTGAAGCCGACATCGATTCCGCCGCTTCCGTATGTCCAGCTGATGCAGATAATCAGATGGTCGTCGTTGGAGAAACGGTTCGCTACGTTGAAGCTGTTTAACTTCGCGAGGATCGGGTCGATCACATCGCCGCTGGCGAAGCTTGTCGGAAGGCTCATGACCTCATTGAGGATGCGGTTGTACTCGGTCATACACATCGCGCGTTCTTCTTTATCCTCGATGGTACGGGCCATGTTCGCGATCAATCCAAGCTCGCTGCGGACTAAATGTCCCTGCGGTCTTGTGGTCAGAAGCTCTGTGAGCTCATTCACACAGCGCTCTCTGTCACGGTTGAAAACACGTCCCAGGGAGGAACCCAGGTGGACATAGACCTCCGCGTCCAGATCGTAGATATGTTCTGCCAGTTCTTTGATTTCTTCTTTCGTTGCAGCCATATTTCCTCCCCCTTCCTATAAAAAGAATACCAGAGTATCCACAATGAATACCGGAACAAGAATTCCAAAGGACCAGATCAGATATCCGAAGAATGAAGGCATCCGGATACCGTTCTCATCCGCAATGGATTTGACCATGAAGTTCGGCGCGTTACCGATATATGTATTCGCGCCCATAAATACAGCACCACAGGAGATCGCTTCCAGCATCTTGACCGGAACGGTTCCGAGGGCCGTCACCATGCCCTGTGACAATCCTAAGGCGCCTGCTGTTGTCAGGAATACCAGATAGGTCGGCGTATTGTCGAGGAAGCTGGATAACAGACCGGTCGCCCAGAACATCTCAAACGGTTCTGTGATCCCAAGCTCCGCTCCGTTTGCCTTTAAGATCATAAGCGCCGGCTGCATCGTGATAAAGATACCGACGAAGAGAACTGCGACCTCGTGGATCGCGCCCCAGGTAAAGTGGTTCTCTCGGCGGATCGATCCATCCGTCGTCTTAAAGGACAGAAATGCGGATACAAGGATGATCACACACTCAATGATCGCCGGATAGGATAATGTAACTTCTCCGAATACATGAATCCCGAGGACATTTCCTGCGGCATCCTGAAACATCGGCATGGACGGCAGGGTACCGCTTAAGATAACGGCGATCACGATCATAATGATAAAGATCAGGTTGTGGCTGCCGCGGATCTTCACCTCAGTACCAGGTTTGCTGATATCCGGCTTTAAGCCTGCCGCGATATCTTTTCTATATGCCTTCATATCAAAATGATAGAAGATGAACAGCAGGATGATCATATTGAAGATCAGGATCGGTAAAAGCTTTAAGCTCCAGAAGAACGGGACGCCCCGCATGAATCCCATGAGCAGAGGCGGATCTCCGATCGGAGTCAGGCAGCCGCCCATGTTGGACACCATAAAGATAAAGAAGATCACGATGTGGCGTCTTCTCTTTCTCCACGCGTTCATCTTGATGATCGGACGGATCATTAACATACTGGCACCGGTGGTTCCGATCCAGCTGGATAACAGGGTTCCGAGTGCCAGAAGTCCCACATTGATCCTCGGGGAACCAGCGAGATCACCTGACAGGGTAATATTACCGGACACACAGAACAATCCAAAAAGAAGGACGATGAATGTCAGGTAGTCGTTTATGATACATTCCAGTGTCGTCTCCGCTGCCTTCGGCACACCGTACTTCACGGCGAACGGGATCAGGAACAGCAGGGACCAGAACACGACCGCATGCGGCTGGTGCGCCTCCCACCACTCTGCTTTCACAAGCGGAAGGACCGCGATGCAGAGCAGGAGTCCTGCAAATGGAATACAAAGCCATAACGGCGTCTGTGCTGCCGCCCCGGCAGCCTCTGGTTCTGCCGCAAGCGCTGTAACTGCAGTCTGGTTTAAGACCGCCAGAAGTCCTGCGCAGAATGCAAATAATTTCTTCATGGGTAAACCTCCATGTAATCAGCTTTTATGAGCCATTACTCTTTTTTTTCGCTCAACACGGCTACTGATTATAACAACTTTCCCGCACAAATACAAGTACGATTCTTCCAAATAATTGCCAAATTTCCGCGTAGAAAATCAGCATTTTTGCCAAAATGGAATATATTTCGTATTGTGAAATTTCAGACAATGGGATTTTATCTCATTTATTTTACAACGTTAAAGCATTGGTCTGGGATACCGCCGCATTCCGTTTTTCTGCGCCATGTACTGCTTTTTTTTCTTGGTTTTTCACGCCCTGCGAGAATGCCGTAATCGGTCTTCTATAAAGTAAAAAAGCAGCACGGTCATTTGATTGATGGATGATCAGATACCGAAACTGCTTTTGTTTTATTTAATATATGTGTTTTATGTATTTTTACTACACTAAGAAAAATTCCGTAATGAATACCATCGCGCAGCAGATCACCGCAACGGACAGGAGACTTCTTCCGCACCATGCCGCGATGATTCCGATGACCAGCGCCAGCGCCGCCGACACCGTACTGTTTGTGGCGGAGAGGATCGCCGGAAACGTCATAACAGCTAACGTCACATATGGGACGTAATATAAGAATGACTGGATAAACTGATTTTTGATCGGTTTCCGGATCAATGTGAGCGGCAGGACACGGATCATGTAAGAGACACCCGCCATCACCGCAATATAGAGATAAATATTCTTTTCCATGTTTTTTCTGTGTTCCTTCTTAATTTAACAAGACAATTTTCAAAAACTTCTTTTTCTTTTAAGCGCCCTGTTTTGCCGCGTCTGCAGAATGGACATGAGTTTCTTCCGTTGTTTCCTTGGAAGTATCAGCCGCGCTGTCCTCTGCCGGATGCGGGAAGAGAATCGCTGCTGCGGATGAGAGCACAACAGTCAGAATGATCGTTCTCGTGCCGCTGGAGATCGATGAGATCCCCGGCAGATGCTCCGCAAGGTAGCTTGCCGCGAAGCTGATGGCGATGAGCCCTGCAAGGATGCGGCTCTTTCTCGCCGGTGGAATTATGATCGCAAGGAACATTCCGTAGAGTGCCACGCTGAAGGCGCTCACAAGACGCCACGGCATCAGATTACCTGCCAGCGCACCGAGGGCTGTTCCGACAGCCCAGCCGGGAAGTGCTAATGCGATTGCCCCGTACATATACCAGGGATTTAAGCAGCCCGGTCTTGCAATCGTAATTCCGAACAGCTCATCGGTAATATCAAATGCCATGAGAAGCCTGTGGAAAAACGGCATATCCGGATCCATTCTCTGGCTCATGGCACAGCTCATCAGTAAATATCTCGCGTTCGCGATCAGTGTCACGATCGCCATCTCAATATACGCTGCCCCCGCGGCGATCATCGTAAAGCCCGCGTATTCCCCTGCGGACGCGTTGCAGAGTGCGCTTGTGATCATTCCCTGAATCGGTGTCATCCCGACATTCCGCGCCACGATTCCCAGTGAAAAAGATACCGCAAAATACCCGAGCGCGATCGGCACCCCGTCCCGGGCTCCATCCCGGAATGCCCGCCGGTTTCCAACACTGGCGATTGAAAACTTGTTGTTCCCCATAATATTCCTCCCTCAAACAGAAACAGCAGACATCCTGTCCTGTTTATGCGCTGCCATTCCGCGTAAATTAGCGGCACCCAGGAATTTTCATCCAGAGCTGCCGCTTTCCATTATTCTGACATCATTGTCTATACGGGCATGAAAGAAGCCCAAACAGTAACTGATTTTGCCGATGCTTCGCATTCCAAATCGGCAAAATCCACTGCCACCACTGTATTGTACGGAATTTTCAGGTCAGAAAATTCCTACCTGTGTGCAATGACCAAACATGTACAGTATACTCTTCTTCTTTACATTCGTAAAGCCACTGTTTATAATAATTACAGAAGTTTTGCGGTTGGTTACTGTTCACGCCTTGCGCAAACAGTAACTGATTTTGCCGATGCTTCGCATTCCAAATCGGCAAAATCCACTACCACCACTGTATTGTACGGAATTTTCAGTTCAGAAAATTCCTACCCGTGTACAGTAACACGGTTGTTCCTATCCCGCGAGGATACGCAGTGACTCTGATAGGATTTGTCAGCTTCGCTGACCAGAATCACGCGCCAGGTCTTTCGGATGTTCGACTTGAATTGCAGGGCGGCACTTTGTATACAGTTTTTCTGTCTTCTGCCGCATGCATGATATTTATATAAGGAAGGAAATCGATCCATGTCATTCATAAAAAAAGAACCAGTCCTTTCCGCGGCAGCGGTTCTGGCGGTCCTCTCCATGTTTTTTGTCGCTCCGTCACCGGAGTATCTGACTTACATTGACTTCCGCACTCTGGCACTCCTCTTCTCCCTGATGACGGTGGTCGCCGGGCTGAAGGAGATCGGTCTGTTCCGTTATCTCGGATCATCCCTGCTCGCCGGAATGCATTCCACACGCCGGCTTGCCTTCACCCTGACAGCACTCTGCTTTTTCTCCAGCATGCTGATCACGAACGACGTGTCCCTGATCACATTTGTCCCGTTTTCCATCCTGATCCTCAATATGGCTGGACTTCCGGAACTCATGATCCCTGTGATCGTCCTTCAGACCATCGCCGCGAACCTCGGCAGTATGGCAACACCCATCGGGAATCCACAGAACCTGTATCTCTACTCTTCCTTTGGTCTCTCTGCCGGTGAGCTTGTGGGATACATGCTGCCGTTAACGGTACTCTCAGCCCTGCTGCTTGTAGCTGCCGTTTTTCTGCTGAAAAATAAAGCCATCACCCTCAGCCGGACCTCCCTTCACCAGGACGGCTGTCCCACGAAGACTTCTCTGATCTTCTATCTGGCGCTTTTTCTCGTCTGTCTGGGCTGCGTCGTTCGGATCTATTCCTGGCCGATCATGTTTTTCATCATCCTGGCCGCTGTTCTCATAAAGGACCGCTCGTTGTTTATCCGGGTCGACTACTTTCTGCTCCTGACATTCGTCTGCTTTTTTATCTTTATCGGCAATATGGAACGGATCCCTGCGATCTCCGGACTCCTCACGAAGCTGATCTCCGGTCATGAATTTCCGGCAGGTGTTCTCTTAAGCCAGTGCATCAGCAATGTCCCCGCAGCGATCCTGCTCTCCGGCTTTACCGGTGCAGTGCGTCCTCTGCTTTTTGGTGTGAATGTCGGCGGTCTTGGAACCCTGATCGCATCCATGGCAAGCGTGATCTCCTACCGGGCCTACGCTGAGATTCCGGAAGCAAAGTCAGGAACGTACATGATGGTATTCACCCTTTACAATCTCATATTTCTCATAATTATGTGCGCGGCGGGGTGGATGCTGCTCTCTCTGTAAATCAAGTGTGCGGATGGTTCAATCATTACGTCTGTAACAGAATTTCATATTGTGATATAGAATGCAATACTTTTTCGCTTTGTGATATTGTCCAGGATTTTTCGATTCTGGACAATATTTTTTTGCAAATTTTACGTTAAAACCAGTTTCAAGGGCTTGACATTCTGTGTGAAATTCCATATAATGAAATCAGTTCCACAATATGGTATATTGAGAGAGTAAATAGAGGAGGAGATATTCTATGGCAGACTTGATCTACGAAGTACACAACCACCTTGCACGCATCACACTGAATCGTCCGAAGCAGCTCAACTGTTTCAGCGAGGAGATGATCCGTCTCTGGACAGAAGCGTTGGAAGATGTCCGTGACAACGATGATGTATATGCACTTCTGCTTTCCGGAAACGGAAAAGCGTTCTGCGCAGGCGGTGACGTCAAGGCAATGGCAGCCGGTGACGGATTCTTCGAAAGTCATGAAGATATCTCCTCCACAGCCCTCGCAAGAAAGAATTCACTCTGGAAGGGAATCCAAAGAATTCCGCTTCTTTTAGAAGAAATCGATAAACCGGTGGTTGCCAAGATCCATGGTGCCGCAGTCGGTGCCGGTCTTGACATGGCTCTCATGTGCGATGTGCGGATCGCCGGGGAGAGTGCTTCCATGTCGGAAAGCTATTTTAATGCCGGAATTGTACCTGGTGACGGCGGAGCATATTTCCTGCCCCGTCTCGTCGGCCGGGACAAAGCTTTAGACCTGTTCTGGACAGCCCGCACATTAAAGGGAAAAGAAGCCGCAGATATGGGTCTCGTTACCCACTGCGTCCCGGATGCAGAGCTTGACGCATTTGTGGAGCAGTATATGGAGAAGCTTCTGGCAGCGCCGCAGCAGGCTATGCGCCTCACAAAACGCGCAGTCGTACAGGGTGAGCAGAGTTCTCTGCGCGCCTCCTTAGATCTTATCTCCTCTTTCATGGGAATCGTCACCGAACTCGACGACTACCGTCAGAGGACCAGCGCCCTCGTTGCGAAACTGCAGCGGAAAGCGCAGTAAAACAGCCCATTAACAAACCTGAAAATAGAAAACCCATCACACAAGAAAAAGCTGTCCCTCGCGGGCAGCTTTTTCTTGTGGTCTCAATTCCCCGCCAGGATATTTTTTCGTAGTTTTCCGATTCACCGCTTCGCCGACCTGCTTACGGCCTTTCGGAGATCCTTCTGCCTCAGCTCTCCTGTCCGCGCTTATTGGGATCCGCTTCGTGCTTGGAAATTCCGGAAAAAATGGCTATCGTCGGTGCCGTTATCGTCCTCACAGCCGTGTCCGTGCGATCTGTTTACAGAATCTGGTCGGAGGATCATGACTGGACAGCAGCCCAGATATCATAGTAATTATCGCGAAATTTTTCTAAGGGGAATTTAAGGTTAAATTCCTTGATAAGATGACGGAATGCAGAAACGGAAAGTTTGGAACGTTGTTGATAAAAAGCAGATCCGGTAGGAACCGAGGAATCATACTCAAAAAATTTAAGAAGTTCATGATTTAGACTTCCGCTTTCCATGGAAATAATCAGACGCATCATTTTCTTAAAATCAAGTTTGCGTTTGCGGATAAAATCTTTACCTGGATTGTAAGCGATGAATAACCTGCCGTCTTTTCATCAGCCAAGATCTGTGTAACAATCATTCTAATGAGTTTGGACAGTGGACAAGTTTGGTTCAAATCTGGACACATCCTGTCTAACACACTCATAATACACAGGAATGGAGTTGGGCAAGAATGGTTCAAAGACACCCAAGACGTACGGATCAGGAATGGATGGCGCTGATTCAGGAATGCCGCACCAGTGGTCTTACAGATAAAGCATGGTGTGAGCAACATCACATACAACGCAGCAACTTTTACTATCATATCCGGAGATTTCGAAGCATGGCTTGTGAAATACCAGATAATCCGATGTCTTCCTGCCCGGAACAGCATGAAGTTGTGGCAATTGATTTTTCTGGTGCTGATACGGTTGCAGTAGGTGAGCAACTTCCTGATCGTACCACTGTTTCCGCCCCGGCCATTCGTTTGGTCTTTTCTGGTTTTTCTGTGGAAATCCAGAATTCGGCAGCCTGCGAAACGATTCGAAACACAATCGCAGCGCTGCAGCAACTGTGTTAGGCGAACTGTCCGGCGTAGCAAAGATTTTTATCATTACCGGCCGGACAGATATGCGAAAAAGCTTTGATGGATTGATGGCCATTATTCGCGATACTTATAAGCTGGATCCTTATGCCAACGCGCTCTATCTGTTTTGCGGCAGGGACAGTCGGAAGTTAAAAGCACTCCATTATGACAAAGATGGATTTGTTCTCTACCAGAAACGTCTGGATGAGAATGGTCGTTTCCAATGGCCACGCAATGCTTCGGAAGCAAGGCTTTTAACCAGGCAGGAATTCCGCTGGCTGATGGAAGGCCTTGCAATCGACCAGCCAAAAGTCATCCGTCCTTCTAAAGAAAAGAAGGATTTCTGATTTTTGTCTAAAAAGCCGAAATTAAAAAATTTTTTTACTAGAAAAAATGTGGCTTTTTGCAATTATCCACAAGCTTTCGTGGATGCAAAAACTTATTCGTGTAATTCTGGTTTGATGTTTACGTGGATGTGGATAAGTAATCGCAAATAGCTCTGATTTTTCTATTTTCGCTTCAACTTCAGCATTGTGACTTATCGTCAAAATGACGGTGCTATTTTCCGTCCGATTTGCCAGAAAAATCAGTGGAGGATTCAACAGGTAGAAATGACATCTTTCTCTAAGTCTGCTAGAAGCTGCTCCGCATTGATTAGAAAATTATTTAAGCCCAGTTTGGACAAAAGAAATCGAGATTACGTTTATTACTATACTTTAAAGAAAAAAAATAAACAGACTATCAAAAATAACCCAGTTCAATTATAAATCTTGTAGCTTATATGTTTTATATTTTCTTACGATTTCTTGCATATCGATAAAATGCATTGTGTATTCACTCGCCCCATGATAATATCAAGACATAAAACGAATAATTTAAAAATAACGCCATTGTTTTTAGATAATTATATTTAACAAGAGGAGATGATGCCATTGAATACATAAATCATTGTAACATATTAAATAAAAATTCTAAATGAGGTGATTCTATGATAAAAAACAAGTGTTTTAAATCTTCTATTGCCGCACTAAGTATTATTTCTTTGTCTGTAATGTCAACATTTGTAGCTATGGCGACGTCACAAAACGATAGCGATTCATCAGTACTGATGAAAAATGTTGTTGAATCAGATACCAATATCCTTTCTATTGATGGAAGTGTAGATCTTGAAGAAAAAATTACACTTTGTGATATGAAGGAGATACCATGAAAAAGTTGATTAGTGATTATGAAGATGAAAAAGTAGATGCGTTGATAAGGAAAGCGGTGAAAGAGGAGGCAGAAAATATAAATGCACCAGATAGGATTAAAGAAGAAATTGATGAAAAAATAGGGAGAAATCACATTATGAGTAAAAATGTAAATAAGAAAATAGGCATCTACATATTGGCAGGAATTATCTTGCTTGTAATCATCATTGCAATTTCAGTAATTGCAACAGGGAAAAAGGTTCCGCAAAGTGGCGAAGTTTCCAATCCAACATTTACTGATGAGGATGGCAAGGTCTATGTTGCTGCTTTTCTGAAAGAGATGACAGAAAACAATTTAATGGTTGATGTGATAGAGTTTATTACAGATGACAATGAGGAAAAGATAAGAGAGTTGAACCTTACGGAAGATGATATGCCGGATGGCTATTATATATACAATCCCGATACGGAAACTATTGTATGGAAACTGGATGCACAGACAGTATATACTTTTATTGATTGGAACGGGGACTTTTCCGATTCTGAGTATCCGGAGGAATATACCACAACAGATGTGCAGGAGTTCAAAAAGTATATTGAAACATATGAGAATGCGACTCCGGGGATGCCGTTTTTCTTTCAGATAGAAGATGATGTAATAAGGCTCGTTCTGGAAAAGCCTTTCGCATGACAATGGAAGTGGCAAGATGATGATTCAGTGAAAATATCTTGTAGACTCGTATTTCTTACATCCGTCGTCAAAATATAAAAATGAGTGTTATCTTATTAGTAACAAAGTAAGTAGAAGTTACTTTGAAATTTTTATAACATGCAAAAGGGTTATATACGAAATCTGGTATTACGAAATCAGAATTTAATGCTTTTCAAAAAGAGGTCTATGACACTATTTCACCAGCAGTCTGGGGGATTCCTACAGTAGATTCGCTCATTAGTAGAGCTGAGGAATTTGCTTCCAATCATAAGGTGGATTTAAAGGCAACTAGAAGTTCTTCAGCATGGTCAGAAGTTAATGTGAGAAAATATATTGCTACGGGCTTAAATAAAGAATCGCCAGTTCTGTTGCTTACATGGAACTCGCCTATACCTGATTTGGAACAACATTGGGTTACTGTAACACGTATTTACGACGCTGGTAGTGGGACTAAAATGGTAACTTCTAACTGGGCTGGAAAAGAAATCTACGATTTTCCAACGTGGGTTAACGGGGGAAGTCTTTATAAGGGTGTAATTTATTTTGAATAAACAGGAGTATAGTCAAAATGATTACAGGGTTAATTAGCATAATAGTACCACTCCTTTTTAATTCAGTTTTTATTGGACTTGTAAGTCTCTTCTTTTTCATTTGTTGTGTTTTATTAATGACAAGAAAAGGGACATCATTCTTTCGATATCTAATGTATACATATGTTATCATTTGCTTACTATTTTTTACTTTTTTGCTATGGTGTGTAATTGGTTTTGGTAATAACACCCCCAAAGCTGCTCCTGTTCCATATTATATATAGAAAATAAGTTTCATCCAAAAGAGGGCTGTCGCCTAGCAATATTTGCTAATACGGCAGCCCTGCTTTATGTCAAAATGATATCGAAAATTAAACGCTCCATAGCAAGTACTGAACCAGTCAAAAGCCGCTTTTGCGGCTTGGCTTAATTGATCTTCTTTGGTTTTCGAATACTCTCCGGCAAATTTTTTGACCACGGGATCAGATCATCTAAGAAAGATCGGTCTGTATCATCCATATGTTTCGGAATCTCTGTCAGAAGATATTCAAAGTACTCATATGGCTTTAAATTATTCGCTTTTGCTGTTTCTGCAATGCTGTAAATGATATCGGATGATTTTGCACCATTGATGGTATCGATCATCTGCCAGTTTTTCTTACCGACACAGAATCCGCGGATCGCACGCTCGGATGCATTATTGTCCATTGGAACATCCCCATCGGTCAGGAAAACCCGGAGGTATTTTTCCTGATTTAATACATAAATGAAAGCTTCCCTCAGTTTTTCCGTACCGACTTCATTTTCGTGTTGTTTCAGGTACACAAATAAAGCATCTACCAGTGGTTTTACAACCACCTGACGCTGAACAAGTCTTTCTTTTGATGAAAGTTCTTTGAGTTTTCCTTCCTCCCGGTAGATCGCCTGGATCTGCTTTATGATCAGGAACGAATCGGCACTGACTTTTTCCAATTGCTCCTGCTGGTTCAAAAACATCTGGATCAGCATAGACTTGTCAACGCTATTTAGTTGTTCTTCTGTGTACTTGATCGCCATGGCAGGAACTCCTTTTCTTCATGAGTTCATTGTACCAGATTTTTACAGTTTCTGCCACCTGGCGGCTGTTTCCCTTTCGTCATTATGACGGTGGATAACAATACAGAACATCTGGGATATTTCCATGAAATTCCAGATGCTCTGTACTGCTATCCACAAATCCAGTGTATATTTTTTCGAAAAATCGTGTGGTTCGATTTTTGAGGATCGGATGCTGTGGATAAATGCAGTAAAACGAAACGAACGCTTTTTCATCGGTGAAACAGTGGAAATTTTTTCTCTATAATGCACAAATACTACATCAATCTTTTTGGATTGTCATTTGGGCGTATTGGATGTTTCGGTATGTCATTCAGACACTCCTTTCTGAGCAATCAGCTTTTCTCCTGTATATCTCCTCATTCGTTATAATATGGTGTATACTTTTCTACCAGTGAAAACTGTCCCATCATGCGATGAATCTTCGTTGGCGGATTTGTCATTTTGTCTCTCACTGCAAGCGTTGTTCCCTGTTCTGCCAATGCCCCAAGAACATCAATCATTCCCTGCGCTGCTGCCAGCATGGCGGAGATTGGAAATAAACCAATACAGTAATTTAATGCCTTGACCTGCTCTGTAGGAAGTCCGCCGACAAATCCTTTCTCATTCAGATTTACCATAAGCGGAATTTTGGCTTCTCTGGAAATCTTTTCCAGATTCTCCACGGACTTGATTCCATCCACATATGCATAATCGGCGCCGCACTCCTTCGCAAGATTGATTCTTCTGATTGCTTCATCGACACCAAAATCATACAACTCTGCGCATGTACGGTAGATGATCACAAAGTCATCAGAAACTGCAGTTCTCACAGCTTTGATCTTGGGTCCCATTAACTCCCAATCGATGATCTCATTTTTAGCCGGATGATTGGCCGGAAGAACTTTATCATCAATCTGAAGTCCTGCCGCTCCAAGCTGCTCATACATAGCTCCGGTATTTGCAGCCTGAATTGCATTTCCAAATCCATTATCCGCATCTGCAATCAGCGGAGCATGAACGGAAGACACAATATGTTGGATCGCTGTTCCAAATTCTGCCAGACTCAAAAATCCAAAATCCGGGCGTCCTAATACACTGTAGGCAAGTGCTCCACCGGAAAGAAATAATGCCTGAAATCCTGCTTCCTCTGCAATCTTAGCAGAAAGGCAATCATATACACCCGGAAGTGTCAAAAAAGATGTCTCACTTAAAATTTTTCTTAATTCTTTTGCATGTTCGTTCTGCATAATCAACTCTCCTATCTGTCATATTGTCTTTTTGTTAATAAGCACTTACGAAACGCGTTTTCGTTAAAATGACTATTTTTATGTCATTTATTGTCTTTTGATGTACATATTATACGATAATATGCTATTATTTTTCCAATACTTGTTCAAACATACTATTATGTTAAAATAAGCATCTCTCAAGGAAACTCATTTAGAGCAGGACAAACGATTCCTTGTTGATCTTTCCTTTCGTCTGAACATTTACCTCTTCAACTTGCTCTATCACGGAAACGCATAGAAAATTTCTTTCCATTTTTTATTTATACATCTATGTATCATAACCTATAACCACAAACTCTTCATTGTCACATTTCAAAAACCGTTATATAATGAATACAGCGTAACTGTTCAGCACCTCACAGTTACGCGCAAAATCCATTCCAAAGCGGCGGTGCCGATAGGATTTTTGCTTTCTATTATAATATAAGTTTTTTTACGGTCAGCGCAGTAAATGCGCAGACCTGCTGAACAGTTACAATACAGCACCAAGGTACGTACAATTTTTTATTATCAATTTCGCAGGAGGATTTACCCATGAGCGACAAGACCGTTGTATTAAACGCAAAAAAAATGAACTTTGACGGAAATCTCGACTTTTCTGTTCTCTCTTCCGACGTGACCGTCTACGATGATACCACACCAGAACAGCTCTTAGAGCGCATTGAGGGAGCTGATATTATCGTCACAAAGGAGATGCCGGTAAACGGTGACCTGATCCGCAAATTTCCGGCTTCCGTAAAGCTGATCTGTGAGGCCGGTACCGGATACAACAATCTGGATCTTGATGCCGCAAGGGAGAAGGGGATCACCGTCTGCAATATCCCGGCATACAGCTCCGAGCGCGTAGCCCACACGGCGGTCATGATGATCTTAAATTTAAGCTCCACCATGCAGGTCCAGATGAAAATGCTGGCAAACGGAAACCATGATAACTTTACGAAAAATCTCCAGGTTCCGCACGTTGAGGTAAACGGAAAGACTTTAGGAATCATCGGTGCCGGACATATCGGAAAGACTGTAATGAAGATTGCAAAAGCTCTTGATATGAACATTCTCGTGTATACAAGAACACCGAGAGCCGACGAAGACGGCATCCGCTATGTGGATCTTGAGACAGTCTTAAAGAACAGTGACTATGTTTCCCTGCACTGCCCGTTAACTCCGCAGACAAAGCATATGATCAATAAAGAGACTCTTGCGCTGATGAAGCCGACCGCCTTCCTGATCAACACCTCCCGCGGTGCTCTCATCGATGAACCGGCTCTGATCGAAGCGCTTGAAAAGCACCAGATCGCAGGCGCAGGCCTCGACGTCCAGGAAACTGAGCCGCCGAAAGCCGACAACCCGCTCTACACCCTCGACAACGTGATCCTCACCCCGCATATGGGCTGGAAAGGACTTGAGACAAGACAGCGCCTCGTTTCCATCCTTGCCGGAAATGTAAAGGGATTCCTTGAGGGAACACCGGTGAATGTAGTTTCATAACTCAAATATAAGGAACTTTTCATCTTTTAAGATGAAATAGTTCCTTTTTTTTATTACTGTTTGCGCAAAGCGTGAATCGTAACTTATTTTTAACTACTGTACAGAAAGAATCCTTGAAATATTCTCGCAATTCATGTATGATAGAGTTATGATTTGAAAAGAGGAGGAATTCCAATGATTTGTATCAAGAACGGAACACTTCACACAGCGGTATCAAAGGAAACTTTTATCGCTGACATCCTGATCGACGGCGGAAAGATCGTAAAGATCGGAAAAGGTCTCTCTGCTGACGGCGCTGAGGTTATTGACGCTACCGGACTCCATGTTTATCCGGGATTTGTTGAGGCCCACTGCCATATCGGTCTTGACGGCTACGGGATCGGCTACGAGGGGCATGACTACAACGAACTGAATGACCCGGTAACTCCACAGGTACAGGCGATCGACGGAATCAACCCGTTTGACCCGTGTATGAAGATGGCCGCGAAAGCCGGTGTTACCTGCTTCGCAACCGGTCCAGGCAGCTCCAACTCCATTGGCGGAACCTTCGCTGCTATCAAACCGGTTGGAACCCGTGTTGACAATATGATCGTAAAATTCCCGATCGCTATGAAATGCGCTTTCGGTGAAAACCCGAAACGCTGCTACCAGAAACAGGGAATCTCCAGCCGTATGACAAATGCCGCAAAGATCCGCGAGGCTTTAAATAAAGCGAAGGTTTACAAGGCAAAGATCGAGGCGGCCGGTGATGACGCTTCCAAGCTTCCGGCTTACGACCAGAAGTCCGAAGCTCTGATCCCGGTATTAAACCATGAGATCCCGTTAAAAGCCCATGCCCATCAGGCAAACGATATCTTCACTGCGATCCGTATCGCGAAAGAATTCGGTGTCGGCCTGACTCTGGAGCATGTGACAGAGGGCCATATGATCGTGGATGAACTCGCGAAGGAAAATCTCCCGCTCGCGGTAGGTCCGACCTTCGGACATGCCTCCAAATTTGAGCTCCAGAATAAGACCTGGGAGACACCTGGCATTCTCGCGAAAGCCGGATGTCATGTCTCCATCATCACAGACGCGCCGGTAACCCCGCTCCACTACCTGCCGCTCTGCGCAGGTCTCGCCATCAAAGCCGGTATGGACGAGTATGACGCACTCCGCGCCGTAACCATCAATCCGGCCGAGCACATTGGCATCGCTGACCGTGTCGGTTCTTTGGAAGAAGGAAAAGACGCCGATGTTGTCATCGTCGACGGCTGTCCGTTTGATGTGACAGGCGTGATCAAGCATGTGCTGATCAACGGCGAGGAAGTTTAAAGCACTAAAAAACTGAGGATTTCTGACTGCCTGTATTTGCAGTCGGAATCCTCTTTTTATTTAACCATCATATGTAAAAGTTCTCTGCTGCAGATCCTGCTGCCGGAAGTTTCCTGGATACATGGCAGCTAACGGAAAAGACCAGGAACATCTCTGCCCCTGATCCTTCAAAAAATCCTTTATCTTTTATCCTGAATCCACATCAATCATTCTCAAATACCGGTTCTGTCGGCTCACCGTATTCTTCCTTCGTGCTCGCCGTCTCATCGTTGATCTGAGTCAAAATTCCGCTGGAATTTACCTTAAACTTGTTTCCGTCGCGGTCCTTCACCGTCGTATTCTTTGAGATACGTCCGGAGGAGTTTACGACGTAAGTCTGATATCCACTGCTGCCGTTCGGGATACTGATCAATGCGTAACGGCTGGAGCTGTCCGCTTCCTGAAGCTTACCCATATAATAGAGATAGCCATTCTTCACACCGCTGACACCACGTCCCGCGTAGGTTCCCTCATTAAAGTAGAAGGTCGTCTTATTTCCATCGCCTTCCTCCACTGTCATCTTTCCCTTTACGGAAATTCTGGAGGATGCATCAAAGTAATAGGAGGTGTACTCTCCTGTCGATCCGATCTGTATCTTCTTTAATCCCTTCACCGGATTTCCCTTCTGGTCAAAGAGATATGTCTTTCCGTTGATCTTGACAAAGTCACTTGTGGACGCTTTTCCGTCCTCCGGACCTGTCTTCGGTGTTCCATCTTTCTCGAAATAGTACCAGACAACCGGCTCATCCACATTGTCCTGGAGCTGTTCCGGCGGATTTAAGGAGAGCCATCCGGTGATCGACGCACCGAGAGTCGCGTTCTGGATCCCACTCTCCGCAAAATATCTCCAGTTCTCGATCGTGTCCTTACTTGCATTCTCCGGGTCACCTTCTAAATACACCCATCCGGTCTGCATCCGTCCGTCCTCGTCGAAGCAGTAATATTTGCCATCGATCTTCATCACCTTATAATCGCCGCCGTTACTGCTCGTCGACGGGCTGTTCTTCTTTCCGCTCGCAGAGAAGTAGAACCAGTATTTTCCGTCGTCGCTCTCCGGTCCGTAGAGATCCTTATCCTCATCCTTCGGCTCCAGATACTTCCAGCCGGTGACCATAGCGCCGCTGGAGCTTAAATAGTAATCCCCATCCTCGGACCATCCGGTCTGCATAATTCCGTCGGAATCAAAGAGATAACTCTTTCCGTCGATCTTCTTCCAGCTGTCCTTCGTGACTTTTCCGCTGGAACTGAAATAGAACCAGTATGTCGTCCCATTATCCCTGCTGTACGGGGAAGCCAGCTGCATCCATTTATTTGACACCATGATTCCGTTGGAATCCACATAGTAATCATTGTCTGCCCAGCTGTTGACCGCCATCTCGCCGCTGCTGTTCAAATATCTCCAGAGGTTGTCCGCGCCCTTTTTCCACTCATTCGTCACGCGGTTTCCGTTTTTATCAAGATACGTCCATATATTATTGGAAAGCGCCCAGCCTTCCGCTGCGTAGGCGTTCATCGTCAGACATCCGAAAGTCAGGACCGCCGCTGCTGCCAGTATTCTTAACCCTTTTTTCTTCACTCGCTCCGTCTCCTTCCTGTACCCCAAAAGGCGCATAACTATCGCCAACATCCATTCCGGATCAGCTTCGCCGATGGGATTTCTGCCTTCCGGCCGTATTTTTCATTTCGCAATACATCTGATTTTATTTTACCAGTAACTCCCTGATTATTCAACAGAAAATACCTGTCAATTCTCTTAAGTCCCCACCACAGTTCTGCCGCATTCCCGCCACAGAAAGACACATTTTCCGTTCATGTTCCCCATATTTCCGCCAACATCCCGCATTCCATCCCCACTCCTATTTGACAGTATCCCCCGAATCTATTATACTGGTATATCATAGGCATTTTATGCCCCTGATCCGTTTTTACGCAAAAAAGTCTAAAGAAAGAGATGGAATACAATTATGTGGATAGCAGATGGATGGAAGGACTATGAAGTCATCGACTGTTCCGGCGGTGAAAAGCTGGAACGTTGGGGAAAATATATTCTGGTCCGTCCGGATCCCCAGGTCATCTGGGATACCGATAAAAAGGCACCACAGTGGAGAAAGATGAACGGCCACTACCACAGAAGCTCAAAAGGCGGCGGCGAGTGGGAATTCTTCAGTCTCCCGGAGCAGTGGAGCATCAACTACAAAGGCCTGACCTTCCAGTTAAAGCCCTTCAGCTTTAAGCATACCGGTCTTTTCCCGGAACAGGCGGCAAACTGGGACTGGTTTGGCGAAAAGATCAAAAACGCGGGACGCCCGGTCAAAGTCTTAAACCTCTTCGCCTACACCGGAGGAGCAACACTGGCAGCCGCGAAAGCCGGAGCTTCCGTGACCCATGTTGACGCCTCCAAGGGCATGGTCGCCTGGGCAAAGGAAAACGCGAAATCCAGCGGCCTTGAGGACGCGCCGATCCGCTGGATCGTGGATGACTGCGTAAAATTCGTAGAACGTGAGATCCGCCGTGGAAACCACTACGACGCGATCATCATGGATCCGCCTTCCTATGGAAGAGGCCCGAAGGGCGAGATCTGGAAGATCGAGGACGCGATCTACCCGCTCGTAAAGCTGTGTGCAAAGCTCCTCTCCGACAAGCCGTTATTCTACCTGATCAACTCCTACACAACCGGTCTCGCTCCGGCCGTGCTGACTTACATGCTCGGAACAGCGGTTGTCCCGCAGTTCGGCGGAACCGTGAGATCGGAGGAGATCGGACTTCCCGTTACGGGTTCCGGGCTCGTACTTCCGTGCGGCGCTTCCGGACGATGGGAAGCCTAATTGTTACTTTTCATGGGTAGGAATTTTCTGAACTGAAAATTCCGTATGATACCGTTATGGCCGCGGATTTTGCCGATTCGGAATGCGAAGCATCGGCAAAATCCTGTTACAGTGCGCGGGCATAGAGTGCCCGTGTACTGTAACGCCTAATTAACTGAAAGGACCGGTAAACAAAACATATGAAGATCATCATTGTCGGCTGCGGAAAGGTCGGCGTGAGCCTTGCAGAGCGCTTAAGCGCCGAGGGCCACGATCTCGTTATGGTCGATATGAATCCGCAGAAAGTGGAACATCTTTCCAACCAGTTTGACGCCCTGGGAATCGTTGGAAACGGCGCCAGCTTCAATATCCAGCAGGAAGCCGGAGTGGAAAATGCGGACCTCTTTATCGCTGTCACCGGCGAGGACGAATTAAACCTCCTCTGCTGCCTGATGGCGAAGAAGACCGGACACTGTGACACCATCGCCCGCGTAAGAAACCCGCTCTATAATAAGGAGATCCGCTTCATTCAGGAAAAGCTCGGACTCTCCATGATCATCAACCCGGAGCTGACGGCGGCCAGAGAGATCTTAAAGCTCTTAAAATTCCCGTCCGCCATCAAGATCGACACCTTCGCAAAGGGACGTGTCGAGCTTCTCCGCTTCCGCTTAAAGCCGGAGATCGGGTTCGGCGGAAAAACTGTCATGGATATCATGCGGCAGTTAAAATGCGATGTCCTGATCTGTGCCGTTGAGCGCGGATCCGAGGTCGTGATCCCGAACGGAAGCTTTGTCCTTCAGGATACGGATATCCTCTCTATCGTGGGATCTCTTGAAAATACGGCTCAGTTTTTTGAAAAGATCGGTCTCCGCTCAAAATCCGTAAAAAATTCCCTGATCATCGGCGGCGGCACCATCGCCCACTATCTGGCCCAGGACCTCTTAAAGATCGGGTTCCGCGTCCGGATCATCGAGCAGCGGAAAGAGCGCTGCGATTACTTAAGCGAGGTGATTCCCGGTGCTGATATCATAAACGGGGACGGAAGTGATCGGGATCTTCTTCTGGAAGAAGGCCTGACCTACGCTGATTCCCTTGTGGCCCTCACCGGACTTGACGAGGAGAATATCTTCCTCGCCCTCTACGGAAAGCTCCACTCCAATGCAAAGCTCATCGCAAAGGTCAACAAGATCGCCTTCGATGACGTGATCGACAGCTTCGGTATCGACAGCATCATCTACCCGAAGTACCTGACGGCAGATTATATCCTACAGTACGTCCGTGCCCGCCAGAACACCATCGGCTGCAACGTGGAAACGCTGTATAAGATCCTGGATGGCCGTGCCGAAGCACTGGAATTCTCCATCAAAGAGGATTCCGCTGTCACGAATGTGCCGCTTATGGACTTAAACTTAAAGGACAACCTTCTGATCTGCTGCATCAACCGCAACGGTCAGATCCTCACCCCCCGTGGTCAGAATATAATCAAGGTCGGGGATACCGTGATTCTCGTGACCACAAACCGCGGTCTCGGTGATATCCGGGATATCTTAAAATCATAAAGGAGCGATTCCATGAATTATTCGATGATCTTTTATATTATCGGCTGGATTCTGGACGTGGAGGCGGCGCTTCTTGTGCCATCCCTGGCAGTCTCCCTGATTTACCATGAAAGCTGCGCACTGGCATTCTTCATCACGATCGTCCTCTGCCTGATCCCAGGTGTGATCCTTATCCGCAAGCAGCCGAAAAACAAGGTATTCTACGCAAGGGAAGGTTCCGTGACGGTTGCCTTAAGCTGGATCGTCATGAGTATCATGGGTTCCATCCCGTTCCTCTTAAGCGGATCCATCACAAATCCGGTGGATGCCCTGTTTGAGACTGTGTCTGGATTTACGACGACCGGTGCCAGTATTCTTCCCGCCGTGGAACCGCTTCAGCACGGCATCCTGTTCTGGAGGAGCTTTACACACTGGATCGGTGGTATGGGAGTTCTCGTGTTCCTTCTCTGCCTGCTTCCGCTTACCGGAAGCGGCTATCATATGAACCTCATGAAGGCAGAGAGCCCGGGCCCCTCTGTCACAAAGCTGGTCCCGAAGGTGCAGTCCACCGCAAAGATCCTCTATGGGCTCTATCTCTTCCTCACGGTTCTGGAGTTTATTCTCCTGCTTGTGGGACGGATGCCGGTGTTTGATTCCCTGTGTACCGTTTTCGGTACCGCGGGAACCGGAGGCTTCGGCATCAAGAACGACAGCTTCGGAAGCTATTCCACCTACCTTCAGGGCGTAGTTACCGTGTTTATGATCCTCTTTGGCATCAACTTTAACGTGTACTTCCTCTTCTATATGAAAAAGCCGAAGGAAGCACTGCGCTGCGAGGAGGCGCGATGGTACCTCGGGATCATTGCCACATCGATCCTCGTCATCACGTTTTTTGTCCGGGATTTCTTCGACAGCCTGTTCCTCGCGTTCCACCATGTCGCGTTTCAGGTTGCTTCCATCATCACGACCACCGGATTCGCCACCGTGGATTTTAACCTCTGGCCAACGATCCCGAAAACGATCCTGGTGCTCTTAATGTTTATCGGTGCCTGCGCGGGAAGTACCGGCGGCGGCATTAAGGTGTCCCGTGTCGTGCTGTTATTCCGGTCCCTGACAAAGGAGCTCTCCCAGAGTCTCCATCCGAATCAGGTCCGCAAGATCCATTTTGAGGGACGCGCGGTGGATCATGTGGTCCTCCGCTCCGTAAATGTCTTCATGGCGGCATACATCCTGATCTTCGCTATTTCCGTGCTGCTCATCGGCATCGACAACTTCGATCTTGTGACAAACTTTACCGCCGTCGCGGCGACCTTAAACAACATCGGACCGGGATTGGAACTTGTAGGCCCGGCCCAGAACTTCGGGCTCTTCTCCAACTTCTCCAAGCTGGTTCTGACCTTTGATATGCTTGCCGGACGTCTGGAGCTCTTCCCGCTGCTGCTGCTTTTCTATCGGGGTACCTGGAAGAGATTCTAATTAAGCAAACATTCCCGATAATAGATGTAATTTTGACAATTTGACTGATCCGTGTTGAAAAATCTGATTGTCGGAAATAAAAAGTGGATATCCCAGAGTCACATCATGGACTCTGGATATCCACTTTCCTTTTTGTTTTTCTGTCTTTTTTCCACCGGACAGCGGGCAGGCGGGCATCACCGCTTCCCTATCATATTTATCTATGACGCTCAATCGTCCATATTGTATCACCCAAGTGCCACATCAAGCATCATCATCAATGCAAACCCGACCGCAAACCCGATGGTTCCGATATTCGAGTGCTCTCCCTCCGCGGTCTCCGGGATCAGCTCCTCCACGACCACATACATCATGGCACCTGCAGCGAAGGCGAGAAGATACGGCAGGACCGGAGCGAGGATCCTGTACATCAAAACGGTGAGAATTGCTGCCACTGGCTCTACAACGCCTGAAAGTGTTCCATATAGAAATGCACGGTTGCTGCTCATCCCCTCACCCTTGAGCGGCAGGGAAATGATCGCCCCCTCCGGGAAGTTCTGGATCGCGATCCCGACGGACAGGGCAAACGCACCGGCTAACGTGATCCCGCTGTTTGCCGTAAGAAGGCCCGCGAACATGACACCAACCGCCATTCCTTCCGGAATATTATGAAGGGTCACCGCAAGGACAAGCATCGTATTTTTTTTTAACGTGCAGGACGGACCTTCCGGTTCATCGCACCCGATGTGAAGATGAGGCACATGCCCGTCAAGGAACAGCAGGAACAGGATGCCGCAGAAGAATCCGGTCACCGCAGGCAGAAACGCCAGACGTCCCAGATCCGCGGAAAGATTCATGGACGGGATCAGAAGTGACCACACGGATGCCGCCACCATGACACCGGACGCAAAGCCCAGAAGACCTTTTTCCACATTCTGACGGATTCCCTTCTTCATAAAATATACGCACGCAGCTCCAAGTGTCGTCCCCGCAAACGGGATCATGATCCCAAGAATAATATTTCCGATATTTTCCATCGTTTTTGTCTCCTTTGATCCGCGAAGGCCGTCCGGACCCCGGCGCGGCTCTCGCAATCTTCCTTCTATAAGCTATGCGGTTTCCAACTGAAAAGATCCAGGCCACGAAGCAACGTCCGCCTCTGACCTGGATCTTTTATAGAGTTTCTATGGAATAATGAAGTGATACTGCCAAAATTAAGCTGCTACAGAACGGCGGGATGCCTTCTTCTGGTTCTTATATGGATCCGGACGGAACAGCATATAGAGGAATCCGAGAAGAACAACAACAGCTGCTGCTGTGCCGATTCCGAAGGAACCGCCTTCCATAAGAAGACCGAACTGATAGAACATCAGTGCTACGCAGTAAGCGAATACGTTCTGGAAAATGATCGCGAACCAGAACCACTTTCTGGACTGCATCTGCTGGGCCATTGTGGAAATAGCCGCCAGACACGGGGAGTTTAACAGGTTGAATACAAGGAAGGAGAAGGCTGCCGCCATTGTCGGGAACCAGTCTCTGATCGCAGCTGCAACAACATCTGTCTCCTCAGAGAGATCCTCGCTGACATTTGCAAGGACACCCATTGTGGAAACGATACCCTCTTTTGCGGAGAATCCGGAGATCGCCGCTGCAACGCACTGCCATTTGCCCCATCCGAGAGGAGCGAAGATCCATGCAAGAGCGCTTCCGAGGATCGCCATGAAGCAGTTTTCTGTATCTTCTACCATACCGAACGCGCCATTCTCGAAACCGAAGGTGGAGAGGATCCACATGATCACGCAGGCAAGGAACAGGATTGTTCCGGCTTTCTTAATGAAGCCCCACAGACGCTCCCAGGTGTGCATGAGAACGGTCTTGGCAGACGGGATGTGGTATGCCGGTAACTCCATAACGAACGGAGCTGCCTCGCCGGAGAACGGCTTTGTCTTCTTTAACATGATCGCTGCGACAAGGACGCAAACGATACCTAACGCGTACATTAAGAATGCTGTATTTCCTGCATCGGAATAATCTCCGGATGTCCAGCCGACCATGATGCCGCCTAACAGAGCGATAACAGGAAGCTTCGCGCCGCACGGAATAAATGTGGCTGTCATAATGGTAAGACGTCTGTCGTTATCATTTTCGATGGTCTTGGAAGCCATGATACCCGGGATACCGCAGCCGGATGCGATCAGGAGCGGAATGAAGCTCTTACCGGAAAGTCCGAAGTGACGGAACACACGGTCCATGACGAATGCGATACGTACCATGTATCCGCAGTCCTCAAGGATGGAAAGCATTAAGAATAAGAGTGCCATCTGCGGGAGGAATCCGAATACAGCGAAGAGTCCGCCGAGGATACCATCCACAACAAGGCTCTGGATGAAGTCGCTTGCGCCTGCTGCCGCGAGTGCCGCGCCTGCCCATTCCTGAATGCCGCCGCCGAATGTGTCATTCGCCCAGTCTGTACCCATGGTTCCGAGTGTGCTTACACAGATGTAGTAAACGAACCACATCACTGCCGCGAAGATCGGGATACCTAAAATACGGTTTGTAACGATCTTATCGATCTTATCGGATGTGGAGAGCTTCTTGCCGGATTTCTTAACGGCCTTGTCGATCACGCTTCCGATGTATGTATAACGCTCGTCTGTGATGATACTCTCTGTATCGTCGTCCTGCTCTTTCTCAAGACGGGTCACCTCCGTGTTGACCGCTGCCATAGCGGATGCCGGAAGATGTAACTGCTCGATGACCTTGCTGTCCTTCTCAAGAAGCTTGATCGCGAACCATCTCTTCTGGTCTGCATCCACAGCGTCACCGACAGCCTCCTCAACCTTCTCAATCGCGTTTTCTACGCTTCCGGAGAAGATTCCGGCCGGATTCTTCCACTCATTCTTCTTCGCTGCCTCGATTGCCTTCTCGACAACCTCCTTAAGACCTGTGCCCTTTAATGCGGAAGTCTCAACAACTTCACAGCCGAAAATCTCGGAAAGCTTCTTCACATCGATCTTATCCCCGCTCTTTGCAAGCAGATCAGCCATGTTTAACGCGATAACGACCGGAATGCCGATCTCGAGGATCTGAGTCGTCAAATATAAGTTTCTCTCAATGTTTGTTGCGTCTACCAGATTGATGATCGCCTGCGGTTTCTCGTGAACGAGGTAATCACGGCTTACGACTTCCTCCAGTGTGTACGGGGAAAGGGAGTAAACACCCGGAAGGTCTGTGATGATGATCTCTTCACCGCTCTTGGCAGATTTTAATTTACCTTCTTTTTTCTCTACAGTTACACCCGGCCAGTTTCCGACGTACTGATTCGCGCCTGTGAGGGCATTGAACATGGTCGTCTTACCACAGTTCGGGTTTCCGGCTAATGCGATTTTGATAGCCATTTTTCATCCTCCTATTTTCCTGCACTTGTGTTGCTGCTGTCCACATTCCGGGCGGACAGCAACCAGGTTTTGCCAATGCTTTGCATACACATCAGGCAAAACATTTATCCGTCATCAGACTGTAACGACTTCGACACTTTCCGCATCGTCTCTTCTCAACGACAGTTCATATCCACGGACCGTGATCTCGACCGGATCACCGAGCGGTGCCACTTTACGAACGTAGATCTCGCTGTTTTTGGTAATGCCCATATCCATGATTCTGCGGCGGAATGCGCCCTCTCCGTTGATCTTCACAACTTTAACCGTTGTATGTACCGGAACTTCACGTAATGTCATGTCTTCTCCTTTCTATCCCTGTGGATCGCTCCTGCGGTCCGGATCCATTCCCCTGTCTTTTGTAAAATTTTCCCAAAAGCTTTCGATTAACCGCTGCTAATTAGTGCATGCTAACCGTTGGGGAAAAAGCAAAGTGGGAAATCTCCCACTTGAACTTTCATCATCCATAACTGCCTCATTCTTCCCAGTCTGCACTTCCCTGCGGGATAAGGCAAACTGCTGAACAGTTACCGTCTTTTTTCACAGCTACTGCACCATAACGTGCTTTGCCATCTCCTTGTTGATCGCGACTCTGGAATCCTTGATGTTTACGATCAGGTTTCCGTTGAGTTCAGAGATCACTGTCACTGCCGCTCCGTCCACGAAGCCAAGATTCGCGAGGAATCTCTTTGTGTCCTCCGCTCCGCCGACACGCTGGATCATACCGGTCTCACCGGCACGTAAAAATGTCATTGGCATCATGTTTCCTCCTCTTTACACGCCCATCCACTCAGATCTTGTGAGCTTTCGGAGCTGTATCGTAATGGACACTGCCGCATCCGCTGCACCCGGAGCAGGAACCGCAGCAACCTCCGCAGGAACCGCTCTTCTTCTGTTTCCGGATGCTCTTTATCACACCGATCACGGCCATGGCAACCAGCAACAAAACAATTACATCTGTAAGCATTTCCATCACCTCTCACCAAACCATTTATGGGAATAATTGTATTGATAACGAATATCAATTTCAAATGAATTATATGACTTCATACCCAACTTGTCAACTGGTATTTAATAATTTTTTAAGATTTTACCGGATGGTTTTACTTGCTTTCCAAAGACTTTCCATTTAAAATGATAGTATATCTGCGTCAATATTTCTGTCTTGTCTGGATTTACTTTTATATTGTTAAAATTTGCCGACAATAGGAATATATAGGTCCAGATGATTTTATTTTTTGACCTTTTGTGACTCTTTCAGAAGCCAGTACCTTTCCGGTATTTCACCGTTCTCGTTCTGGCAGATTCGGAAAACGCCACAGCAATATTAATATCAGGAGGTTTCTAACATGAATAACATAAGAAAGCTTACAGATTCCCTTTTCTGGGTCGGCATCAATGACCGCCGCATCGCTCTCTTTGAAAATGTTTATCCGGTTCCTACAGGAATGTCCTATAACTCTTACGTTCTTCTTGACGAGAAGACAGCACTCTTCGATACCGTGGACGCGTCCTTCACCCATGATTTTCTCGAAAATGTGACCGCTGCCTTAAAGGGCCGCACTCTGGACTATCTGATCGTAAACCACATGGAGCCGGACCACTGTGCGTCCATCGCCGATGTGATCGCCGTTTACCCGGAGGCAAAGATCGTATGCACCGCAAAGGCTGTGGGAATGATGAAACAGTTCTTTGATTTTGATGTGGACAGCCGCGCGATTCTGGTAAAAGAGGGAGATACCATCTCTCTCGGCTCCCATGAGCTTACCTTCGTGATGGCCCCGATGGTGCACTGGCCGGAGGTCATGGTTACCTATGAAAAGACAGAAAAGATCCTGTTCTCCGCTGATGCCTTCGGTTCCTTCGGCGCTGTCGACGGAAATATCTTTGCTGACGAGATCGACGATAAGGTTGCCTGGCTCTCTGAGGCGAGACGTTATTATACAAATATCGTTGGAAAATTCGGCATGTCCGTACAGGGTCTCTTAAAGAAGGCTGCCGGGCTCGAGATCCGGATGATCTGCCCGCTCCACAGCGTGATCTGGAGAGAAGATCTCCCATGGCTCATCGATAAATACCTCAAATGGAGCTCCTATACGCCGGAAGAGAAATCTGTAACGATCGCCTACGGATCTGTTTACGGTCATACGGAAAAAGCTGCCGATATCCTTGCCGGAAAGCTTGCCGACCGCGGCATCCGCCATATTTCCGTCTTTGACGTTTCCAAGACCCATCCGTCCTACATCATTGCAGACGCGTTCCGTACCTCCGCGATTGTCTTTGCATCCATCACCTACAATGGCGGTATCTTCTGCAATATGGACACACTGCTCCACCAGCTTGCAGCCCACGGTCTTACAAACCGTACCGCTGCCCTGATCCAGAACGGAACCTGGGCGGCAACCACCTCAAAGCAGATGGGGGAAATCCTCGGTACAATGAAAAATATCCATGTGCTCGAGTCAGATGTGACCATTAAATCTGCCCTGAAAGACAATCAGGAGGCTGAGCTTGACGCACTTGCAGACGCAATTGCCGCATCATTACAGTAAGTGGAGGAAATGCCCATGAAATATGCAATCGTTTATTCCAGTAAGACCGGAAATACCGCAGCACTTGCAGATCGTCTCCATGATATCCTTCCGCATGAGCACTGTGTTTATTTCGGTGATACGTCCCATTACTCCCCGGATCTTGGAGCGGACCTTATCTTCGCCGGCTTCTGGACCGATAAAGGAAGCTGCGATGACAGGACGCGTGTTTTCTTAAAGAACCTTCAGAATACAAAGATCGCTCTTTTCGGCACAGCCGGATATGCAGCTCCTGATTACATCCACTCGATCTTAAAACAGGCAGAGGCAAATATTCCCGTAAACAACACCGTTCTTACAGGCTTCGTCTGCCAGGGGAAAATGCAGCCGGCAGTCGCAGATAAATTTGCCGCAATGCTCGAAAAGGACCCGGAGGACGCAAAGGGAAAGCTTCTTCGCGATACGTACCAGGAAGGTCTCTCCCATCCGAACGAAGAGGACTTCGCAAACTTTAAAAAGTGGGCTGAAGGCTTTATCCACTAATTGATCGTCATATAAAACGCACTGCATGGATTCCGTATGGCGGTTAAATTCAAGTCGAAACGTCCGTGAGACTTTACGCATGATTCTGGTCAGCGAAGCTGACATATTCTTACCAGAATCATGAAATGCCGGATGATCGGGAAAACCGATCATCCGGCATTTTTTCATGCTCAAACTTTGCTCCAATCAGTCTTTCACTCTCGGCAGCATTCTTCCACCGTATCCGATTGCAAAGATCTCACCATTCTCATTTTCGAAGAATCTCACGTAGCCATCCTTATCCGGGTTGCGCACAATCCCTAAAAATTCCTGCACCGGCACAAATCGAAGAAGCGTCTCTCCCTCTTTGACTGCCAGATTTCCATCTTTCTCAAAGATCGTGATATTGTTATCTTCATCAGACCGGAAGGTGCCGCACATTGCCTTTCTCTTTTCCGCATTCCACTCCGTCTCCTGATAAACAAATCGGTCCTCGATCGGATTTCTTCCATGATACATCCGCATTGCTGCATCCGCGATCGTGCTAACCGGCACGCCCGACGTGTTGCACAGTACTATAACACCCACTCCGGCATCATACGACCAGGATAAATTCGACGAAACTCCCGGCAGGCTTCCGCCATGCTCCATAACCGTCAGGTCATCCAGCTTCTTCTGCGCAAGGCCAAAGCAATAATGGCTATCCGGGCGATAATCGATTCTTGGGCGGCACATCGTCCGGACACCCTCCTGGGAGAGGATCCTTGTTCCATCGATCCCCTTTCCGTAATTCAGATACATGCAGATGTATTTTTTCATGTCGGCAAGTGTAGATTTCAGGGAACCGGCTCCTCCGAGGGAAAATGCATTGTCATGGTAATCTCTGCCGGAGGTCATGACACCTTTTTGCATTTTGTAGAGAACTGCCGCATTCGTATCCGCTGCCGGTCTTACATACTCTCCGCTGCTCCGCTCCATATGAAGAGGCTCAAGAATATGTTTTTTCACATATTCCGCAAAGCTGTTCTCCCCGCCGACACGACGCACGATCTCTGACAAAAGTCCAAAGCCATCATTGCAATAGCTCATGTAGTTTCCCGGATCTCCGATCAGACCGCCGTTTTCCTTTGTCTGGGCATCCAGCAGCTCAGCGACTGCCTTTGTTCCTTCCAATGCGATCTTCTCATAGAACGCAAAATCCCCTGTCTCATTTTCATCCAGTCCTGCCTTCTGCGCGATCTCATTGATGATCGTGCGGTGCATCGGATAAAAGCCCGCTGTGTGACATAAAAAGTGCCATACCTTTATCGGTTTCTGATTACGGTTTGTAAATTCCGGAATATATTTGCTCACCGGATCATCCAGATCTACTTTTCCGGCTTCGACCAGCTGCATGATCGATAAAGCCACAAAGGATTTCGTGACGGACGCTAATCCGAAGATCGTATCCTCATCGATCGGCAGTTTTCTCTCCTGATCCCGGTATCCAAAAAACTTTTCATACTGAGTCTTTCCATTTCGGTCAACGATCGCAACCGCGATTCCCACTGCGTTGGAACGTTCCTGTATTCTGGATACAAGTTCCTCAAAAAGAAATCTTGACGCATTTGTGATTTTGTTCATGGGTACTCCTCTCCTTTACGCTGCGCGCGCCTGATGATCTGATTCTCACACAGGCGCGCTGTCTTCATATTCATTATATCGATTCTGATCGATTTATTCAAGTTCTTCCCTGTCCCGATCAATTTCGCTCAGAATTTTACGCTTTCTCTCTTCCATATCCGCTCACCTTCTATCTTCTTTAAAGTCTGATCGTTCCTACACCGTCTTTAATTTCCATCTCAGTTCCGTAAGGTTTTGAAAGCTCTGCCAGGTATGCCAGTACCTTCTCATCACCGGTCAACACCGGAACTCCTTTTTGGGGTCTTTTTTCCGTCATTCCAAGAGAAATCGGATACAGTTTGATTTCTGTTAAATGTCCATCTTCCATGGTCCAGCCCGCCATCACGGATAACCAGATCTCCGGAAGCACTCCGTATCCGGCCGTGCCATTTTTACTACGGGCATCCATATAAGCACCAACCTTGGTATCCAGCGGCATTTTTTTATTTATGTATGCATCGTAAGGCTGCTTTTCCACAGTTTCTGTCTCAAAGAGGAAATTTCCCAGACTGTAGAAGATAGGCGCTCCGTGATAGATCTCAATTCCACGAAGTTCATGCGGTCCGTGTCCGATTACCGCATCAGCTCCTGCATCCACACATCTTCTTGAAAATGTCTCAAGGAACATGGATGGAACCGTTGTGTCTTCCCCATCTGTCTCATGACCATGAAAGCTTACAAGAACGATATCTGCCTGTTTTTTTGCCTCAATGATCTCCTTCTCGACACGTTCCATATCAGCCGGAAACGGAACGCTCTCGATCCAGTTTTTTTCATCCAGAACAAATTTGTATGTTCCAAAGGGCAGTGTTCCGGAAGCCGACGGATTCTGATATCCGTTTTTTACAGACCGCTCCATCGTTGCGTTGATCTTTGTAAGCGCCGCCAGTTCTTCTGCTTTCTTATAATTCTCTTCCGTGACATGGTAAATCGTTTCATAACGAAGAGGATTTAATCCCGGTCTTCCGATCAATTCCGCGCTCTGTCCACCAGCCATTCCTGACTCATGGAAGCTTGAAGAGACCGCAATCATTGCGACACGTCCGTTTTTCGTCTCCAGATAGCATGGTTTTGATGCCTCGGAAAGATTTTTTCCTGTTCCGGCAAAGATCATGTCCCTCTCTTCAAGATTCCGGATGGTCGCAAGAACGCCTCCATGACTGTAGTCGCAGGAATGATTATTTGCCGTATTAAACAGATTAAAACCAAACGATCTCATATCATCAAGGGTTCTTGGATCTGCCATTGCCCAGGTTCCTCCGGAAAATGCTGCCGGATATCCTTCCTCATTGTGGAATGTCATCTCCAGATTCGAAAATTTCACATCATACTGACTGATCACGTCTCTGACCTGCTCAAATCCTTCATAACCGCCTTCCGGAAATCTTCTTGTGATAAACGCATCTCCTGTAGCGATCAGTGTCATTTTCTTCATAATCTATTTTCCCTCCACAACAGAATTAGTCTCCCCGTCGATTCCTGCTGCCATCATCAATACCATAAATGCCTGCTGAACTGCCTTATATGAGTCGGTGATCGGAAACTTTTCATGAACACTATGATTCATTATATTTTTTCTATTTTCATCCGGTGCAAACGCGCGTCCAAGACAGATCGATGGAATTCCTTTCGAAACCGCTACGTTCGCATTTGTGCAGCCGCCTTTATGGAATACCGGTTCAATATCCAGAGACTTCAAACCAAGCCACGCGGATTCTACCAGTGGTGTATGGGAATCCTGAGTTCCGCCCGGAACCTGACTGATCAGGTTTTTATCCCAGGTGATCTCATCTTTTCCCCATTTTTCTGTTTCTTCCCGGCATGCTTCTTCGATCGCATCAAAGATTTTTGTGCGAAGCTTTGCAAGCTCCTCCGGTGAATTTGATCTGAAATTAAATTTGATGGTTGCCTGCGATGCGATCGCATGCACTCCAGCCGCAGTTCCACCGTGGAAATTTGAGACACAGAAGCTTGTCTTCGGATCTGATGGAACTGTAAAATCTGCGATCTTCGCAACTGCTCTGGCTGCTGCATGGATCGGCTGTGCCATCTCGCCAAACGATCCAAACGCATGACCGCCGATACCATAAAAGTTGACCTCGTAGGTTTCTCCGCTTGTCGCCTCGAAGATCAGTGCGCTCATGTCATTGTTATCAATTGTGAGTGAAATATCAATGTCGTCATTATCATTCAGGAAATCTTTCATTCCGCCAAGGCCACCCATACCTTCCTCGCGGGTAGTTGCCACAAATACAATGTCTCCGAATGTCTTGATCTCGTTCTGATTCAATGCTCTTAAAAGTCCCAACAGCATTGCCAGTGCTCTTGTATCATCACCGATTCCCGGTGCGTAGAGGAATCCGTCTCTCTCCTCTACACCATGTACCGTTCCAAATGGAAAGACTGTATCCAGATGACCCTCGATCAATACCTTCGGTCCTTTGCCGCTTCCTCTTCGAAGGCCAACAACATTTCCACCGCGGTCAATGTGAACATTTTCAAGACCAAGAGCTTTAAATTTTTCCATCATGACCGCTGCGCGTTTTTCTTCCTCCCCCGTCGGAGCCTCTATGAGAACCAGTTCTTTCTGCTCTTCAATCGTATTCCTCTCATCTTCCTGTATAAATTTCATAGCTTCCTTTACACACGGAATACTCATTGTATATTCAAACTGTTTTTTTACCCGCTCTGATACCTGATACATGCTTCATCCTCCATTTGTGATCAATAACTACTGGTAACAAAAATGATATAAACACGACAAAAGCGCTCCTTTTTAAGAAGGTCTCTCAGACCTTCACCATAGATGCATATGGCTGATTCTTAAAAAGGTGCGCTTTCTTTTATAGGTCAATTATATAATAATTATATATATTGTTCAAATATTATTCACGAATGACTTACATTCTCATTTCGAATGAATTTGTCACAGTTTTATTTATTCTTCTTTGATACTATCAAAATATTTTTCCGTGTATTTGCAGAATTTCTCCAATTCTTCTGTCATTTTCAGATCTTTCTGCAGGATCAGATACAGGGATCGTTTGAATTCGTTGTTATCGATCGGCCGATAACAGACATTTTCAAAATCTCTCTCGCTTCTCAGGTGATCTCTCCAGGAATACCTTGGCCAGATAGTAATCCCTAACCCCTCCTGTACCATACGTCGCAAAATATCAACGGTATCACATTCAAATGCAATATCCGGAATGATCCCTTCTTTTTCGAATATTGCATCTGAAATCGTCCGGATACTTCCTCCGCCTCTCAGCATAACAAATTTTTCATTCCTGATATCCGATAACTTGACTTTTTCCAGATTTTTCAGCCACGAATCTTTATGAAATGCAAGACACAATGGCTCTTCCATCAACTTTACCGCATTACTGAACACATACTGCGGCAGTGTACTTCGAATACAGACATCCCATTGGGTTGCCTCTCTGCGATCTAATACTCGAAAAAATACATCCGGATTTTCCTCCCGAAATTCGCGAATTAATTCCGGCACAAGCTGTCCTGCGGTCAGAACATTCAAACGGATCATTTTCTTCTTCTGTCTATTACGGAATTCTAACGGAAGCCGTTCTATTTCCTCAAGCAAAGGAACCACCCTTTCCTGCAATAAATACCCATCATGGGTAAGCACACAGGATCTTCCGTTTTTCCGGAGCAGTTCTGTTTTTAATTCGCGCTCCAGTGATTGGATCGCTTTACTGATGGAAGGCTGGGATACATTCAATTCCTGCGCCGCCATCGTGATATTTTCATATTTCGCCGCATATGCAAAATATCGAAGCTGATATATTTCCATCTTTGCCACTCCCCCGTTTTTAATGCATGATGTAACTGTTCAGTGCCTCACAGTTACGGGCAAAAATCCCATACTCTACTAAAACAAGCGCAGCAGGTGCAAAAGCCTGCTGCTCACAATACAGAATCCAGGTCCTACCCCACCATCTGCACTAATATTCCTCCAATCGTCAGCATCAGCGCTCCGCAGGATCTTGTAACGATCTGCGCAAATGGCAGAAGCTCCATTCTATGCGCACTGCTCAAAACAGCCACATTGCCGGAACCGCCCATATTTGTTGTACACATCCCCGCTGCGATGGCGGATTCCAGTGGGAAAAAGCCAACCAGCTTTCCAAGAACTGACGCCGTAAACGTAATGATCCCCACGATGAGTACCACCGTGATCAGATATAACGGTGTCAGAGTTTTTAAAATTGTATTCAGATCGATCAGCGTAAAACCGATCCCCGCAAGTGCCGCCGCCGTCCAGCTCTTAATAGCAAACTGCCCCCACTCTCTTGCCGCATCCTCCAGCTCTTCGGACATGATGCCGGTTCCCTTTACAAGCACGACTGCAATGATCATCCACGCATACGTCGGAATCACAGGAACAAACCTGTGTAAGATCGCGCCAAGCTGATAAAAGGCAAACGCAATGATCATCCCGGTGCATAAAGACGCAAATGTCGGCTTCAATGGCGGTGTTTTTTTCACCGTTTTTCCATCATTCACCAATACACCGTTTCCGGTCGTCTCCGGGTGTTTTTTCCCGAAGTTGTTCATAAGACCGCCAAAAATGATCGCTACACAGTTTCCAAGCACTGTGGCCGGTGCCATCTTTGTCAGCACATCCGCCGCTTCCACGCCGAGCGCCTGGGAGTACATGGCAGAAAGAGGAACTGTACCCGCTGTCATTCCGCCGCTGGTCATAGGCACTCCGATATAGAGGATCCCGCCCCAGAAACCTTCCCCAAGGATGATCCCCATAATTCCCGAAAGCAGAATTCCCATAGAAAGAGAGATCACCGCCACCGGCAGAAGCTTCACGGTAGCCCTGAGCAGAAGATTCCGGTCGATATTAAAGAGACTGCCGCAGATCAGCGCCGCGATATAAAAGATCAGGAAGCCACTGTCATTGACAAAATAATCGAGCGTCTCAATCGTCTGCTCGGGAATCAGTCCGCCTGCCGTGAGGATCGCAGAACCGAGAATACAGATCACAGATCCTCCGAGATACGTCTTCACCACCGGTACGTTATTTCCAATCGCATTTAAGCCCTCACCGAATACCATCAACACTAAAAACGCCGGGACCAGACTCTTCGGGACGCATCCCGTAAACATACATGCCGCCGTCAGTGCCAGAATGAGGACATACAATGGCAGCGGAAACCCCGCCACTTTAAAATCCTTCATGCTCAACCTCTCTCTGTCTTCTTTAAAAACTCCGGATCGCATCGCTTCCGTCATCCACGGTCTTCTCCAGACGCTTGATGATCACATCATATCCCGCTCTGTCATTCACCTGCACATGTACCCGGTCACCGACCTTATGCCCCAGAAGTGCCCTTCCGAGCGGGGACTCAGAACTGATCAGTCCCTTTAAGGAATTTCCGCGGATCGTCGTAACGATCTTATAGGTCTCCGTCTCATCGTCATCCTCAAAATACACGTCCACCGTGTTGTAGAGACCGACCTCATCGTCTTTTGACTCATCAGAGACCACCTTCGCCGTCCGGATCATTCTCTCCAGATACCGGATCCGGCTCTCATTCTTGTTCTTGTCCTTCTTCGCTGCATAATATTCAAAATTTTCACTTAAGTCGCCCTGGGCTCTCGCCTCTTTTACCGCCTCGATCGCCTCTTTCCGGACCACAAGTTTCCGGTATTCGATCTCCTCTTCCATCTTCTTTATATCATTTTTTGTTAACTCATCATACATAGTTCTTCCACTTCTTTCCTGAATTCTTTTAACACTATCTTATCTCATTCCCACTCGAAAAACAACCCCGAATGGTTTCATCCAAAGGTTCGGGAAACGTCTGCCGCACCTGCAGGACCTGCCGCTGGCAGCTTCTTACGGATGCATGGCAGCAAAAAGAGATCTCTTGGCAAATTGGTGCAATCTGCCATGGAGATCTCTTTTCAATGAATATTTTAGAAAGGAATTATACGATCCGACCGACACAAGAACCATCGCGGAGGAAATTCACAATGTTTTCTCCCGCAATTCTGGATACCGCAGTCGCCGCTTCTCTCGTAGTCGGCGCGTAATGGGGCGTTACAATAACATTCGGAAGCTTAAATAACGGGCTTTCCGGATCAAGCGGCTCTGCCTCTGTCACATCAAGTCCTGCTCCCGCAAGTTTCTCGTTGAGAAGTGCGTCGATCAGCGCCGGTTCATCCACAACCGGCCCACGGGCACAGTTGATCAGATATGCGGTCGGCTTCATGAGAGCAAATTCTTTCTTTCCAATGAAGTGGAAAGTTTCATCGGAAAGATAGCAGTGAAGGCTGATAAAATCAGACTCAGAGAGAACACGTTCTTTCTCTGATACAAGTTCGCATCCTTCCGGAACTTCTGTGATATATGGATCATAAACAAGGACACGCATATCAAAACCATTGTGGGCCATCTTTGCCATTCTTCTTCCGATCTTTCCACATCCAATAATTCCGAGCGTCTTTCCGGTAACTTCCACGCCCTCTTTATAGTTCTTCGCCGCAAATCCGATTCTCTTGTACTCTTCTGATACTGGAACTATATTCTTCGCAAGGCTCATCATCAGCGCGAATGTATGCTCTGCAACAGATCTTCCATTGGCATCCGGAGTTGTCGTCAAGGCAATTCCAAGTTCTTTGGCTGCCTCGATGTCAAAATTGTCCACACCGACACCATGTTTGCTGAGGATCTTTAAATTCTTTGCACCTCCCAGGATCTCTCGCGTGATCGGCAGAATTCTGACAAGTGCCGCGTCAACATCCTTGATCTTTTCCTTTAACTCAGACTCTTCGAGTGTCTCCATCTGGATCACCTCGTGGCCTGCGTTTTTAATAACTTCAATTCCGATCGGATTGATCTTTTCTGTGATTAAAACTTTTGCCATAATATCCTCCCCGATTACTTTTCTATTCTTAATTTCTCAACAGCCTTTGCCATACGATCTACACCTTCCACGATGTTTTCATAGCTGTTTGCAAAGGACATGCGGATATAGCCTTCACCAGATGTGCCGAATACATCTCCCGGAACGAGTGCAATATACGCCTCTTCAAGAAGATAATCCGCAAACTTCGCGCTTGAAATACCAAGGTCTTTGATATTAATGAAAATATAGAATGCACCCTTTGGGCAGCGGCAGGAGAGTCCCGGAATCTCGTTGATCGCCTTTACCGCATAATCTCTTCTCCTTTGATATTCCACTACCATCTTCTCTACTTCGTCCGTCTCATCGCGGAGCGCAGCGATGGAGGCCTTCTGTACAAAGGACGGAGCACAGGTAACGTTGTGCTGATGGATCTTATTCATCGCAAGGATATACTCTTCCGGCGCAGATACGTAACCGAGACGCCAGCCGGTCATGGAATATGCCTTTGACATTCCATTTAATGTGAAAGTACGTTCTTTCATTCCCGGAAGGGAGGCAATGCTCACATGCTTTGTTCCATCATAGAGCAGACGCTCGTAAACTTCGTCAGCAATGATCAGAATATCTTTCTCGACGGCAAGCTTTGCAAGTTCTGTGAGAACTTCCTCAGAAAGGACACTTCCTGTCGGGTTATTCGGAGTTACGATAACAAGCGCTTTTGTCTTATCTGTGATCTTGGATCTCACTTCGTCGAGATCCATCTGGTAGTCGTTCTCCTCACGAAGCCTGTAGCTTACCGGAACTGCACCAAGAAGACGCGGAACATTCACATAATTCATCCATACTGGATCCGGAACCAAAATCTCATCTCCCGCATCTAAGATTGTGCATAAGAGATCAAAAATCGCCTCAGAAAGACCTACCGTGACAAGTACTTCCGTTGCCTTTGTCGGAATCTGATTCTGGGTCGTCAATTTCCAGGCAATCGTCTCACGAAGCTGCATATCGCCATAGTTGGATGTGTAGAAAACTTCACCGCGCTTTAAACTGTCCTCAGCTGCTTTTTTTATGTAATCCGGTGTATCAAAATCCGGACGTCCAATCTCAAAATGAATGACGTTTTTTCCTTCTCTTTCCATTGCAAGCGCTTTTTCATTCACTTTTCTGATTCCTGAAGGAAGAAGTTTATCCATTCTTGATGCAATTCTGTTTTTCATAGTTTTGTTATATCCTTTCTTGAATAAGTGCTCATTCGTAACCCATATGTTTCAGACTCTATACAAACTGGAATCCTGCTCCACCAAGAACACGATCCAGACTTCCGCATGCGGAAAGCGGTACGTATTTGCCGGACACTCCACCTTCAGAGAAGCTGGATACTCGAATTGTGAAATCAATTCCTTTTCCAACGATGTGGATTTCATGAGTATTTGTGTTCACTGACGGATCAGCAACGATTTTTGAATGAGTCTTGTCAAATCCGATTCCTGCCAGCGCAAGAGCCGCATGGACATTGACATTTCTCGGATAAAGCTTCGTAGCCTCTCTTGTCGATCCCTCGTAGAGAACTGTATACTCGGTATCTGTTCTTCCGAGAGCTTTCGGATTCTTTGTTGTGACAACTGAAACCTCTGTAAGTTCAGAACGTCCGTCAAAGATTCCGTCCAGACCAAGAATTGCTCCGTGCGGGAGATATACTCTTGTGCCGTGTGTTAGGCTTGTCTCCCTTGCTTTTTCTCTTAATTCGTCATCGCGAAATGCTGTCATGGAGAACGGCATGAAATCACAATGTTTTAATGCAGTCACGATATTAGCTGCAACAACTTCCGCTGTCGCGCACTCAATGACCAGATCGAGTCCCTCAAACATATCTTCTGTAATATCAGAGACGACCTTCACTCCGCAGATGTCGGTATCCTTTACAAACGGATCGTACACAAAAGCGACCTCCGCTTTCTTTCCCTCCGTCACATGAGCAATCATCGTTCTTCCGATTTTTCCACCGCCTAAAAATGCAATTTTTTTCATAATAATGTCTCCTTTCCAGTCTTCGTGTGTCAAATATGAGATTGTGCCTGTGCTTTGCTTCTGAAAACATCATAACTATATTTCACTCAAAATCCAAGTGCGCATCTGTCATGACTCTATTCCAAAAAGGAAATACCCGGTGCGCTCATGCGAACACCGGGTATTTTTTCAGATACTCCATAAAATCTTTCTGCACTTTAGGGAATTTCTCTTCTTTATTATAGTAAACACGGACTTCTCTGCTCATTTTGGGATGATCGATCCGGTAAAAGTTCAGGTTTCCGGAATCTCCCACATAATAAGGAATTCCTGCCCGGATAAATGCAACGCCTTTTCCGGCATCCGCCAGATAATACGCGGTCTGAAGCTGATCCAGCTCCATCAGAATCTTAGGCTCAAACCCCGCGTCATGGCAGATTGCAAGTCCTCTCGTCCAAAGATCATTTCCCTGACGCAGGAACAGAAAATTCTCCTTTTCAAACTTTTTTAACGAAACCGCCGGTGTATCCGGATCCAGATACTTTCCGCTGCAGATATCGCTGTATGACAGCGCTGCTTTCTCAAGTCCATGGTTGACCTTCAGCTCCTTTGGAACTGCTAACAGAATATTCTCACGACATAAGACGAAATAGTCAAGATCTGACGGCATCTCCGTATTGACGGATATTCCAATATCACAGATGCCGGAGTGTAAAAATTCCACTTTTTCCTTATCATTGCTCTCAATCACCTTGATATTCACTTCCGGGTTTTCCAGATTATAGTCTCCAATAATTCCCGGAAGGACGTATGTACAAAAATAAGAAGCAGCTCCAATGCTTAAGTCACTCTTCTTTCTTCGCCGGATCTCATCACTTAGCTGCTCCATCTCCAGATGTGTATCATACATTTTTCGGAACAGTCCCAGAAAACGTTCTCCCTCTGCCGTCAGGCGCACCGGAACACAGCCTCTCGAAAAGAGTTCTACCCCGAGATTACGTTCTGTCTTTCTTATGATTTTGCTGAGCGCCGACTGCGAGATATAGCACCGCTCCGCTGCTCGTGAAAAGCTCTGTTCCTCTGCAACTGCTAGCACACAGATTGCATCTCTTACTTCTAAATATTCCATGTCATGTTCCTCTTTTCTGTGCAACTTTTGTGCCGTTTCTTTTGTATTTAGTTATTTTTTATATAATTTGCACAGTCTATTTTGGAATAAGCTTATTCCCATACAATGTTGGTTTTTTCCCATTCTTTTATTTATAATATGATTGTGCTTATGCTTCTCATATGTGTATTGGAGATTTACATACGGAAAAGGAGATTTTTATGTCTAGTACTTATGTTGTTATTGTCTTATGTATTGTAGTCGCATTATTGATCCTCATGGTCGGTAAATTAAAATTCCATGCAATACTCGCACTTTTAATTGCCACCATCACTCTCGGTATTCTCGTCGGAACACCTCTTGAAAAGATTCCGTCCACACTGAATTCCGGCTTTGGAAGTACCTGTACCAGTGTTGCTCTGGTCATCTTCCTCGGCTCATTGCTCGGTCTTATTTTAAGTGAAACCGGCGCAATTGTCAAACTCACAACCTCACTGGTAGATTTTTGTGGAAAAAAACGTGTACTCTGGGCCATTGGCACCAGTGCCTGCATCCTTGGTATCCCTGTATTCCCGGATACCGTAAGCTTACTTACCATCCCGCTCTGTACAAACCTGGCGCAGCAGACCGGAATCTCCATGATGGCATTTGCAGCTGTTATTCAGGTCAGTATCGTAACGAGTTCCCTGGTTCCGCCGACTCCTGGCCCAGTTGCCGGTGCTGCTACTCTCGGTCTTTCTCTCGGTGAGGCGATCCCGTGGGGCATCCTTGTATCTATCCCCGGATTGATCGCAACCGTACTTTATGCATCAACTTTAAAGAATGAACATGTAGAGCTAAATGCCAACTTTTTAAATCAGGAAGATACTAAAGACAAGATCACTATGAGTCTTATAAGGGCGATCCTTCCGATCGTTGTTCCGGTCCTCTTAATCGTAGGTCAGACTGTTACAGGCGTTCTTCTTCCCGGCACCATATTTGCAAGTGTTATGAACTTTATCGGTGCACCTCTCTCTGCCCTGATCATCGGCTGCTTCCTCGCAGTATTCCTTCAGGTGAAAGAATGGTGGAAACGTGAAGATGTCCGCAATGACTGGATCAGCAAAGCAGTTATTGACTGTGCAGGTCCTGTATTTATTACTGCCCTTGGCGGTTCCCTGGCTGCATTTATCAAGAGTGCCGGCGTTGCAGAAACTCTCGCAAACCTCGTAGTAAGTGCCCATATTCCTGGAATTTTCGTCCCGATGCTCATCGGTATCCTGATCCGTATCGTTACCGGTTCCAATACATTAGCTGTTACTACTTCTGCCGCTTTATGCCAGCCGATGCTTGAGACTCTCGGCGTTTCCACCTTAGCAGCTTACCTTGCGATGTGCTCTGGCGGCATTGCATTCAGCCACGCAAACAGTTCCGGATTCTGGCTTACCTGCTCTCTCAGTAATCTGGACTTCAAACAGGGACTCCGCTCTGTCGGCGGTTCTACTCTCATCGGCGGTCTTGCCTGCTGTGCTATGACTCTCGTTCTCTACTTTACAGGAATTATTTAATATTCCCCTGATTTTCCCCAAAAAGACTGATGATCTGTATATCCATTGATCATCAGTCTTTTCTATTTTCAAATAAAAGAGACCAGTCTTTGATCGACCGGCCTCTTTTATATGGGTAAACAAAAACAGGTAAACCTTATTGAATTTTATGCATTTAACCCCACAGATGATTCTGCCAGGCAAATTTGATCACAGTGAGGATCACTACGACTAGCATCACCGGTTTGATGATCTTCTCACCCTTCCTGATCGCCAGATTAACGCCGACGAGGTTTCCTGCAATGGCACAGATTGCTGCCGGACAAGCGATCTCGTAAGCGACATTTCCCGTTTTCACATAGCTTACAAGGGCAATGGCATTCGTAAGTACAATGAGGACCTTACCGTTACCGGATGCACATCTCGCATCATAGTGCATGATCATCGTAAATGCGATGATCGCTACGGTACCGATCCCCGGTCCGAAAAGACTGTTGTAAAATCCCATGATCACGCCGACGATCAGGGCCTGAACAACTGTTTTTTTCGAGATCTCGCTTCTCATGATCACGTTTCTCGCATCAGTCTTTCTGAGAACCATGATGAGGGCGATCACCGGAAGCGCCACCGTGATGGCCTTCTGGATGCTCTCCTCCGGAAGGAGAAAGATGATCTTTGTTCCGATCCATGCCCCCGTCATCGCTGTGATAGCTGAGACCAGTGCGATCCTCAGATCGACCATGTTGTTTTTAAAATACTTGATCGCCGAGACCAGGTTTCCGAGACCTGCCTGCAGCTTGTTGCAGCCGTAAGCCGAACGGACCGGCAATCCGATCATTAAGTATGTCGGCAGCGCGATCAATCCTCCGCCTCCGCCTATGGAATCAATGATACCCGAAATAAAGAAGATCGGGCAGATGATAAACAATGTTTTTAAGTAACTCATTTCCTTCTCCCTTTTTGCACAGCCCGCGTTCTTTCATCATCTCCGGGAAACTGTTTCCACTGTGCTGCTGTTCGTATTTGCTGTTATTTTGATCTGTCAAAAGCTATCTTCCCGGCACATAAATCCTTTTACTGTTCACACCTTGCGCAAACAGTAACTGATTTTGCCGATGCTTCGCATTCCGAATCAGCAAAATCCACTACCACCACTGTATTGTACGGAATTTTCAGTTCAGAAAATTCCTACACGTGTACAGTAATTTTTATTCCCTCCCTTGATCATCTTGAATATACCATGGATCTCATATATAATCAAATTTATAATATTGATATTTTTCATTAACTATATTTATATGATACTAGGGTCAAAAGGTCAGAAGTTCGACGCAAGCTTGCTTGCAGGAGAATTTTTGACCTTGAGACCCGCCAAAAACATGAGTAAGCAGCCATTTTTCAAAGCAAAATGAGCGAATTACGAATGTTTTTGAGGGGGCTATGTGCCAGTGGCACATGTTTAGCACCGACCGAAGCAGAGCGGAGATGCGGGAGCACGCAGTGCAGAGCAATCCGGTATCAGAGGGGTCAAAAGCTTTTGACCCCAACATCATTTATATGTAGGAGAACAAAATGTTCCAGTCAAAAGACTATATCTACGAAATTTACCGCTGCGGCAGCTTCTCCGCCGCGGCAAGGAATCTCTATATCACCCAGCCCGCTATCAGCATCGCAGTAAAAAAAGAAGAACAGGAGTTAGGCCAGCCCATATTTGAGCGTTCTTCCTCCCGTCTTCTTTTAACTGACGCCGGCCGCACCTACATCGATGCCGTGGAAAAGCTCCACCGCATTGAAGAGGATCTGAAGGTCTACTGCAACGACCTCTCGAACCTCAAAACAGGGGCTCTGAGGATCGGCGCCTCCAGCTTTTTCCTCTCCAGCATCGTTCTCCCGGTCGTTGCCGAGTACAGCCGCCGCTATCCCGGAATCTCTCTGGACGTTCAGGAAGCGCCATCTCTCGAATTACAAAAGCGGCTCGCGAATGAAGCGCTCGACATCCTTGTGGATCCGGTGGACCAGCAGTGTGACACCTTCAACTCTGTTATCCTCTTTGAAGACCACTTTCTCCTCGCTGTCCCAGATGCTCCAAATTTCTTTGCCTCTATGGGAATAAAAAAAGACCTTCTTCCTGCGGCATTCACCGCCGATGAGATCCGCCGCGGTGTTCATTTAGATCCGGCTGCGCCTTCCGTCCCCCTCTCTTCCTTCGCAAAGGCCCCTTTCCTGCTGCTTCGCCCGGAGACCATTGCCTACGAGCGCGCCGTGAAGCTCTGTTCCCAAAATGGCTTTGCCCCAAATATCCGCCTGCAGTTGGATCAGCTCGCCACCGCCTACCGCTCCTGCGGTGCCGGTCTCGGCGTCACACTCCTGTCTGACACCGTTGCCCGCATGTCCGACCACGATGAACCCGTCGTCTTTTACAAACTGGACTCCGATGATGTGAGCCGCGACATCGCTGTTATGTGGAAGAAAAAGAGATATGTATCAAAGGCTATGGAGGAATTTACGAAGCTGGCGGTGGAGATGTTTTCCGGCTAAATACTGATAACATCCTCAACCGTCCGTATATATTCTTTAAATTCCTTTTCAAACTGCTCGATCAGTTCCTTTTTCTGTGAGTGCAGTTCCCTAAGCTTTAAGAGATAGCAGATTCTTGGAGGTGGTTCCGGAACAATTCTGGAAAGTCTCAGCTCTGTATCATGATAGTTTTTAAAAATGCATGCAGGAATAATACTGAAAGAATTAGGAATCCGTAAAAGTTCCGGTATCAGCTCCGTTGTATCTGTCACCATAAGCGGCAGATCTAACGGGTTCATCTGTTTTTCATGCCACTCCACAAACCCCGTTCCCCAATCAAAATAGATTTCATTGGAACGCTTTAACTGCTGTGCCTGCACAACCTCAGGGTAATCAGAAACACTTTTTGAGCTAAGCAGAAATAACGGTTCCCTAAAGATCGGTACAGCCTCCACCGCCTTCGAATAAAAGACACGCGGGGTAATTCCGATGTCTGTCTCCCTGTTCTCCAACATCGAAATAATGCGGTCTGTCCAGTGTGTCGCTAATGTGATCGAAAGTTTTCCCTTCCCAAGAAGTTCCCTGTAAAACCCTTTCACATAGTCCGTGAGGCTGATAACAGACGCTACCCGTAACACCTCCGTCACATCTCCCCGGCTCCAATCCTGAATCTGCCGGTTCAGTTCCTGATGTCTTTTCGCAAATTCAACAAATTCTTCACCTTTCTGCGTCAGCACGACCCCTTTCTGCCCTGGACTCCGATCAATAAGTTTCACATTCAATTCCTTTTCCAGACTGATCAGCCGGTTGCTCACTGCTGACTGTGAGATAAACATGTTCTCCGCTGTCTTTGTAAGACTGTGTGTCTTTACAATATTTAAATACGTTTCGAGTGCCTCATCATTCATAAATTTCACCTCCCAAAACATCTGTTTTGCATATATTATATATCTGATTTATCCGTTTTACAATGTGATCTTTTCATGTTATTGTATAGATACAAAGAGAAAAGCATTTCACACAGTCAATGCAGTCATTCCAATTTTCACACACCAGACTGATTGATAAAAAGGAGAGGTAAACTTATGGATTATTTAGCAGAAAAATTTGCAAGACTTGGCACAGACAACGCCCCCGGACAGGAAGGACTTCAGAAAGCAGAAGAGCTTCCGATGATCGGTGACAAACTTGAAGGACCGGCTGTTGATTTCTCTCACGGTGATGTAAACGCACACCAGCCGATCCCAGGCAGCCTTGAGACATTTGTGAAACACTATTGTGTAGATGGTACCTATCAGGCATACACAGAATACCGCGGCAAAGGCGCGATCCGTGAATATCTTGCTGAAAAACTCGCAGAGTACAGCGGCGCTCCGGTAGACCCGAAGACAGAGATCATCCTTACACCTGGTACACAGGGAGCGCTTTTCTTAGCGATGGGTTCCTTAGTCGGCAGAGGTGACAAGGTCGCTATCGTTGAACCGGATTACTTCGACAACCGTAAACTTGTTGAATTCTTCGAGGGCGAGATGGTTCCGATCCACATGAACTGGAAAGACGCTGCTCCCCACACATCCGGTATCGATTTAAAAGAGCTGGAAGAAGCTTTCAAAAACGGTGTAAAGCTGTTCCTCTACTCAAACCCGAACAACCCGACTGGCGCAGTCTTCTCCAAAGAAGAAGTTTCTGAGATTGCACGCCTCGCAAAGAAATACGACGTTGCAATCCTTGCAGATGAGCTTTACAGCCGCCAGATCCTTGAAAAAGATTTCACTTACACACACATGCGTGCACTCCCGGAGAAACCGGACAAGCTGATCACAATTATGGGTCCGTCCAAAACAGAGTCCTTAAGTGGTTTCCGTCTCGGTGTCGGCTATGGTACACCTGAAATCATCACCCGCATGGAAAAACTTCAGGCCGTCGTTTCCTTACGCTGTGCAGGTTACAATCAGGCAGCTTTCTACAGATGGTTCTCTGAGCCGGATGGATGGATGGAGAAACGTATTGCTGATCACAGACAGATCCGCGATGATATTCTTGCCGTCATCAACAGCTGCCCTGGATGCTGGGCTCGTCCAACAGAAGGCGGAAGCTATATCTTCATGCAGTTGCCGAAATTAAAAGTTGATATTTTCCAGTTTACAAAGCTCTGCCGCGCACAGGCAAGTGTTACTGTAACACCGGGTACAGAGTTCGGCAAACAGTACGGTGATTTTATCCGTATGAATTTCTCTCAGGATCACGACAAGGCCGTTGATGCTGTAAAGAGAATCTGCAAGATGGTCGATATCTACCGCGCATAATCTAATCCAAATGCACCCAAATTGGATTATTCCCTCTTACATGCCCGATACGATCCACACCACTATTGATTACCTCCTTATTTACTGATAATAGAAAAAACACTGTTTCGCATTTTTGATTACCCCCTTCATGCAAAACAGTGTTTTTCTATATTTGTTGTGGGATAAATTTTCTGTAAAAAGCTGCTACCCTTTCATATAATGCTGTTCTCTTCCAAGACTCCGTGCAACTCTCACAAGCTCCTGCCGGATCACATCCAGCCCCTTCTGCCGCATTCGATTTTCCTCTCCGACCACAGCCAGTGAGTATACTGCATACCCTTTATCATTTAAGATTGGAACCGCAACAGATGCAACGCCCTTATCCTGCTCTGAAATACTGATACAATATCCCTGCTCCCGGATTTTTTTTAGCTGTTCCTCAACCTGCTCTTTCTCCCGCAATCCCGCTTCCGTCTCCGGATATATCTTTCTCAGTATCTCCTGAATAAAATTCTCCGGCTGCCATGCAAACACGGTCTTTCCAGTGGAACCCTTTACATAGCTTCCGACACGTCCTACTTTTGACTGGATCTGGAGATAATTTGCAGATTTTACTTTCTCTACACAGATTGGAACCCCGTCAACCATAGCAGTCAGTACAACATCCTCATTGTACTCATCTCTCAGGCGCCTCATTTCCTTTTCTATGAGTTCTTCCGTCGTGATACTCCGCGTGATCATCGTGGATACCCTGAGAATTCTGGTCCCAAGCCGGTATTTTCCGTTCGGATTGTCCTGAATCAGCCATCCCTGATGCACCAGTGTTTTTACAATATTAAATACCGTTGTTTTCTGAATTCCCAATTCTTTGCTGATCTCGGCGATTCCAAGATACTGTACATTCAGCTTTTCATATAACTCTAATATCGCAGTTGCCCTTATAATTGAATTTATATATTGAGGTTCCTTTTCCTGCATTCATTTTACCCCCCAAAAAGGATTATTTCCATTTATTTCTTTTTCACCTCTTTTTAGTATAATGCATTCTGCATGGAAAAACAAACAAATTTTGCAATAACAGGAGACTTATCATTTTTCTCCTCTTTTATGACATTTGTAACTTCTCGATCGACTGCTCTTCATCACATAATATCAGCTGAGGATTTCTTCTCACTTCCTCGATAAGTGCATCTGAGACCCATATCTCCCCTAATTGGAGTGTATTTTTTATATACACAAGCTTCGGAGCATTCAGCTCTACACCCACACCACTCCGCAGACAGGCTAAAACTCCCTCTTTTACATCTGTCACCTGAATTGGAATCCGGCCACCTTCCGGATTACCACAGCTCACCGAGTTGGTGTATGTTGCCCCTAAATCGATTGTTTCCGCACACGGCTTTAAAACATAGTCCGCTAATCCAATGCCGCTTGCATTTCCATGTGTATCTTTTGTAAGACTCTTCACTAAAATTCTCTGTATTTCCGGACCATCAAAGTCTTTCAATCTTCCTCTGGCCGCACGTCCTATAATATTCGGATCCATACCTGCTCCGGAAATATCTTTTCCCATTTCCTGCACAATTAATGCATCAATTTCCTTCACCAGGATCTTTGGCATCTTTGAACGCGCGATTTTTAACAATTCCGGCTCTCTGTCGTGGATCTTGTCTGCAGGAACCATCTCAATATGGTACGTCTGATCATAGCTGTTTTCAATAATTGCAACTCCAAAACCTACCGGAGTTTTGTCAATTACAAGTTTTGCGGCAACTGGAAGAAGCGTAGGAAAATGTATTGCTCCCATATGGTGCAGTCTCGTGCAGCCCTCAAATTTTCCCAGCCCGATCGTAAGCATTTTACATAATCCGCTTTCAATAGGACCTCTGAAATCTGTATGCGGTTTTACTCTTCCAATAGGAATGATCAGATCAGCATGAGCTGCATAATGATCAACTACAACCTGAACCGTTCCACTCTCACATTCTACGGTTCCAATTTCATCAACCTCGAGACTGGATTTAACCGGGATTCCTATTGCCTCTTCCGTAATTCCATAGCCTTCCAAAACCGCTGTCTGTCCCTTAGCGGTTCCTCCTCCATGCGATCCCATAGCCGGAACGATAAACGGCATTGCTCCCATGTTCTGCAATTCGTCCGCAATAGTTTTGACGATCAACGCCAAATTCTGAATTCCGCGGCTTCCCACGGCCATAGCAATCCTCATTCCCGGTTTTACAAGACTGCTGATTTCCTTCTTATGCATTTCGGCACGCAAAGTCTCCTCTACATTTTCTAACTGTGTTGTATCAAATTTTTGCAGGACTCTATGCATTTTGGGTAATTCTAACTGATAAGCGCTTTCTGGAAATAATGACATATATACTCCCCCTACATATATACTCGCATGTATTTTCTGATTTTCCATTCACTACATATGTAAATAGAAAAACTGCTGCACAAATTTTCTATTTGACAGCAGTCACTTTCTATTACATCCTGTTAATTTTTAATTTTCAACTCCAGCAATAATAGATATTTCAACCGGTGCGTCCCCCGGAAGAACTGCAACCCCAACCGCAGCCCGGCTTCCGACTCCAGATTCTCCGAGTTCTTCACAGAAATACTCCGATGCAAAATCTGCAATCTTTGGCTGTTTTGTGAAATCTGTCTCGCTGTTTACATAAACGGTGATCTGCATGATCTGTACAATTTTTTCACCGTTCTCCAGCTTATTTTTCGCCGCTGTCAGTGCATTCTTTGCTGCCTGGACAACAGCCTCTTTATAATCTGCAATTTCGTCTGTTGCTTTAATTTTTCCTGTTTTTAACAGTACTCCGTTATTGCGCGGTGTCATACCTGCTGTAAAGATCATATTGCCGAATCTTGTTGCCGGAACATATTTTCCCTGCGGAATTGGATTTGCTTCTCTTGTCATAATAATTTCCCCTTTGACATTATACATTTTGCAGATCAGACCAGCTGTATCCCCCGGCTGTTCTGATCATTTTTCCCTAAATAGAAATAAACATAATAGTTAGAGAATTCCCTGTTGAACAGCTGAAACTTTTATTCACAGGGAATTTTCTCATAAAATCATGATTTAATTATTTTTTTAATACCGGTTTTACAAATTCGCCCCAGCCAGATGCGCTCTCGTCAACTTTACCATTCTCGTAAACAACACGTCCACGAACGATTGTACTGTCAACTGCACAGTCAAGCTGCCAGCCTTCGTATACCTTCATGATACCTTTTGCCTGAGAATAGCTGTCCTCAGCATGGCAGGTAACCTTCTTATTCATATCAACGATAACAAGGTCGCCGTCTGCTCCTGCAGAGATCGTTCCTTTCTGTGGGAAGATATGGAATAACTTAGCTGGATTAACGCTTAAGAGTTCTACAATCTTTTCAAGGCTGACGCCACGCTTTAATCCCTCTGTAATCATTAACGGGAGACGAAGATCGATTCCCGGGAATCCAGATGGAGAAAGGAAAATATCCTTATTTCCATCTTTATCTTTCTTTTCTTTCTCGGAAACTAAGAACGGGCTGTGATCACTGCCGATGAAATCAACGGTACCGTCTTTTACATAATCCCAGAGACGCTCTACATCCTCTTTTTTTCTAAGCGCCGGGTTGCACTTTGCGTATGCACCGTATTTTTCTACATAGCTCTCATCGAGAAGCAGATAGTGCGGACAGGTCTCGACCATAACCGGCTGTCCCTCTGCTTTTGCTTTCTTTGCAAGTTCCATTGCCTGCCAGGTGGAAACATGTACTAATTCGATCGGGCATCCAACGTCCTTACCAAATTTCAGCATCTTGGAGATTGCTTCGATCTCTACGATCGGTGGACGTGACTCACAGTGAGCAATATTTTCTGTCTGACGTCCCTGTTCTCTAAGGCGTTTAATGAAACCTGTTACAAGCTCATTATCCTCTGCATGTGCCGCAACTGCCAGACCTGTCTTCTTAACTTCTTCAAGGACACGGTATAACTGATCGTTGTTTGCACTTGTCAGACCTTCAAACTCTGCATCTCTTCCTTCCGGAGCTTCATGTAAGAATGTCTTATATGCGATAATTCCTTCATGGGAAAGCGGCTCGATTGCTTCCGGATGCTCACCGCCTGCTGCTCCGAAGAAGCAGAAGTCTACACAGCTTCCTTTCTCATGACGGTCATTCGCTGCGCTTTCTTCACCTTTACAGATGCTGATACGGTTCTTTAAAATCTCTCCATTCCACTGCGGCGGCATAGAAATCGGATGCTCAAAGAATGTTGTACATCCACCGGCTGCTGCTGCACGTGTACCAACCTCAAATGTCTCACGCTCCCAGTGGCCAGGATCACGATAATGTACATGAGTATCAATTCCACCAGGAAGAACATATTTTCCGCCTGCATCAATTGTGCGCTCAGCTTCCGGCAGGCAGCCCGGCTCTGCGATCAAAGCAAATTTCCCATCTTTAATTCCGACATCCGCTTTGCGGAAGCCGCCTTCAATAAATACAAGTCCATTGATTACAGCAAGATCCATCATAGTCTCATTCTCCTTTTCCATTTTATCTGTCAGGCTTTAAAGTCCGTTTTCATCAAGTTTCAGTACCGTCTGATACAGAACGTCAGCACCGATGTCCACATGTTCCGGTTTTGTATATTCATCACCCTGATGGCTGACGCCCTTAACACTCGGAACAAAGATCATACCGATCGGGACTCCTTCGTGTGCCATCGGGTTTGCGTCGTGGCCAGCACCGCTCGGCATGATGACATGACCGATTCCTTTCTCTGTGCAGACACCATCAATCAGTTTGATCAGCCTCGGATCACACGGTGTAGAGTATTTTGCGATGGTATTTACAAATTCAAATTCACAGTTCGGAATTTCTTTTGCGAGTGCCTGGATATCTGTATAGAACTGATCTGTAACAGCTCTGTCCATGTGACGCATCTCAAAGGTTGCCACTGCCTGTCCCGGAATTACATTTTCCTGTCCCGGAGATACGGCGATCTTTCCGACGGTAAATACAAGTGTATCGCTCAGTTCTCTTGCACGCTGTTCTGCTGCAACGATCAGCTTTGCCATTCCGACAAGTGCATCTTTTCTGTTTACCATCATCGTCGTTCCTGCATGATTGCTCATGCCTTTAGCTGTCACTTCATAGCGGATCACACTGACGATTCCGCTGACAACACCGACATCAAGATCCGCATTATCGAGTTTATCGCCCTGTTCGATATGATATTCCAGATAACATTCATACTTGCTGATATCTCTCTTTGCAGCTTTAACTTTCTCCGGACTACAGTCAAACTTTGCTAATTTTTCCGGATATCCCGGAAGATCCGGATCGATCATTCCTGTCACACAGCGGCTTCCGAAGGTTCCACCGAGGATACTGGACTCTTCCATATTAAATCCCCAAATTTCCAATGGATGACGCAGTGTACGGCCTTCGTCCTTTAAACGAGCTGCAACTTCCATTGCACCGGTCACACCGAGCATGCCATCATAAACACCGCCCTTAATAACTGTATCCAGATGAGAACCGATTACAATTGCTTTTGCTTCCGGATCACTGCCCGGCAAAATGCCATGAAGGTTTCCAACCGGGTCAGTTTCCACCTGCATTCCTATTTCTTTCATGCGTGCTTTTAAAAGCTCAAGTGCCTGAAAGTATCCTTCTGAGAATCCAAGCCGGGTAATCGAACCATCTTCATTCCGTCCAATGTTTCCAGCCTGCTGCAGCAATTCATTTAATCTGCTCATATCGATGATCCACCTCTTTCACTGAGATCTCCTTGCGCCGTCAGAATGATCATTATGACGGCGCAGGCAAATCTCTTAATTCTATTTTTTATTTTGTCTCTCCAAATAAGTGATCCATTGTCTCCTTATCAGCAGATTCATTTGCACTTTCCGGAGTCATAACAGAGCCAACCATGATTACGATAAAGCATACCAGACACGCCGGAAGAGCTGCCATAATACCAGCTGGCTGTCCAAGGCCGTACCAAACAAGTGCTGTCACAAAACCAGCCGCTGCTGCGATCATGGCACTGATTTTATTTGCACGCTTCCATGCAACGCCGACCATAATCGGGACTGCCATTGCAGCACCCATAAGAGTAACGGCTTTCGCCTGAATGATCTGGATCGTGTCGCTCATAACGAATGTAAGGGCAACGGCACCGATACCAAATACGATTGTAGAAACACGAGATACGAATAACTCTTCTTTATCCGATACATTGCTCTTTACCTTGGAATAGAAGTCATGTGCAAATGTTGTAGCGATCAAAAGAAGTAAGCTGTCTGCTGTAGAAATGATAGCTGCTACAACAGATGCAAGCATGATTGCTCCGATAATCGGATTTACTTCACTAAATACTAATGTTGTAAATACCATATCCTGCTTTTCGATACCCGGGTGGATCAGCATACCGCATAAACCAGTGATTGCAAGTGGAACATAGAAAAGTAATAAACCGATGCCTGTGATACCCTGGCTCTTAGAAGCAACTTCCGGGCTCTCAGCAGACATGAAACGTGCTACGAACTGCGGTGCACCAAAGTTACAGATACCCCATGTAACTACCCAGCTTAACGCTGTGATCGGCGGGATCTTAACACTGAATCCTTTTACAAATTCCGGATTCAGAGCCGCAATACCTTCGTTCATAGCTGTGAATCCGCCAACCTTTAACAGGAACTGGATTGCGATCAGCCAAATACCAATGATGATTACGAAGGAGCAGATCGTATCTGTCCATGCAACCGCTTTCATACCACCGATACATGTGAATACGACAAACACTGCAAGTAAAATAACACAGCATGTTAATGTGCTCCAATTGGAGAAAGTCTGTAAAATGATAGTTGCACCTGTTACCTGTGCACCTAACAGTGCAGTACAGCTTACAACGATCAGAAGACTCATAACGATGGAATACTTTCCGCTGTAACGTTTTTCAATCAGCTCCGGAAGAGTATTACATTCACTCTGACGCATTCTTCTTGCAAAGAACATACATGCGAGGAAAGAAGTCAGAAGCGTACCGGCTGCATTCCACCATCCAGACCAACCGTTCAGGTAATAATAGCCCATGTAGCTCATAATTGACGTTGCAGAAATAATTGTTGCAAAGTAGGTACCAGCCATCGGGAGTTTTCCTAATGATTTACTGGCAACCATCCAATCTTCCGTGTCCTTGATTCCGCGGGAAATTAAGATACCGATCACTGCCAGACCGACCATAAATATGACCGTAACGATCATATACAAAGCATTATTTGACATATCTTATTTTCCCCCTTTCTTCTTGTCATTAACCGTGACATAAATCAGCGGAAAAATACCTAAAAACAAATAAACACACCATAAAAATACACAACTGCCAGAAACACCAAACATAACCATCCATCCCTTCTGTTGTTCATTTCCGAATCTTCTTTTGTTTCTTTACGTATAATTCTTCCTCATTGTTAGCGTTGGGTAGAATCGGCCACATAGAGTCGGCCAGAAACAGCCAAAATTGGTCAATCGGAAATCGTGATTCAATCGCTTCTAAATTCATTATATTGGAACGCGTTCATATATTTGTATTTTTATTATATTCAACCAGAGACTATTTGTCAATTCAAAACGCCGCATAAAACATATCAATATCAAATATAATACATCTGTTTATCATATGTTTATTGCCATTAATATTTAAAATAATAAAAAAGAATGTGACTTGGCACATTTCCGTGCCTCCCGCGGCTGCTTGCGACAATCTACATCTTCGCGCAAGCGTGCATCATTGGCACGTCAGTGCCTTTTTATGTAACAGGAAATTCCTCGGAATTTCCTGTTACACAAAAAAGACCACTGAGCAGGATCTTTCCCATCAGTGGTCTTCTTTTATAGCATGAATTTATTTTACTTGCCTACCCCCGCAATGATCGCGATCTCCACTGGAGCTTCTCCCGGAAGAACCGCAACACCGACAGCCGCGCGGCTTCCAACTCCGGATTCCCCAAGCTCCTCGCAGAAATACTCAGACGCGAAATCCGCGATCTTCGGCTGCTTTGTAAAATCCGGCTCAGAATTTACATAAACTGTAATCTGCATGATCTGTACGATCTTCTCGCCCTCTTCCAGCTTATTTTTTGCAGCTGTGAGCGCATTCTTCGCGGCCTGTACAACAGCGTCCTTATAATCAGCAATATCATCTGACGCTTTTACTTTTCCTGTCTTGATCAGAACACCATTGTTTCTCGGTGTCATACCTGCTGTAAAGATCAGATTGCCAAATCTCGTTGCCGGTACATACTTTCCCTGTGGAATCGGATTCGCTTCCTTTGCCATGATAAAATACCTCCTATGTTTATATCGTTTTTCAAGTTCTGCCAGATAAAATTCAGTTCTTCATTTGAGCATCTGTAAAACTTAAAATCCATTTTCATCCAGTTTTAACACCGTCTGATACAGAACATCCGCCCCCATATCGATATGTTCCGGTTTTGTATATTCGTCTCCCTGATGGCTGATGCCCTTGACACTCGGAACAAAGATCATACCGATCGGGACACCTTCGTGGGCCATCGAATTCGCGTCATGACCTGCACCACTTGGCATGATGATATGGCTGATTCCCTTTTCCGTGCAGACATCGTCGATCAGTTTGATCAATCTCGGATCACACGGTGTGGAATATTTGGCACTGGTATTTACAAATTCAAACTCACAGTTCGGAATCTCTTTTGCAAATGCCTGAATATCTGCATAGAACTGATCAGTTACAGCTTTGTCCATATGACGCATCTCAAAGTTCGCCACAGCCTGTCCCGGAATTACATTTTCCTGTCCGGGGGATACAGCGATCTTTCCGACCGTAAATACAAGTGTGTCATTCAGTTCTCTTGCCCGCTCTTCTGCTGCCACGATCAGCTTTGCCATTCCGACAAGCGCATCTTTTCTGTTAGCCATCATCGTTGTGCCCGCATGGTTGCTCATGCCTTTTGCCGTTACCTTATAGTCGATGATGCTGACGATTCCGCTGACAACTCCCACATCGATTCCCGTATGATCGAGTTTATCGCCCTGTTCGATATGATACTCCAGGTAGCACTCATACTTGCTGATATCTCTCTTTGCGGCTTTTGCTTTTTCCGGACTGCAGCCAAACTTTGCTAATTTTTCCGCATATCCGGGAATATCCGGATCGAGCATCCCTGTCACGCATCTGCTTCCAAATGTACCGCCAAGAATACTGGACTCTTCCATATTAAATCCCCAGATCTCCAATGGATGGCGCAGGGTACGTCCTTCATCCTTTAAGCGGGCTGCAACTTCCAATGCACCGGTCACACCCAGCATTCCATCATAAACACCGCCCTGCATAACTGTATCCATGTGGGAGCCGATCACGATGGATTTTGCTGCCGGGTCACTCCCCTGCAATACGCCATGAAGATTTCCGACCGGGTCAGTCTCCACCTGCATTCCCAGCTCCTGCATGCGTCCTTTTAAAAACTCAAGCGCCTGAAAATATTTTTCTGAAAATCCCAGTCTTGTGATCGAACCATCTTCGTTCCGTCCAATATTGCCCGCCTGTTGGAGCAATTCGTTTAATCTGCTCATTTTTAGTCATCTCCTCCATTAAGTTTTCCACATGCCGTCCTCAGATTTCTCCTAACGAAACATGAAAGTATCTCTTATCAGCCAATTCCCCCAAGCAGCGCCCCCGCCACAAGTGCGAGAAGCGCAGCCGGAACCAATACATATTTTCCAAGCGGCATAAACCAGCTGCCGATCGTTTTTTTCGTTCCTTTGTTAACTGCTGTAAGCGCAAAATCCTTTCCGGCTACCCAGAAAAACATGATAGCAGCAAGCATCGCGCCAAGCGGACAGATATAAATGGAGACCGCATCCATCCATCCGGAAACGATTCCCTGGATCATCAGGGAAATGATACCGCCAAGCATCGCGATCACTGCAACCGCAATTTTCCGCCTGAACCCAAACCGCTCCTGCATCATCTCTACCGGTGCCTCATAAAGATTTACCAGAGAGCTTAAGCCAGCAAACAAAACACAGACATAAAAGACTATCTCTACACACCATCCGCCCGGCATGCCATTAAACACATTCAGCAGATAAATAAACATCAGCCCCGGTCCGCCTGACGATAGTTCTGCGCCTCCCACTGCCATGCCCGGTATAATGACGAGTGCCGCAAGAAGCGCCGCTAATGTATCAAAAAATGCTACATTTCTTGCTGAGCTGACCACATCCTCTTCCTCGCTCAAATAAGAACCGTAAATGACTGTTCCATTTCCTGCGATGGAAAGCGAAAAGAATGCCTGGCCGAACGCGTAGATCCAGAGTCTTGGATCAAAAAGCCCTTTGGGATCCAGTGTAAAAATATAACGATATCCATGTTCCGAACCTGGAAGTGTAAAAATATATATGCCGAGCCCAACAAACAGGATAAAAAGCATCGGCATCATGATCTTATTCGCTTTCTCAATTCCGCCGGAAATTCCATATGCCATGATCACCGCGGTTACAAGCATTGCGACCACCTGCCATACATTATTTCCAAATGCGGCGGCTGTACCTCCAAACAAGCCTTCGATCGCGGCTACGTCCTGCCCTAAGTGGAAGAGACCACCGGAAAGTGCAAAAAATGTATATTTAAAGATCCATCCTACGACCACGCTATATCCGATCGCCAATGCCAGGGATCCGATAACCGGAATCACACCGATCACCTCTCCTATCCGCTTATTTCCGGTGCGGATCTCCGTACATTTACCGAATGCTTTGATCGGTCCGCTCTTTGCCGCGCGGCCAAGCGCCATTTCCTCGATCACTCCGGTAGAAGCGATCAAAATAACAAACAGAACATATGGAAGCAGGAACGTCATTCCACCCCATTCTGAAACCATATATGGGAATCTCCAGATATTCCCCATACCAACAGCCGACCCAATGCAGGCCAGTACAAATCCTGTCCGGCTCTTAAAGCCATCTCTATGTTTTCCCATACACTTACAACTGCCTTAGAACAGCTATGTCCCCTTTCTCATGATTCATGTTTAAACTTTTTTGAGCGTGTGACCCTCATGCATGAACTCTATCGCGTGCTGTCGGCAATTTCTGCTGATACATTCAGCCAGCATTTCCGAACATATTTTATCATACCATGCAATCCTATGATTTACAAGCATTTGAAATTGTTGCTACGACCGCAGTGGAGCGGAGACATTCGAACCGTTCGAGCCCGGCAGGGCTCGAACATACAAAAAAGAGCCATCCATCGGATGACTCTTTTTTCTATCTCT
>NZ_QWGI01000011.1:107099-116920 GCF_003435125.1 Clostridium sp. AM25-23AC | reverse complement strand
TTATTAGCCACTACTGTTACAACGTTAGTATAGCACTTCAGTATTGTCTTCCACATTCAGCATACGTCAATATCGCTGTGTAGTCAAGCTGAACCACTATACCATTATAATTCGTCAGAATCCCGTTCCATTGCGTAAACGCTATGGAGCGTTTACAATTTAAATAACAAAAAGGAAGCCACCTCTCCGAACTCTCCACCAACCATAGAAAATTCCAAGCGATCGCTCCCTTTTTCTCTCATTCAATATTCACCTATAAACTAAAACTACTACAACCTACAATCAACCTCTCGGTTCCAGTGTTCCCGTACGGACATTAGTGTTCTCTACTCCAACACCACACACCCCACAACGCTCTTCCCAAGATCCTTCACTCTCTCAATCTCCAGTTCCAGCGCACTATACTTAGACATACCGCACTGCTCAACAAACACGACACCATCGCACTCCGGCAGCTTCTTAACGGTCTCAGCGTCCTCCAGCATGCAGTTTCCAGAGATCACGCGGATTCCACTAAGCTCTTTCTCCAGCGCCTCCGCAGCCTCTCTAAGGACCTCAGGATCCACATCACCGGTAACAAGAATGGTCTTCATTCCATCCGCATAGTTCCTAATATTCGCCGCGATCAGCCCATACTCCGTCTCAGCGTTCACGTTGCATGCGCGTCCCTCAAGACGATTCAGCCATGCGTCGATCGCTCCAGCTTTCTTTCCGCCCTTGGAAAGTCTTCCAAGGACTTTTACCTTGTAACGGAATCTGAGTTCCTTTGCGGAATACAGCTTATCGCTCATCACAAACGCAACACAGATTCCAAACACAACAAGGAAGCCACCGAGAACTCCGCCGAGAATTCCGTATTTGATCGCGCTCTTTAACGCCGCACGCTTGGAAGAATCGACTTCCTTCGGCTCCTCAAGTTCATCATACGCAGTCTGCTTTGTCTGTAAACTGTCATTCAGCGTTGTCAGCTTCTCGGTCTGCTGACGCTGAAGTTCTGCAAGATCAAGGTTCACCAGCGCGCTGACACTCTCATTTACGATAGAAACTGTATGTTCCCCAATACTTGTGGCGATCCGGTCATGCATATCGTCTACATGTGCCAGAAACGCGCCAAGAACTTCCTCGGCATCTTCTTTTGTCGTATGCTTTACATCAATCGTAAGCATACGGTTTAACTGGCCATCCTGATTTGCCCCGATCGTCACTTCCACAAGTTCTTCCAGATATCTCGGCTCCGTCTTTACCTGCTTCGCAACATCCTCAAGAACTGCGCTGCTGGTTAAAAGAGACTGATATGCCTGAAGGATCGTATCTGTATTATCACGATTCTGATACTCCATTCCCGGCATGATCTGATATCCTGTGGAAACGAACAGATCCGCTCTCGCCTCGCATACATCGTACGGACTCATGTTGATCCAGATCGAATGATCCAGATATTCCTGCTGATTCGCAATATCTGTTCGGAGATTTTCCATCTCACGTTCATATGTGGACTTATTCTTCTCATAGAGCTCCAGATCATTCTGGTAAGTTACTCTCGCTTCCTTCGCCGTCTCCGGGTCATTCTGATTCCTGTAAGTCATCGTGCCCTTCGCACCACCAAGCAGAACCGCCATAATAACCGCGACTGCAAGCACCGGTCTCCACTTATGAAGAACCGCAAACATCAGGTCCTTCAGGTCGATCTCTACAACTTCATTTGAATTGTTTTCCATGGTACTCTCCTTCATCTTTATTTCCCAACATGTGAAATCCCACGCAAAAATTATTCCACCGTCACACTCTTCGCCAGATTTCTCGGCTTATCTACATCAAGTCCCTTTGCGACAGATACATAATATCCCATAAGCTGCAGCGGAATCACCGCCAGACTCGCCGCAAACAGCGGATCCGTCTTCGGGATATAGATCACAAACTCCGCGCAGTCCTCGATGCTGTAATTTCCATACGTCGTGAGCGCCATCAGATACGCCCCACGGCTCTTGCACTCGACCATGTTGCTGACAGTCTTCTCATAGAGATCCTGCTGCGTCAAAACTCCGATCACCAGCGTTCCCGGCTCGATCAGGCTGATCGTTCCATGCTTCAGCTCACCGGCCGCATAGGCCTCAGAGTGGATATAGCTGATCTCCTTCATCTTAAGACTGCCTTCCAGGCTCACCGCATAGTCGATTCCACGGCCGATAAAGAACATATTCTGTGCGTTCATCTGCTTCGCCGCGAACCACTGGATCCGCTCCTTGTCCTCGAGAAGCTTCTCGATCTTATCCGGGATCGTCTGAAGCTCCGCGATCAGCTCCGCTGCCCTGTCCTCATCAATCATTCCACGCACGCGGGCAAATTCGATGGATAAAATATAGGATGCGATCAGCTGTGTGCTGTACGCCTTCGTCGTCGCAACCGCAATCTCCGGTCCCGCAAGCGTGTAGAAAACATGGTCCGCTTCCCGGGCGATCGTGGATCCGACTACATTGACGATCGCTAACGTCTTAACCCCATAGGCCTTCGCCTCCCGGAGCGCCGCAAGACTGTCCGCCGTCTCTCCGGACTGGCTTACGATGATCACAAGAGAATTCGGCGCAAACAGCATTCTCCGGTAACGGAACTCCGACGCCAGCTCTACGCGGACCGGGATCTGCGCCAGATCCTCGATCACATACTGGGCAGCAACACCAACATGATAAGCGGAACCACAGGCAACAATATAGATCTGCTGCAGCTTCTGGATCTCTTCCTCCGTAATTCCAACTCCACTAAGATCGATCTTGCCATCCCGAACTACAGAATTTATCGTATCCCGAATCGCTTTCGGCTGCTCATGGATCTCCTTCATCATAAAATGCTCAAAGCCCGCTTTCTCCGCAGCTTCCGCATCCCACTGGATCTCCACCAGATCTTTCTCGATCTCATCGCCGTCCAGGTTGTAGAACGTCACATTTCCCTTCTGCAGACGGCACATCTCCATATTTCCAATATAATAAACATTTCTCGTATACTTTAAGATTGCCGGAACATCCGACGCGACAAAAGACTCACCATCCGCAACACCGATGATCATCGGGCTGTCCTTTCTCGCCGCATAGATCTCTTCCGGATAATCCCGGAACATGATGGCCAGCGCGTAAGAACCGCGGATCCGCACCATTGCATGGTTGATCGCGTCCACCGGCGTATGCTCATACTTCTTATAGTAATAATCGATCAGCTTGATCGCAACCTCTGTATCCGTATCAGAATAGAAGTTATATCCCTTGTGCTGCAGCTTTTCCCGCAACTCCTGGTAATTCTCGATAATTCCATTGTGGACACCAACTACATTCCGGTCATCGCTGCAGTGCGGATGCGCGTTCAGCTCACTCGGTTCCCCGTGTGTCGCCCAGCGGGTATGCCCGATTCCGCATGTTCCGTGCATTGCGGTTCCATCATTCGTCTTTTCCGCAAGAACGCGCAGGCGACCTTTCGCCTTTACGATCTCCACATCCTTCTCGCCGTCCCGGACCGCGATTCCCGCCGAGTCATATCCACGGTATTCCAGTTTTTCAAGTCCGTCAAGCAGCACCGGAGCCGCCTGTCTATGTCCTGTAAATCCAACGATTCCACACATATGTAAATTCCTTCGTCTTTCTCAAATCTCATATTCTGTCGAAAAGACAGTTGGTTTGATTATAACACACTCGAGAAAGCCATACAAGTATGATCCTGACTGATACCGCCGTTTCCGGAAAATTCCCGGAGAATTTCCAGAGAATTGCCGCATATTCTCCTGCCATCGCCTCCATTGTGATTTTTCTGGATCCTACTTATAATTTTTGTAATCCCAACGTAACCATTCAGCATCTTTACAGTTACTTTTCAATTACAAATGATACCGCATCGTGCGGCAGAACGGAGGTCCCATGGAACATTTATTTGAAACATATCTCACCCAGCGATAGTATAATTAACATATCAAAAGATATGAGGGAGGCAGTCAAATGCCAGGTTTTAGTCCTCCTTGAAAAATCTATTGATTTTCTCAAGTATGCACTAAAAATGGTTATAGTGAAAGGCGAGTGGTTTGACCTTTACGAAAATATTTACATAGATTTCGATATAGTGTTTGTGAAAATCTTCAAACTGGTGTAAAATGAAATCAGTAACCAGTTTGGAGGTTTTATTTTTTAGGGGAGAGTAAGCAGAAATGATAGATCGGTTGCCTCAGGTAATTAATAAAACAGCAATATATTATAAAATTTTGCCTGAATTAACAGAATGTTATAAATATTTGCAGAAGGGACAGCAGACAGCAGTTTCTCTGGTGGAAACGGAAAGCATCTATTCCAATGCAATTCCGCTGTTTATGACCATGCTGAATTTGTTGAAGAGTAAGAGTGGCTGCCCGGTGTATCTGGAGTTGGCATACAATCCGAAATTGCTTGCCTTTTTAGATTCTATAGGTTTTTTTTCAGTCTTGAAAAGATATAATATTGCGGAATATGAGGAAGGTTATCTGGGCGGGTTCAATAATTATTGTGATTATGAACGCTTACAAAGAAATGTAACGAAAATTTTTGTAAATGAACCATATATATATTTTGAAGAATGGGGCGAAGCGAAAAAAAAACGGACGAGGGATACACTTTCTGGCAATGTGAAGAGTATGCTTCGAAATACTCCGTTTTTTCGATCTGAAACAACACCGATACGGGGTGATCAGCTGTGGGAGAATACATTAACGGCAGCTACAGAATTAATCGTGAATGCACAAATACATAGTCATTCATTGAGTTATGCGTATATGCAGATGGGAATTCCGTTAAGTCCGGAACTGAATGGATATATTTTGACGATAGCAGATGCTGGAAGAGGTTTTTATGAGTCGATTGGGGAGAGAATAAAAAAAGGCGGCAGTTCTTTCAGAAGGCAAAGAGAAGAATTTTATATTTATGCAGAGTGTTTGGGCATTAATGTAAAAAAAGAGATTAATTTTCTTTCTATTATGGAAGCTTTGTATTATTCACAGATGCAGGCGCGTGATATGGATCTTTATAGATTAAAAAATCTTTTGGCAGTTTCAAAAGCAACGCTTCGGATACATCAAAAAAATACAGAGGTTGTATTTACCTATGCAGCCTGCCAGAAGTGCGAAAACAGGGATATTTTAAATTGTGTACAGTGCGTATGGGCAAGAAGAAATACCAAAAACTCGCCATTGAAAAAGTATCCGATCTCGATGGCCGGAGTGCATGTTGAAGTCGAATTTGTACAGGAGAAGAAGCATGTTTGAAATCATAGACGAGAAGAGCAAACAGATTGTAGTGTCTGTACATCTGGAACAGATTTATACAGTGCTAAAAAAAGCGACACGCCTGAAAGAACGGAATCAGCTATTTAAAGAGGAACGTTGGAACATAGAATGTGTGGAAGATTTATTTCACAGGATATTCGAATCCAAACAGTATCAGGATTATCAGATCGTAATTGATTTCAGCCATGTGCGTTATATATATTCGAATGGAATAAGCAGATGGATAAGCTGGTTGGAAAAGAATATAAACAGGGTGCAGGTATGTCACCACGAGGCATTTTGGTTATACAATGGAATTGGAGAAATAAAAGGGCTTCGTGAGAGTGAAAGTTTAGATTACCGGGAGAAGTTTAACTGGTATGGAAAGCATTATATAAAAAATAAATGCTGCGACAAAGCAGGATACAATACACAGACTGGCACAAGACTGGATGTTTACATCGATGTTAAGAAAATCATAAATGAGAATGTTGAAATACTTCGCTGGTGTTATATCATTGCATATGATTTAGATGCGGAATTTACTTCCCGGGGTGAGACGATGACAGAAAGAAATATGCTTTTTTGCCATACGCTGAATGGAAGCTATATTGCAGGGGTTTTGTCACAGCTTTTGGGGCTCAATCTTATTTATGTGGATCATCTGGGACCGTATAACAAACTGAACCGGGCTGATTTTTACAGAAATGATTCTCGTGCGGGGAAATTTATCATCGTTGCAGATATGATTTGCCAGGGAAATGAATTTTTGCGCGCAAAAAACATTGTAGAATATCTTGGCGGATCCGTGAGAGGGTGCGCAGGGATTTTGAAACTGGAAATATCAAAAAGATTATTACAAAACAAGATCCAGGCATTTGCAATATCCTATGAACCGAATGAGGCACGGACAGAGTTAGGATATACGATATCTACACCGCTGTGTGCAGGAAATTGTACAGGCAGTAAGTAAAGGGGGGCCGGTAACTGTGGCGGAACATAAAATAATCCATATATCAGACTTACATTTTGATGAGAAGGGAAACTCTCTGCTGCAGAATTCAGAGTTTTTGGACGCGTTTCTAGAGTCACTGAAAAAATTGGACAAAACCGTAGACACGTTGATTATCAGTGGTGATATTGTTGATCGGGGTGGCACGGAAATTGCATATCAGAAGGCAGCAGGAGTAATAAATAAGATAAAAACAGAACTGAATATCACCCATACAGTATGTGTTCCTGGTAATCATGATGTAAACCGGAATTTGCTTGCCGGAATTAAAGGTAAAGCAGAGATAGATGAAACAAACTTGTGGAAGTATCGCGATAAAAAACTGGAATATTATAAGCAGTTTTTGCCACAGATAGGCTTACAGGACAACGCGAATAAAGCAGTGGTATCCTGTGTGGTTTTGGAGAATCCCAAAGTGCTCCTGCTTGGCCTGGACAGTACGCATAGGATTGGTGATAAGGATGAGTATGGCTTTATCAGTGATGAGGATTTAAGGCTGGAATTGGAACAATTATTTGGGAAAACAGCCAAAGCTTATAAGGATTATACGAAAATTGCAATTATGCACCATCGGCCGGTTATTTATGAAAGCTCTTCGCAGTCTGTGACAGATAATAACTCTTCTCGGATTGGACAATATGGAACCTGCGATACGAAAAACTGGAATAAAATCAAAAAGATATTACTGGCTTATGATATACACTATGTTTTGACGGGGCATGTTCATGGAACACAAAGTGGACAGATAAGACCCTGTGAGGAACCCAATGATCAGATAAATTATAGTACGGTTGGAAGCCTGGGAGTGGATTTTAATCGGGAATTTATCGAAAAAATGGAGCTGCAGGATAAAACAGAACTCACGGAACGAATAAAAAATCAGTTGGTTGAGCTTTCGTTTTATGGACATCACAATGCCTATAACGTGTGGACAATTTCAGATACCGGTCTGATTCAGGAAGAGCAGTATAAATATTTCATAGATGAAGGTGTAGCAGAATGGAAGTGCTGGAACACAAAAATATTCCAGAATGAAGATATATCAGAGGTATCAGATGAAGGTGAAGAAAATGGAGGGTTGTTTGATAAGCCGTCAGAACAGTTGTCAGAACAGCTGAAAGTTGATTATGACACACCAGATTATGCTGAAAAGTTATTAACTATAGTATCGGAGCAGCAATTGTATAAAACGGGACATTATCATTGGAAAAATTCCTATAGATTGAACTGGCTCGATACATCGTATTTTTTTCAACATAAGGACGCGCTGTTTTCGATTGCGGATGGAATAGCAGATTTGTTTAACAGAAAAGCTGATCTGAAGGATATAGACTGTATTATAGGGTTGGGAATTAAAGGAGCTATTTTGCTATCGTATATCCGGTTCCTGTTTCCAGATAAGGCATGTTCCTATTTGCCGGAAAATAAAAAAGAATACAATAAATATGAGTGGCAGTTGTTTGAAAAAAATGAAAAAATAAAAGCGGTTGCTGTGATTACGGATGTCGTTCATTCCGGGGAAACGGTGAAAGTACTTGCGAAAGAACTACATAGTAAGGTGGGGCATTTTCTGGATATGAAAGTGATTACGATATTTGATACAACATCTTCGAATAAGATAGCAGGCATAGAGGATACAGCAAAATTTTCATTATTCAGCTTGGCCAAAATTAGAATTTTTGATTGTCCGTCAGCTTGTGACAGCTGTTTGATCTATGAAAAGAGACTTGCAAATATCATTGAATATAAGGAGGAGCAGCATGAGAGTTATTAAACCAAGTGTTGAATTGTTAGATCAGTTAGATGGAAAAGAAATGTTAAAAAAGATTGAGAAGATTGGGCGGGTCTGCTATAAATCGGAAGACCGGATTACGGAGGATTCTGCTGAAAAATTTATCAGAAATATTTTAAAAAGCGGACATGAATCTGTGATTGAGCATGAAAAAATCTCTGTCAGGATTATTTGTGATCGCGGGGTTACACATGAAATAGTCAGACACAGAATTGCGAGTTACAGTCAAGAAAGTACAAGGTATTGTAATTACAGCAATGAAAAATTTGGAAAAGAACTTACTCTGATTCAGCCGCTTTTCTGGAGTGAGGACAGTGCGGAATATAAAGTATGGCTGGATTCCATGCAGGTAATCGAAGATAATTACAATAAATTAATGGGACTGGGGGCAGAACCGCAGCAGGCAAGAAGCATTTTGCCAAACAGCTTGAAAACAGAGATTGTTGTTACTATGAATTTGCGCGAATGGAGACATTTCTTTAAACTGCGGACGGCAAAGCGGGCCCATCCTCAGATGCGGGAAGTGGCATGTATGATTTTGGATTTATTTAAGGGATATGTGCCGGTTATTTTTGATGATATAGAATATGAGGCTTAGATGGAGCTATGTCGTATTGAATATAAAAATGGAGAAACAAGACAAATAAAGAAGTTACCTATAATGGTATCGTAATTTAAGACACTTTGAGAGACATTTTTTAATGAATCTGGTATACTGTAAGCACTATAGAAAGAAGGATCATTTTTATGCCTCGAACAAGAAGAAATTTCTCCGCAAAATTCAAATCCGAGTTAGTCATTGAACTGCTCAAAGGAGAAAAGGACTTAAATACAATTGCCAGCGAAAATAACATTCAGCCAAATCTTCTTCGCAACTGGAAAAAAGAATTCCTCGATAAAGCATCGGTTGTCTTCGATGATTCAAGAGAAGACAACTTGAAAGAGAAACTCGCCTTAGAGCGCAAGAAAAAAGCCGAATACGCGAAAAAAGTTGGCCAGCTCACCATGCAGGTGGATTGGTTGAAAAAAAAATCTGAAGAAACACTTGGACCTGACTACGAGAGTAAATTTAGTCCGAAACCTTTTGAAGACTAAAGAATTCCCGATAAAAACAGGTGCTGAGCTTCTTGGAATCAACCGCACCAGCGTGTACTATAATGGAACACCCATATCTCAGGAAGAGTTAGAATGCAAGACTATCATTGATCATCTGCATACCGATAATCCTGCCTGGGGAGCTCGTCAAATGTCTTTACAGCTGAAAATGCGTGGTCATCAGGTGGGACGCCGGAAAACGCGCCGCTATATGATTGAAATGGGGATTGATCCGATCTATCCAAAGATGAATCTTTCCAAACGTATGCAACAGGCAAAAGTCTGCCCGTATCTGCTTCGTAACGCCGTTATCGACCGTCCAAATTAGGCATGGTCAATCGACATCACCTATATCCCCATCAAGCACGGCTTCCTGTATCTGACAGCCATCATTGACTGGTATAGCCGTTGTATTGTTGGCTGGGAGATAGATGATACCTTGGACACCAGAATGGTCATAAACGCGCTGAAAAAAGCTTTCAAGGTGGCAAAACCCCTGATTCTGAACTCTGATCAAGGATGTCAGTTTACAAGCACCGAGTACATAGCATTTCTCAAAGAAAACCATATCCGTCAGAGTATGGATGGAAAAAGCCGCTGGGCAGACAACATCATGATTGAACGCTGGTTTCGTAGCTTCAAATATGAGGAAG
>NZ_QWGI01000011.1:0-107089 GCF_003435125.1 Clostridium sp. AM25-23AC | reverse complement strand
TGGTTTCGTAGCTTCAAATATGAGGAAGGCTATCTTACGCAGTATGCCAATATCCGGGAAGCACGAGCGGCTATCAAAAGCTATGTACATACCTACAACTTTGAGCGCTGTCATTCAGCGATCAACAATCAGACACCCGCATCATATTATTATCCGGCACTGCTGATTGATCATGCTGCTTAACGGGGGCACCTCCCTAATTCAGCTACAGATATCGGTTCATTATAAAATGCTTGAATTTTTGTCTTGACAACTGAACCACTATAGTTGGCCATGGTCTCCCGGGGAAGTTTTACTCCCAACTGGAACATTCCTGATTCCTGACGGTAATACGGAGTACCGACAAATGTTTTGTGGTACATCACATACGCTACAATCGAAGCAGATGCAGGGCTATGTGGGAACAAAGCGGTTGGCGTAGTGGCTTTTACAAGCGTACCATCGCCATCTTTCCTGCATTCCGGACATACCGCAACCTCCTGTTTATAAAGAATACGTTCTACCTTTGCAGGTGTTATACGCAGTTCTTCGCGGACATCGGTATAGCCAATGGTTGTCATTTCTGCATTGCAGTACGGGCAGCGACGTTCTTCCTCCGTTAATGGAATCACGATTTCGCGAACCGGAAGGCTGGCATAAAGTTCTTTACGCGTAGCCTTGGGTTTTCTTTGTCGCGTATGGCTTTTTACTTCTACCGTTTTTGCTGGTTCTGCAGTTGCATTCTGCTGTTCCTGTTTCTTATCTGGAGCTTTTGTTTTTTCACTTCGAACGCCAAAGAACTGTCGCTGAAATTCCTTTAAGGTTTCTTCCAGATTTGCTTTTAACGATTGCAGTTCATCGACAAGCTTACGAAGATCTGCGATGACAGCATCTTTTTCCTAAATCCGTTTTTCCTGCTGATCAATAATGGTCTGCATCAGCTTGATCTGATCTTCTTTTACCATGAGCACTGCCTTCCTTTCATGATACTTCCATTATACAGGAAAGCAGTGATGCTGACAAACCGGTCTGAAAACAGTATCGTCATTTTGACGGAAGCAAATCTTGCTGAAATCGCATGAAAACCAAAGCTTTTTTCTTGATTATCAGCTACTTATCCACAGTCTGGGATCTATAAGTTTTGAACTGCACGAATAAGTTCCTCTATCCACGAAAGCTTGTGGATAGCATGAAAAAAGCGGGATAAAAACCAAAGAAAAGATTTTCATTTTCAGCTATTTATACAAAATCAGAAATCTTTTTTCTCTTTGGATGACCGGATCGCTTTTGGCTGGTCAATTGCAAGACCTTCCATAAGCCACCGGAATTCCTGACGTGTTAATAATCTGGCTTCCGAAGCATTGCGCGGCCATTGAAAACGACCATTTTCATCAAGTCGTTTCTGATAGAGCACAAAGCCATCCTTGTCGTAATGGAGTGCTTTTAATTTCCGGCTATCCCTGCCACAAAACAGATACAGTGCATTTGCATAAGGATCCAACTGATAGGTATCTCGTATAATAGCCATTAAACCATCAAAACTTTTGCGCATGTCGGTTCGTCCGGTGATGATGAAAATCTTAGCTACACCGGACAGCTCGCCTAACATAACTGCCGCAGCGCAGTGATGGTATTTCGAATGGTTTCACTTGCTGCCGTATTTTGAATCTCCACGGAAAATCCAGAATAGATTACGCGGATTGCCGGTGCGTATGCAGCTGTCTCATTGCGGGGCTGTTCTGTTATTTCACTTTCCGCAGGAACCGAAAAATCAACTGCTACAACTTCATGCTGTTCCTGACAGGAAGATACGGGATTCTCTGGGATTTCGCAAGCCATGTTTCGAAATCTCCGGATATGATAATAAAGACTGCTGCGCTGAATGTGATTCCGCTCACACCAGGCCTTATCAGTAAGACCACTTGTGCGGCATTCTTGAATCAGTTCCATCCATTCCTGGTCAGAACGTTTGGGATGTCTTTGAACCATTCTTGTCCAACTCCTTTGTTGTGTACTATGAGTATACTGGACAAGCAACACTTCACTTTGAACCAAACTTGTCCAATGTCTTAACTCACTTGGATTAGAATGATTGTCGCATGAATTAGCTGGAATGGAAAGACGGTGGGTTATTCAGCGCTTACAAAATATGATGAATGGTTTCAAAAAGAATGCAGTCACTCTGCAGTTTTGGGAGACCGGATGGGATGAAAGTAAAGGTCAAATCCTTCTCCCCACGCCAAATACAGCGCCGCTCATTTGGCGTGGGGAGAAGGATTTGACCTTTACGTTCCTTTTACACTCCAATTAGTCTTAATCTGATATCTCTAAATTTATCAGTTCTACAATTTTCTCAGTATTCTCTTTCTCATGAAAGAAAAAATGATTTCCCGGATAATAGTATTCTTTTATTTTCTTTTGGGAATACCTTTGCCATCCACACATTTCATTTGCTAATGGATCCTGCACAGCACACATACACACTATATTACAATCTATTGCTTCTCGGCTCGAATAAGCTCCAATAAAATTTTTCAATATTCTGAGATCATTTCGAATAGATGGCAACAAGTTTTCTCTGAAAAAATCACTATTCAAAACAGACTCCGGCATCTGATTGATTCGTTTCAGGAAAAGTTTAATTTCTTCATCATCCTCAAAGTTAAAATCTGTATCATTGATCTCATCTGGCGGCATACAGGCCAGTAAATACAGTCCCTTGACATTATAACCTGCATTGAGTAGATTTTTCCCTAATTCAAATGCTATGAGTGCACCCATACTATGTCCCAGAAGAAATATCTCATCTTGTAGAGTTATCTTCTCCCGGAGTTCCTGCATCTGATATTGTATACAATCTTCCATAGAATAATATAGTGGCTCCTCGTACCTGGACCAGTGGCCACTATATTCTGCACATATTGCAAAGCAATGAATCCCTCTAATAAGTTTTGCAAAACTTTTGGCATTGCCGCCCGCACATGGAAAACAGATTAATTTCTTCATTAGTTGTAGGAAATTTCCACCTTTCCATCTTCATTCACAGTTAAAGTCAGGCTTCCAATCATCTTCCGATAATTATTTTCAAAAATAATTACATTTATTTTTGTTTTATCGGTTAACATCTGTTGATCATTTAGTGTAATAACCGGAAACTCATTTTCAACCGAAACATGGTAACTGGTATCATCCCATATTCCCAATACACCCTCCGCAGTCAATGCTTCATCCTTTGCGTTTGTATATTTGATCTCTCCGCCCTTTATCACTCGTATATATCTGCCGCTATCCGAAGTCAATCCCCAGTCTGACAATACTCGCTGATCTGCAACATTTTCCGGCCATTGTATTTCCTGTGTACCAGCCACAATCAGAGTAAAGCGATTATCACTTACAAGTTTTTGCCATTCGGCTAATGACTTCGCCTCTTTCATCTGTTTCTGAATTTCGCTGCTCTTCTCAACATCTGCTTTCAAATCTAATACCGTCTGAGCATGCTGTTCTTCCTGTTTCTGAAATTCCTGATATGCTTCATCCCATGAAGCATATGCCGGATCTCCCTTATGATTTTCCAGATTATAATTTTGTGAAATGTACTTTTCCAGGAATTCTGTATATTTTTTGGCTCCAAACAGATTAACATGATTCTTGTTGTAAAAATCCGTAGAAAAGTCCAAATTCATCTCGTCATAATACTCATTCGCATTTAAATACTGAAATCCATAGCTTTGAATCATGTCTGCCATTGTATTATATTTTGCCTGATGTTCTTTCGTAATCCAATATGGACAAACCACAAACAGTACGTTCAGTTTTTCTGTTCTACAATATGTAAGCAGCTCTTTTAAAAGTCTTATATCGTTTTCTGGCAATTCCGCCCGTTCATCTGTATTGAAATTCTCCGGCTGTTCCAGATATCCATACTTATCGACCCATTCCCAGCCTTTATTTACAACATTTTCATCATTGTCAATCAATTTCCAGGCTTTACTTGATCCCAGATTTCCAACATTTGTATGATACTTCGCAATATCCAGATAATAGGATAATACATCTGTATCTTCTGGAATTTCACGATTTCTGAAATATTCATTCAAAATCTTATACCGTGAAAGTGATGTCATATCCATGGAATCTGTTCCATTACGCACACCCTGCTCTGCAGGCTCATCCGAATAATACTGAAACGCTCTTATTCCCACGACAAAAAGTTCTGGATTCTGAAGTTTTCGTGCCTCCTCTATATATGCTTTTATGCTTTCTGCTGGTATCGAATTCGTTGCATAGTTATAAGAAGTATAGCCACATTCATTCCATGCCTTAAGCGGCTGCCAATATACAAAAGCTGCACTGCCGCCTACATACACCATATCTACTTTTTCCTGTCTTAATCCTGCAATATGTCTACGGTCATCATCAGTATTTCGAAATAAATATGTAACGCCAAAGAATACCTGAACTATTATACCTACAAATATGCAAAACCCCAAAAAACTTATAACTCTTTGCCTATCAATTTTTTTCATTTACATACACCATCTAAAATCCCTGATATATGAACATCGACGCATCATACCCGGGTCCATACTTTCCATATATTAACACTAACACAAACATAGCGAGCCAGATAAACCAGCGAAATAACACACACTGATTCTGAATCCAATTCCGTGCATAACCATATTTTTCGCGTAAAACTGCTACAATCAGCATCATTCCTGTCACGAAAATAATCAAATTTATATCCTGCCAGGTAATCCCTGTCTTCAAAATACTTTGATCAAAAAATATCCAGGGATTCGCATAGCCTCTTTTTAATAAAACTTTTGCAGCATCTTTCAATCTGTTAATACCGCCTGTAACACCCACACTGAAAAAAGTTGCACCAACTGCATAAATTACATAGGTTCTGGCAGATTGAAAGAAATGCCAGGCAAAACACTCTGTTTTCATGTGAAGCTTCTCGGTAATCTGTTGAAACCATGGAGCACATAAATCTCCAAGCATGAGAATTACCCAGTACCACAGGCTGACACCGATGATATACCGCCAACCACCATGCCAGATTCCCATAATCATCCAAAGCATAAACATCCCAACGAGATTAACTAAAAATTTCCCTGTTTTTTTGCCATACTTTTTTCTTGCCACCTTTCCAAAATTAACCATTGACTTTGATTTTAACAACGGGTACAGCACATAGTCCTTTGCCCATGTGCCAAGCGTAATATGCCATCTCTGCCAAAACTCCTGCGAGGATCTCGAAAAGAATGGATTGTTAAAGTTTTCCGCCAGCGGAATCCCAAATAATTCTGACACTCCCAGAACAATATCCATGCAACCGGAAAAATCAGCATACATCTGCAATGGATATAATAAGATTGCAATCCAGGAATAAAATCCGGTATATGTACCAGGATCTGCATTAATGGCAGAAACGATCATTCCTACTCTTTCTGCCAGCACAATTTTTTTCATAAATCCCCAAAGAATCCGCTGTGAGCCAAACGCAAGATTCCGGTATTCAAACCTGTGGGGACTATAAAGTGTATTTAACTGTGTGTACCTGCTAATTGGGCCCGTTGTCAGCTGTGGGAAATAACATACAAAAAGGAACAGCTTAAGCGGATTCTTCTGTGGTGTAATATTCTCCCAATAGCAGTCAATAATATACCCCATAACCTGCAATGTATAATATCCCATTCCAAGAGATGCCGCTATTTTCCAGTTAACCAGCGAATCCAGCACAGAAACATCACGCCATGCCGTCAGTCTCAATGCAAACGGCACCCACAATCCACGTCCCTTTACAAAAAACCAGATTGCTATATTGACTGCCAATGCCACAAATGTAACAACCAATAACCCCTTTGCTTCTCTTCCTAATGCATCCCTTTTTTTCTGAATCCACATTGTAGACAAATAAGCTATCATTGTGGAAACCACAAGATAGCCTATTGTACATGGTGTTGCTGCAAAATAATAGAACACTGCGCTGAGAACCAGTAATATCATCCACTGAATGCTTTTAGGTACTACGTAATATACCAATACACCAACCGTTACCAGCGCTAAAAAATAAAACGATGTGATAGACATACTACTTCCCTAACTCCAGAATGATGTCTACCATTTCGCCAACATTCTTCATTGTAACCACTTTGCCCATAGGAATCTTAAATCCGAATTCTTCTTCTACACCAACAATCAGATTGATATGCTCAAAAGAATCCCAGCCATCAACATCATCCGCAACCGTCTCATCGTGCAGCTCGATGGAATCATCATCTAAAACCTCTCTGAATACCCCATTTAATCTTTCATAAACTTCTTCTCTTGTCATATTTCATTTCCTCCTGATAAATATTTATTTCATAACTAAGACTTTCATTTTTGCCTTAGACACGGGCTTATTATCCTGATTCTTTATTGTAACCTTTAAACGAATCAGCTTTAGTGCTATTTCTTTATCTGTCACTTCGGCTTCTACAGTTAAATCATCTCCCACAAATACTGGTTTCGTAAAGGATAATTCTTCAAAACTATGAATCAAACTGTATTTTCCCGGCAAATACATTCCGGCAACGGTTGAATATAGTGACGCAGTAAGCATTCCAAACGCTGCATGTCCCTGAAACTTTCCATTGCTTATCTCCAAAGCAAATGTATCATCCTTATGCAACGGATTTTCATCTCCAGATATCACCCTGAATGCATCTTCCATTTTTTTTGTAATGGTTTTATGAAAAACAGCTTTCATGCCAACTTCTATTTCCGCAAGGGTATATTCGTTCATAGCGCCACAGCCTCCTTCAATCGTCTGTAAATGCTTACTGCATCAAGCGCATTTACCTTCCGCACCATTTGCTGGGTTCCATATCCTTCCGCAAACGCGTCATTTAACCCAATGGGATATACTTTTGCGTGAAGCCCGTTATAAGCCACAGTTTCCGCAATGATACTTCCAAGACCGCCATAAATATTATGCTCTTCCACCACAGCTATTTTACTGATTGTCCTGGCCGCTTCTATAATATCCTGCGTATCAAATGGTTTTACGCCAACGATATTTATAATTTTTGCAGAAATACCATCCTGCCCAAGCAGATCACACGCTTGCACCACCTCATCCAGTATGCTTCCTGTCACAAATACTGCCAGATCTCTTCCATCTCTGATAAGGTCATTTTGCCCTGCATGATATGTATAATCCTCTGAAAAGTATTCTGCTTCGTGATTCATGCCAATTCGGATATACACCGGCCCATTATGCTCATATGCAGCCTGTACGCAGGCTACCACCTGTCTTGGCGTAGCCGGTGAAAGAATCAGCAGATTTGGAATTGCCCTAAGCACAGAAATGTCTTCTGTTGTATGATGGGTCGGTCCCAGTGAGCTCCATGCCAGCCCACTTCCCATTCCCACTATCTTTACATTCAAATTTTGAAAACAGATATCGTCTCTTATGAATTCCATAGAACGATACGCCAGGAATGCACCAGCTGTAAATACAAACGGCTTTTTCCCCGCTGATGCCATTCCAGCTGCTGCAGCGACCATGTTTTCCTCGCCTATGCCAAAATTATATATCTGATCTGGAAAATTACGACGAAACATCTCATCATATCCGGTTCCACTATCTGCAAGCATATGAATCACGTCATGATCTTTCTCGGCTAATTCCATCAGTTTTCCAATATATGCACTATTCATCGCTTACTCCAATTCACTATCCGATATTCCCAGTTCTGCTTTAAACACCTTAAGATCTTTTCGTCCTGGAAGTTTAAAATGCCAGTTGGGGTTATTCTCCATGACAGAAACACCTTTTCCCTTTACCGTGTTGGCAATGATTACTCTTGGCTTCTTTTCCTCTGTCTTCTGAAGTATCGCATTCTTAAAAGCTTCCATATCATGACCATCTGTCTCCAGGACTTCCCATCCAAAGCTTGCCCATTTTTCTGCCCACCGCGGATTACCTATCGTTTTTTCCACAAAATCCATCTTCTGAATTCTGTTGCAATCCAAAATGGCTATAAGATTATCTGCTCCCAGGGCGGGTGCTGTCATAATTGCTTCCCACACAACCCCTTCTTCCAGCTCCCCATCGCCAAGCATTACATAAACCTTTGCCGGACTATGATCCATTTTTAATGCCAGTGCGATTCCTAATCCCATAGAAAGCCCATGTCCTAATGATCCTGTTGTTGCTTCAACCCAGTCGCTGTCTCTCATACACGGTTCGCCGCCTATAAGTGAATTTTCCGTCAGATAAGAATCATACATCTTCTCCGAGATCATTCCTGCTTTCTGCATTACTCCGTATAAAGCTAACCCCGCATGTCCTTTGCTTAGAATAAACCGATCTCTGTCTTTCCACTTTGGATTACTCAGGTCATACCTGAGAATATCCTTTAAATACAACGCATAAAGCATCTCAAGGCAGGAATAACAGGATGCCAGATGCGCCATTCCACCCTTATAGCCTGTAATAAATATCTTCTTTCTTAATGCCTGCAGTTCCTCTGTCTCTAGTTTTGTATTAGCCAAAATCAAATACCTCGTCCGGATCGATGCCTATCCCACCACAATATGGAATTGCATCAATTTCCTTCATTTCATCTTCATCCAATGTAAAATCAAACACCTCGATATTTTGAACCAGTCTGTCTTTTGCGGTGGTTTTAGGAATAGCAACGATTCCCTTCTGCAACTCCCATCTAAGGCAGATCTGTGCTGGTGTTTTTTCTTTTCTGTTCGCAATTTCAACTAATTTTTCATTGCTTAATATCTGACCATTGCCAAGCGGACTGCTTGCCTCTACCTGAATGTTTCTTATCTTACAGTAATCTAGTATTTCAGACTGATTCAATCCTGGATGCAGTTCCAACTGATTTACCATCGGTATAATCTCTGCCGTTTTTTCCAGTGCCGTAAGATGATGCTCTTTAAAATTGCATACTCCAATTGCCCGAACAAGACCGTCCTTATATAACTGCTCCATCCCCCGCCAGGTATCTGCATTGACTTCTGCCCAGTCCGGATATAATTTCATAGAAGCCGGCCAATGAATCAGATACAAATCAAGATACTCTGTCTTCAATTTTTTCAGGGATTTCCTGCAAGCCTCCTGAACCGCCGCAGCACCTCTGCTTGTATTCCAAACCTTATCAGACAAAAACATTTCCGTTCTCTTTATTTCTGCTGCCGCCAATGCCTTTGCCAACGCAATTTCATTGCTATAAGCAGCCGCTGTATCAATCAAACGATAGCCCGACTGATAAGCACTTTCCACTATTTCAGCCATTTGAACCCGATCTGTGATCTGCCAGGTGCCAAGGCCAATCCGAGGCATCTCTACCCCATTCCTTAATTTTACATATTCCATTATTCTTTCCGTTCGTTTACAGCTATGACATGCTGTTTTTTCTTATAGGAATCATCAATCATAAATTCCCAAACCGTGTTTCCCGCTTCATCTTCTGTAATTTTTTTAAATCCCTGCAACGCATAAAATTCTTTTACCATCGCATTTTTTGCAGTCGGATAATAGTAACCTACTAACTTTTTAATACCCGCTGCTTTTGCCTTTTCCACCAGTTCATCCATCATCGCGAACTCCATATCGCGCTTCAGGACCCTGCAGCTCATAAGCCATAATTCCATATGCAGTTCATCACGATGATCACCATCTATTCGGCCAATCACAATACTTACAACTCCGTTATCACCAAACTTATCGCCTAATTTACCATATAATGTAATGCGATCTGGATCGGCAGCTACATTCTCAATATCACTCTGGCTATAACGTTTCGTAGTGAGATTAAACTGGTTACTTTTATTCGTCAACTGTGCTATTCGTGACATATACATCGGCACAAAACTTTGAATTTCACCCTTCATCTCAAGCGATTTCAAATAATCTTCATAATTTACAAAAGAAGACTGCAGTTTGCTTCTTTTTGCATTTTCCTGATACATTTCATTTCGCTTCAGATCATCCTGTGACAAAGCTGTAACCTCAAAAAATCCAGACTTATCCAGTATCTGTATATAATGCTCTACGCCATCCATGACCGGCACTGCCACTCCGGGCACCTGATCTTCTACAATCGCACGCTCAGCAGGATTGTCATCTACAAAAACAAAACTTTCCGGAAGCAGAGTAAGCTCCTGAGCTGTTTCCGTAATATTGATGCTCTTAGGATTCCAGTTCGCCTTAAAAACCACAAAATCATCTTTCTTCAACACACTATCCGGACGTTCAAAACCACTCACCGCATTCGCTTCATCATTTTTTGAATTGACAGTCAGCAGTATTCCTAACTGTTTATGCAGTTTAATATATTCTTGAAATTCACTATACGTCTGTGCAAGAGATGTCTCCTGACCGATTTCAATATTATCCGCTCCATCATCTCCAACAATTCCGCCCCACAGCGTATTATCCAAATCAAGATTGAATGCCTTTTTGTTTTTTCCATAAATAGATTTAATAATATTGGCTACATTAAATGCCAAATATGGAATTGCCGGCACTGCTACTGCGTACTTATACATGTGCCAATAATAAGGCTCCGACCATTTATCCAGTCCGTAAGAAGCAGAAATATAGTTTACATCACAAATATAGAAATTATCATGTTTCTGTGCATACTCATAAAAAGCGCAATTAAGCATCGTCACAAAATTCACTCTTCCATGATAATCACTTGCATCTTTATTTCCCATTAACCTGAAAAATGGATATTCAAAATTATTCTGAACAATCGGGCAATGATATCGCTCTGCTACAGAATCCCATAAGCCATAGAACTTATCAACAACAGCCTGTTTCTTTTGCTCGACTACCTCTTTCTGATCAGACAGCACAGGAAAATCTATAATATTTCTAACACATGTGCAAATATAAATAATATCCGGCTTAAACTCTTCCAATTCCTGATTCGGGAACATACCATCCTCATAATACTGATTATATTCAGACTCATAAAAATAGGGCTTAATTCCATAATTTAAAAGAAACAGTTCCAGAGTGAGTTTAATATTCTCTGTTGTTTCTCCCCCTAAAATGGCAATCCGCTTTTCTACAAAATTTCGATTCACGTCAGCCAATAACTGCCTTTTTAAGGATTTCTTTTTCTTAATAATATATTCAGCGTCAAATGAATAACTTAACTCTTTCATCCTCAATGTATCCTTCCCTCATTTTGCATTCATTAATTTTTAATGTAAGCGTTTAAATTTTAGCCGCTGATATAAAAATTCCCGGTCACCTTTCAGTGACCGGAGTACCTTGACAATTCTGACCTCCATAGTCGGTCAAAAAAGTTAAGTGCTCAACTTTTTTAATTCTGTATTGTATGAGACTATTATTGCAGAAAATGAATCAGAAAAACAGGTACTTACTATAGTGCGTTTACTCCATATCAACCCAACTGAATGAATTATACTATATCATGAAGTAAAGTAAAAGTCAAATCCTTCGCTCCACGCCAAATTATTGTGAACTCTGCAAAAAAGTTACACTAAACGCCATCATGGACTCAAAAACGTCATAATCTCATCAAAATTTTTACCGCTTTTCAGATAGGCTTCCATGATGGCGTCAGCTTCCATTCGGCGTTTCTGTTCCTGCAGTTCCTCAAGCTTTTCTGATAGTTTATCATATCGGTCTTGCAGCTTGGACATACCAGATTTCACTTTGGATATTTCGGTTTCAATTGCCTCAATCGTCTTCTTCCTCGCCATTATCCTGCGCCTCCTTGCTTATGTATGACTGGCTGATATTCAGAAGCTTACCATATTCCTCAGCTCTTTTTTTGATGTCTGTTTCATCAAAGCCAAAAGAGTTCAGAATTAACTTTTGAGTTCTGGTAACTGCATGATCTAATTTATAGTTTCTGCCGTGACGGCGGACAATTTCAATCTTTTCAAGCTCACGGATTGCGGCTGGAACAGTCATATACTTTTGTTTTGTTTCCATCCGGATCATTTGTTCTTTGAGAAGATTATAAATCCGGTTACGGACAATTAATGCCACAAATTCTATAAAAATTTTAGATGACATGCTTCGCGATGACTGAACACGTTCGCTTTTGGAACCAATAAATGTCTTATCAGATTGAAAAAGCTTTTCCGAAATATCCCGCCCTTTATACTGGATCAGAGCCTGAGAGGCTGTCATTTTCTCAGAAGTAATGATGCAAAAGTATCCGCACAGCTGCAACTCTCGCTCAATCACATCGGTTCGTTCATCAGCACCCAGAAAAATCCCCTGTTTGCTGTAATGCAGATGAAAGTACTCCTGATAAGTTTTACCAAACTTTTCATCTTTTCCGACGTGTCTGTCCATGAACTGCCGCAGCTTCTCAATTCGCTGTTCCAGGCGTTCCCTTTCAGCGGCCTGCTTCGATAGATTGTAATAAATGTGAAAATATCTTTCTGCAGTATCATCTTCATAAAGCCTGGCTGTCGTTGTGATGCCATACACCTTGTAAGCACGAATTGCGGCTTCCCGCTTTGCTTCAAATGTTCCTCGGTTTTCAAGCACAAGAGAAGATACCAGTGTTTTGCAGCCTTTGCACATGATGATGAATGAATATCCATTTTCATCAATGTAACGGATATTTTCTTTACTGAAATAACCGCGGTCAAGGATAAAGCCTATCTGCTTATATCCGTACTCCAGGACCTTATCAACCATAAAAGTAAACTGGGATACATCTGTAACAGAACCCGGATACTCTTCATAAAAGAGTGGAATCCGGTTTGTTTTATCCATGGCGATTGAAAGGTTGAATACTGGAAATCCCTTATCATCCTTGGCTTTTCCGAACTCGACAATGTCGATGTCTCCTGCTTCACTGTTCTTGTTCGTGGAATCATAAGAAACATAAACTCTGCTCTTATGATCGCGCTTGGCATTCCAATCATCCAGGAAGCCAATACACTGATCTTTCGAGATTGTGTTAAGGAGCCGGCTGACCTTAGAATCACTGTATATCGTCATTTTATCTGTCAAAAGAGGATGGGTAAAAGCAAAATCCGGATAGTATTGTCCCGCGTTTTCCTCTTCTATGATCAGGTAAGAAACAAGATCCAGAATCAATCCAGTGTCACTGCCAAAGCGTTTTTTTAGCATCGGAATAAGCTTATACTCATTCAGTATTTTCTGGATGATAACGCATGAACCAATCTTAAGGCAACAGCTTCGATATGCCAATGGAAGCTCCTCTGGTAGCTCTACATCCGGAAAATAGCTTTGAAACTTTTCATTCGGAATCATAAGCGTTGAATCAGAAGAGGATATTTTTCCGACGATAGTTCTTAGCGGTACGGAGTATTGTTTTTCCGCCATAAATTTGATATGGAGTATGATTCCATTATCAAAACTGCCTATGGGGAAAATCCATTCCCCGAAACTCCTGCAAAAAAGCGCGGTCGCAAGAAAAAGAGCAAAGTATTAAATTTGATCTGCAGACTGCATAATTACAAGGAATCAGTCTGCCTGTTTATAAAGAATCTCTGTGTACCATTTGATAATAATCAGGCGGAACGTGATCTGAGAATGGTAAAAGTAAAAACCAAAGTCTCTGGATGCTTCCGAAATGAAGAAGGTGCACAGGAATATCTTACAATTATGAGTTATATCGGATCAGCTCGCAAGCACGGAATAAATGTTTTCACAGCTATCCGCGAAGCACTGAACGGAACCCCTGATATCATTTTCAACTAACTGGGTTCTGAACAGTTACCGAAAAACTTAAATATATTAATTATATATTTATAATACAAACATACTATAGCTACAAATAAAATAGTCCCTACAAAATATTTATATGGACATTCAAATGTAATCACACATGCTTGTAGCATTAGGATCATATAAATAAAGGTATCCTTTAAAAGATTAGTTTTTAAATCAACCACTTTTTTTACGGTTTTACTTCGAATATAAAAGGTTATAGCGAAGCCAAGCAATGTTGTGAATGCAGCTCCAAGATTACCGAACAATTTTACAAAAAGAAGATTCAAAACTATGTTTACGACAGCCCCCCATGCAGTTGAACTCAGTAATCCACTAGTATATTTAGCGGCTCTAAAACTACTTGCAAGAAAACCTGCAAGGCCCGCAAATAGATATGCAATTAATAAGAATGGAACATATTTCCATGCATCAAAAAAATTTTTAGAAAATAAAATTTTAGCCATTGGTTTAGAAAACAATATTAAACCAGAGCAAGCTAACACATTTATTACATTAAAATAATTGTATACATTTGTTTGAAATTCTGAGTTATCATCTTCATTTACATTTTTAATTGCTGAGATTGTCCAAGCTGATACAAAAATATTAGTGAACAATGTTAAAATAGAAGGTATTTTATATGCTACACTGTAAACACCACTTGCTGCAACACCTAAGTATGCAATTATAATATATTTGTCTGCTGATGTGTTAATCCACCAAGCAATGCCATTAGGAATCGTAGGAATACTAAATTTTAGCATATCTCTAAAGAGTTGGACATTAATGGATGTTATTCTAATCTTTATCTGAGCCGCAACTAAAAGATAACTACAAGTAACTACATAACCGATTACCATTGCTAAAAGATATGCCGTTAATCCCTTATGAAATACTGTCAGCCCTAGAATATTTATTATTGCAACAACCAGGGTCTGGAGAATTCCTGAAACAGCAAATACTTTTGTCTTCCCAATTCCTTTTGTATATTGAGATAAAACTTGCTGTAAATTCAGACCGCCCAGAATAGCTAAAAACCATCCCCAATATTTAAATATATCTATATTGAAGATTTTTATTAACGGGGTAGCCAAAATAGCTATTAATTCACCTATACCTATAATGACAAGTGATATAAATAATACATCTTTGGAATCTTCTTTACTATCAAATGTAAACCTAAGCGTTGATTCCATAATACCCAGGGTTAAAATAGGGTAAACCATATTAATTGTATTAGTTATCAAATCAGCAATTCCATATTCTTCTGTTGTCAGAAATGCTGTATACAAAGGTAACAGAAAGAAAATTAGCAATTTTGATGCAAAATTGCTAATTGTAAATGCAATGGTATCTGAAAATAACACTTTAAGTTTGCTTGAACTTTTCTTACTCATTTTAATAGTGTCCTTTATTGAGTATATCATGTTTGTCTATCATATATATTAAGTATATATACTTATTTTGATTCAGCATGAATCATATCTAGAAGTACTGATTCGGATTCCTTTTGCAACTGCTGTAGAATCTTATTCACATTAGTATAGTCAATTTGAGTTGTCTCTATTGGCAACGGCATATCGATCATACGATTTTCAAGATTAAAAGTCTTCAAAATACTGTTCACTCTTGAATTGGTATTATTGTGCTTTAACGATTCCACATAGAATTCTTTGTTAAATAAAATACTTAAAGCTGTTCCGTGAAAAGAGTTCGTAACAACACATTCTGCACCAGAAATTAATCCCAGAAAAATATCAGGTCCTTTATCGGAAAAGCTTTTTGTGTTTTTTCCATAAGTTCCTTTGAAAACTGATGATACAATAAAGAGTTTACATTTTCTTGATTTGGCCAAACTATTAGCAAACTGAATCAGTGAAGGAGATTTTTCTGCTTGATATACAAAAATATACTTACCCGCCACAGGAGTCATTACGTTTTTCCACTCTTCGGAGGACAGCAACATTACTGGATCTACGACCATTGTAGCCTGTAAATCACAGGTTCTTTTTACAATATCAATTCCATTTTCTTCTCGGACAGTAATTTTATTAAATCTACATAAATGTTTTTTACAAGATTCAACATATTTCTTAGGAATGGAACTATATCCAAAGCTTGCAGCGTAACTATTTTTTTTAAAATCATCCTCAACAAAATCCAGAAAATAGTGATAGTCCTCAAAAGTACAATCGCAATTCCAAACTTGATCACTTCCAACAATATACACGCCAGCGATATTTCCTGCATTACTAATAGTGGTATCGAAATAAGGTTCTGTTAACTCTAAATATGAACGAAAATGATCAAAATTAGCATGTTTATGGCGGCGTAAAAATTGCCAAATTATACTCTTAAATGTTCTCAAATTGTATCCATCTGTCTTAAATGTAATCTTTTTATTCCAAAAATTCACACCTTCTGAAAAGTAATTCAATATTTGGGTAGAATAACCTAATTTCCTTATTTTTGTCTGTAATGCATAAGCTTGCAAAACAGCGCCATAATTATCCGATTGATGGAATGTTAAGGTAACGACATCTAGTTTCTTCTTTTCCATTGCGCTCCCTTCATTTTGAACTTAAACTGTATTTATGACAGCAGGCCAAACCCATTGCGCAAAAGACAGCATATGCTATCAAATACAATTGATCATAAAGTACATTTCCTGTTAATGAATAGATCAGCATAAAACTTTGCCCTGCTATAGAGATTGCTAAAAATGAGCTCATATCGTCATCATGAATTTTATGATATGTGTTTACACATGTCCATAATATTTTGCTAAATATTGTTATGAATATTAGGAAACCAATTACACCAGTTTCTGCCAACAGTTGCAAATATACATTATGAACTTCATAATAATTGTTTAAATAGACCATGTTGGATAAATATCTATACGAAGCCCAACCGTTTCCCCATAAGGGATTTTGCATAAATAATTCTATAGCTCTATAATAAAGAGCTGTTCTGCCAGAGGTCGCATCATTATCAAAAATAAATGAAACATCTGGGATTAAATCACAAGAAAATATAATTGCTATATATAAGGGGACTAATAGGATTACTAATACCCACATAATCCGCTTGATATTAGGCTTAGCCTTTATAATTAGTGTTCCGAGTATAGCGATGACACAAGCTAGAAACTGCCCTCGTTTACCGGTGAGTAAAAGTGCTACCGTGCCAATACTAACGCCCATTAGTTTAGTGATAATATTGCTCCTGTACGAAAAGAGTATTGTTATGATTCCTACAACTAAGTATAGTGCATTTGTAGCAACCGTTATTGCAATTCCTGCATTATAAACTCTACTGGATGTATCTAAAAATAAGTCTCCTGCAGTTCGAAAAAATTTGGATGCCATTACCCTTGCCACTGGAGCAACACCATTTATAATAGTAAAAATTGCAAAAAGACTTCCTATCCATTTATAACTGTATACGCATATCGGAATCCAATCATCGTATGCATATAAAGAAACAATAAGAAATACTGCTGTTGTAAAACATAAAAATCGTCCGTAATATCCATTTTGTATATCATAATTTCTAATCACAAACGTGAGCAATGGAACAATTGTGCCTAATGTAATCAATAAAAATTGCTTATTGGGTTTGAGTTTTCTTTGAGCTATAACCAGAAGTGTGCTCAGTAACATTCCCATAGTGATTACTGCACGCGGTATTGCCCCGATATATGAATACATATAGAAAGAACATAAATATATAACTATAGTTATACAATACATATTAGTTTTAAGCATTTATATATTCCCCAATAATTTTAAGCATATTTTGCTTACAAGCTTCAGCTGAGAAATTTCTCTCAAATAAATCGATAATTTCTGGTTCATACGCCTGTTTTTGTATAGTATCTTTAGAAGCATTTATGTCTTTTATAGCTGCAACAAATTCTTCCTTTGAATTCGCTTCATAACAGTAATTATTCCAAAATTCCTTAGGAATTATATTCCTATATCCTTCATAGCTCTCAGATGTTGCAATAATTCTCTTTCCAAATTGAAATGCTTCAGCTGTTTTTGTTTTCATACCGCCCCCAACAAAAATTGGTGAAATTACAACATCAGCATTAATATACCAAGAATCTAATTCATCTACTGTTCCAATAACTGTAACACCATGTTGATTAAATCTTTTTGCATATTTCTGCATGTTTTTTCCGATTATATTTAATTCAGAAATCGTATCTATTTCACTTATTACATTATGTATAAACCATTCTATACCTTGTACATTGGGATAATAATCTGCCCCAACAAATAAAAGACGCAATTTATTTGTTTTAGGTATATTATAAGATGTAAAATCAATTTTCTTTTCTATAACAGTATGGGGTAAATAAAATACAGATGTATCGCCATAATAATGTTGGTAAAGTGATTCATCCCGATCATTTAAGACTGCTATTTTATCAGCATACTTTGCAGTTAACTGCTCATTATAAATTAGACCGCTATTATACGGAATACTTTTTAGACCATTTTGTTTAATCCATTGTCTACATAAATCTGCCTTAATATCATGAAAAAAAGCAATTATTTTTATATGTGAATAGGCCGTTTTAATATCTTTACATAATTTTCCTAAAATAGATTCATCGATAAAAACGACAGAAATATTATTTTCTCTTATAATCCGTAAGATTTCAGTACGTACCTTTTTATTTGCGCAGAGACCATTCAGTAAAAAAAAGTTAAGAGTTCTTTCAGCCTTAGACTTATATGCATTAATAATATAATTTATCGGAAGCATTGTTTCTTGCTTTTGAAATCCTGGGTTAATAGCAACCGTGCAGATATCATCTTCATTAAATACTTTTTTAATTGCATTGAGGTGTGAAAGTGAACCTATATGCGCGCCTATATTAGGCATTAACAAATATGGTGATATAAATAAAATTTTCATTACATTTCCTCAGAAATTAAAATATTACCAAGAGCTTTTGCAGCATTAGCAATATTAAATACACTATGTTTTTTTTCTTCAACATTCGAGTTCCTTTTATGACATTTTGTGTTTTCGATGGCTTCAAGCCATTTGTACTCATCATTTAAGGAAACGTACTCGACCATTCCTGAAAAGTCCGCTTCCAAAGTTATTGCTGAGGATACTACACAAGGAAGATCTGCCATCTGTGCTTCAACCATTGTAACTGGTAAACCTTCAAATTTTGACGGCATTACCATAACATCGAATGCCCATAGCAATTGAGGGACATCTCCTCTAAGTCCCAAAAATTTTACAGCTTCTTGAAGTCCTAAAAGAACAGCCTTTTGCTCTAAATTTTTTCGTTGGTCTCCATCACCTACTAAAACCATTACACTCTTCGGATTTCTTTTATAATATTCTTTAAAGATGTCCAACAAAAAGCTTTGATTTTTTTGATATGATAATCTTCCAATATTTCCAATTACAAGATGGTTCTCAATTCCAAGTTCTTTTCTATATATCTTCCTAACTGTTTCGTCAAAAATATATTTTTGAACCTCGACACCATTATATATAGTACAGTATTTATGAGTACTTACATTTTTCTTGCCAAACATCCATGTGCCGGCTAATTTAGAACATGCTAAATATCTATTTGTATTATGGCATACATACTGTACACATATTTTATGCGCTATTGTTTTAAAGGTCCTTCTCAATACATTACTGTCATCAATTTTTGTACAATGAGAATGAACGTATATCTTTTTTATTCCACCTCTTTTTGCTGCGTAAATATATGCTGCTGCTACATATGCCGAATCAGAGTTTATATGGATTATTTCATAATTATTTGTTCTTACAATATCCTCAACCCATTTTATAATAGAAAAAGCCGAATGCGATCCAAGCGGCATTGTATATATTATTCCACCTTTTTCTGCTATAGCTTTAACGTATTTTTCTTCAGGTAAACCTCGTTGCATTAAATAGTCGTATATGATTACATTACTATCAAAATGCTGTCCCCATTTGTATACAATTGTAGCAACACCAGCTTTTCCAATGTTAGCAGCTCCTGTAACAAGTACTCTTTTCATTCTTTTTTATCCTCTATAACTTGGGAAAAAGGAGGAATTTGTGTTTCCTCTCATCCCAAGAAGTTCATTATAAATATTTTGAACAAATATTTTTTTTCCAATATAAAAACGTTTTTCATCGTCCAATCTATAAAATGATTTTTTAAATTTATAGAGATTATCATTCCCACTGCCAACACCACCTCCAAGATAAAAGGTTTTATAGCCGTTAGCGCATCCCCATAAAGCAACTTCATAAAGCAATAGATTAGTCGGTGCCAAGTTTGAGTATTCTTTGATAGAACCTGACAAATGATAATTCAATTTTCCATTTGCTGCTAATATAATAGAGGCTGCAATAATGTTGTTTTCATATACTGCATAAAACACTTGCGCATTTTGTGGTAAATCATTCAGAATACTTTGATAAAAATTTGAGCTAAAATAATAATACTTTTCTGCATTGTCCTTATCCATCGTAGAATTATAAATGTTTCTAAACGTTTGGAATATTTCAGGATATCTTCCAGAATATACTACAACTCCATTTTTTTTTGCTTTCCGTATCATGTTCCTATTTTTGCTCGTGATGTTATTCCAAATAATATCAGGTGATACGATATTCATCGCTATGGTATTCCCTAGAGGTATAACTTCATAATTTCCAGAACACTTTTTATAATTCTCTAGTAATGGATGGAATCTTGTAAATTCACTGATAATGTTATTGTTTACGCACCACCCTTCATAGTCTTCAAATAAATTACTATAACATTCGCCTTCAATAATCCATCCCCCATATCCATATGGACTCGAGAAATCAAAATATGTATTTTCCGACATCAAACCGCTGAAGTGAGGATCTCTTGCAATATCCCGTTTCATTACTACGTTAATTCCTCTTGTGTTTCCTTTCTCATAAAAAAAGAGAAGTGGTTCTCCATCTCCATGAATTTTAAATGCCTTAACATATCCGCTTAACCAATATACATCATAATCTTTAAATGATTTAACTATTTTATCCCATGTATCACTATCTTCTAGTGTATATGTACTTAACATTCAATAATCCCCTTTAATATTAAATCTGCCATTCTCTCAATATCTGAAGCGTTGTACCGCTGATCACACACAATACTTAATTCATGATTATATATATACAGCATTTGTTCTGTTAAAACATGATATTTAGACACTGGCCAGTGTACTGGACAATATACTTCTCGTTCTATTAAGAAATTTCTAATTGCATCTCGATTATTCAATAAAATAGGAACAAATAAAGGACACCCTCCGTCATCAAAGTCAGGTATAAATAAATATTGGGATAATTTGTCTTTTAAAATCTTTGCGTTTTGATGTCTTTTTTTTGTTACTGTATCTATATCAATGTGCTTAATCACATCAGCATCTTCTTGTTTTCCACATTGGATTTCTTTCAAATCATCTAAAAATTGTTCACTGCTACTAAATAACTGTAAGTAATCCTTTTGGTCAATTATACCGTTAATATAATTAGCTTTTTGTTCCATGGCTCTTTGACGATTATTTATATATTGTAAATCTGCATTATGAACTGCAATTCTGTCACTAAAGCCTTTTTTACTCCATGCGAATCCTCCCGTAACTATACCACACCATTTTCTAACACTTCCAAAATAGTAATCAGCATCATCTGCATATTTGGAAAATATACTATGTGTCAAATCACGAATAATAATACATGGATATGAGTCATAACGATCATGTGAAATGGTTCCAAAATAATCCATTACTAATAGTACATCTACTGTAATGTCATTTGGCCGTTGTTTCAACACACCATTTTCTAGGACTACTGGATAAAACTGTACCTCTAATCCTTCATCAATAAATGGGGTAATGATACTGTCACAGCACCATGAGGGTAGTCCTATTGTTTGGACTTTTTTCTTAAGCATTATGTCTTTGATAATATATCGAAGAGCAACCCTGCCTGAAATAAATAATCTTGCATATTCAGGCAGTAATGTATTGGCTTTTAAATTTACAGGAACATTCCAAAATTCGCTCCCTATTTCTTTTCTCATATCATTCGCCAATCTATTAAACATTCAAAGTTCGTTACATCAAATGTGGGGATACCTAGTTCTTTTTTTACCGCCATTCTTTCGGCGAATGCATTATCAATAAATATGGATGGAACCGTATTATCAATATATTTGTACTTAGGCTCATTATTAGGAACTTCAATAATCTTATTAAAAATGTTTAAACCTAATTTGATGTTCCTAGCAGTTTCGTATATATCATATGCGTGTTTAGTTATCAGGATTAATTCAATTTTTTTGTTTAAACACTGATATAAAAATCGCATTGCCTCTGTATTGTATGTTTCTCTATTGAATACTAATGTATCGTCAAAATCAATATATACTCGCTTATATTCATATTCCAAAAAATATCTATCAATATAGCTTTTATCCAATATTACTTTTTGCTTGTTCGGTAAGATATTTATATCCATACCCGAAAAATCGGCCAATGCTAATAATGGCAAATTTGCATCCAGATTTTTACTTAGATTAAAAGTACCTGCAAATCGCGTAGATATTTCTAATAGTTTATATTTCCCATTAATATCTTTTCGACACTGAATATACCAGTAACCTCTAAACTTAATTCGTGTATTAATCTGTTTTACAATATTACTTATTTCATCAGTTATATCAATGGCTACAGCTCTCGAACTAATTCCATTTAAAATACGCGCACGAATTCTTGGCTGGATAAATTTAATATCTCCATTACGATCTGTAAAACAGTCAATTGTAATCTCTTCTCCGGGCAAGTATTCGCATAGTACATACTCGACAGATTGATCAAGTTTGAATAATTCTTCATAGTTGTTTATAATAAAAGCGTTTCGTCCACCTTGTCCCTTATCATCCTTAGCAAATATCGGAAATTCGATTTCAGAGCTATTCCTTGAATAGGTCTTAGGAACAAAGCTTGTATCTTTAAGAGTTTTATAGGTTAATGATTTATACCTGCAAATTTTAGTTGTTTCATATGGTGAACAAACAATGGTTGCATTTATCCGTGACTCATTTTCCATTAGAATCATCGCATTGGTATCATGAGTCGGAATAATATAATCTATTGATCGTTCCCTAATTACCTTATTGAGCTGATCAATAAAACATGAATCATTATCATATGGTAAATCAGTAATTGCATTACTATCTATAAATATTGAATGGTTATCGTTACTGGAAGCGAGAATAGGATTATATCTAACAGTACCGCGCAATGCAAAGTATACCTCTTGTGCGTTATATGCTCCGCCGCCAAATATCAAAACGTTTTTCTTAGTGATCATTGCTTACTCACCTTCTTTATTAATAGAACTTCTTTCAACGTCTAATGGTTGATATAGAACTCCATCGTGAACAATAGAGCTCGCTGTTTCTATATTTTCCCTTTTTAATACGGTTTTAATGGTATCTGTAATGATTTTAAAATCACCTTTAAAGGATATAGTATTTACGTATTTAATATCCATTTTAAATTTTTCTTCCCAAGAAACATAATTTCGCCCATGGACTTGAGCATACCCAGTTAAACCTGGTCGGACATCATGGCGATGATGTTCCTCAGTACTATAATATGGCAAATACCTAACCAAAAGTGGTCTCGGACCAATAATACTCATATCGCCTTTGATAATATTGAAAATTTCTGGTAATTCATCAAGCGATGTTGATCTAAGAAACTTTCCATACCTGTTGAGCCTAATCTCATCTGGCAACAATACCCCGTTTTTATCCTTTCGGTTATCCATTGTGCGAAATTTAACTAACTTAAAAATCTTTTCATTTTTACCCGGGCGTTCTTGCAAAAAGAATGGATTTCCTCTCATGAAAAATATACCTAGAACAACCAAAATTATATATAACCAGCTAAACGCAATGATTGTCAGGACACCCAGGATAAAATCTAAAGGTCGTTTAAAATATTTTTCATATGGACCATGTGGTTTGTGCATCTATATTCTCCTAGCAAATTTTATTCGAAACATGCTTTAATAACTTCAATAATTTTATCTTGCTGAGCAAATGTCATTTTGTTATCACTAGGTAAACAAAGTCCTCTGTTAAAAATATTTGCACCAACATCATTAATTCCACCAGCAATGTAAGCATTGGTTGTTGCTCTTCCCGAACCACTAACTGTAATAAATTCATTCATTCTATACATAGGCTGCATATGCATTGGTTTCCAAGTAGGTCTTCCTTCAGCATTTATATTATTAATGGCTTCTAGTATTTCAGTCGGACAACTTTTGCTTGCTTCTGGTATATACAAAGCTTCACTATCGCTTCTGACTTGTTTACACATATATTGGGAATCAATGACAAATGCTGATAACCAATAATTAGGGTTACATTCATCCATGATTGGATTCATTTGAATCGGTAAACACTTAAGGCCCTCTTTATAGTGTTCATAAATTGCTTTTTTCTGGGAAATATGCTCTTCAAGATATTTGTATTGTCCTCTTATGACCCCGGCAATTACATTTGACATTCTGTAATTGTATCCAACTTCCTCATGCTGGTACCATGCAGCATTTTCTCTTGCTTGAGTGCTCCATTTTCTTGCCTTGTTAGCATCCTCTAAGCTATTTGTGAGAAGGCAGCCGCCAGATGAGCCTGTAATAATCTTATTGCCGTTATAGCTGATAGCTGCATAATCGCCAAAGGAACCACATTGCTTATCTTCCCATGTCGCGCCCATTGCTTCAGCAGCATCTTCAATCAACAGGGCACCGTGATGTTCACAGATTTCTTTAATTTTGCGGATATTGCCTGAAAAACCATATAATTCTGCGCTCACTACCAGTTTAACTTCAGGATACATTTCAAATGCTTTTTCCAATGCAACAGGATCCATGTTCCAAGAGGCGGGATCTGTGTCGATGAATACTGGGATTCCCCCTTCATACACAACTGGATTAAGTGTTGCATCAAATGTCATATCGCTGCAGAAAACACGTTTCCCCTGTACGGCACCATGCCCAATTCCTGGCTTTCCGTAGAGTTTTTCTCCTGCAAGCTTTACACAAAGATGCAGTGCTGCGGTACAGCTAGAAAGTGCCACTGCATATTTTACACCTGTCTTTTCAGCTGCGATTTTTTCTACTTCATTGATATTTGCACCTACTGTACTCATCCAGTTAGTCTCATATGCCTGCGTCATATACATCAGTTCTTCGCCATGCATGGTTGGCGAAGCCAACCATACCTTTTGCTCAAAGGGTTTAATACCTGTAGATTTATACATTGCAAACTCTCCCTTACTATTCTGCCGGGTGATAGGTAGAAACGACTTCCTTTAATACATCCCGGATGTTGTCTTTGTTCTTATATGCTGTTTCCATCAGTGTCTCAAGTTGCCCAAGAAACACTTCGATATCAAATGGAATCGGGCATCCGATATGGATCAGATCATTCTGAGTTTTTCTCAGACCTTCTTCCGCCATCAACTTTTCTTCGTATAACTTTTCTCCAGGACGGAGACCGCTGTATACGATTTTAATATCTACATCAGGCTTATGGCCAGAGAGTCGGATCAAGTTGCGAGCCAACGTATCAATTTTCACTGGCTTTCCCATGTCAAGAACGAAGATTTCTCCACCATGGGCATAAGTTCCTGCTTGTAATACTAAGCTAACAGCTTCCGGAATTGTCATAAAGTAACGGATAATGTCTGGATGTGTGACAGTTACCGGACCACCTGCAGCAATCTGTTTTTTAAAAAGTGGAATAACTGAACCGTTGCTTCCAAGGACATTACCAAAACGTACAGCAACAAACTCAGTCTTTGCATGTTTCAACGCCTCGACAACTTCCGGTTTAGTTGTCATATCGGTCATACTGTGGGTAAACAGCTGTGGAAGTTCATAGGCGCGTCCCGCCTTTACCATATGGTCAAAAGACTGAATAACCATCTCACAAAGTCTCTTGGACGCTCCCATGACGTTCGTTGGGTTAACGGCTTTGTCTGTACTGATTAAGACAAAACGTTTACAGCCATAAGCCAGCGCTGCATAAGCTGTTTTATATGTACCAATAGCATTGTTTTTAATTGCCTCACACGGGCTGTCTTCCATTAACGGCACATGCTTGTGGGCTGCCGCATGGTATACAATCTCCGGGCGATAGGTTTCGAAGATTTTAAACATCAGTCGGCTGTCCCGGACAGAACCGATCCGAACAACAAGATCAAGTTCTGGATATTTTTTCTTTAATTCTAGTTGGATGTCATATGCATTGTTTTCATATATATCAAAAATAATTAATTGTTTCGGTTCATGGGCTGCAATTTGGCGACAAAGCTCTGATCCAATAGATCCGCCTCCACCGGTGACCATAATGGCTTTTCCCTTCAAGTGCTGGAAAATTTCATCCATGTTGACTTTAATGGGATCACGTCCAAGCAGATCCTCCACAGCAACTTCTTTCATATTGCTGACAGTCACATCTCCGGTATATAACTGATACATGCCAGGGAGATTTAAGAGCTCACATCCCGTCTGGTTACAGATGTTTAAAATATCTTTCTTTGCTTCCGAAGATGCGCTTGGAATTACTACATAAATCTTCTGGATATGGTACTTGGCACATACCCGCATGATCTCGTCACGTCCACCCTCAACCGGGATTCCGTCGATGTAACGTCCCCATTTATTCGGGTTATCATCAATAAAGCAGCAAACTTTTTCTTTCACTGTTCCCGCATGCTTGATATCCCGCAGGATCATCTGTCCGGCAGCCCCGGCTCCAACAAGGAGAACATGCTTTAATGGGGCTTCGGGTTCCCTGACTTTTCCGACCAGCAGAAGGACAAAACGGTACGCAAACCGGATTCCCAATGTCATAACAAACTGGATGATCACTCCAAAGAAGTAATAGGAGATCGGCATTCTTCCCACTAACGCAGTAACTGCCAGGATCTGGGAAAGCGACGTGATCACAGTGGCTAACGTCATACGAATCAGCTCATTGTAGCTTGCGAACCTCCAGATACTCTTATAAAGCCGTAATCCCCAAAATACGAAAACACAGTACAGGGTGTACGGAATGATCGTTTTAAAATAGATATCCAGGTATTCTTTCGGGATTGCCTGAAAGCGGCAGTCAAACCGGATCCAGAGAGCAAAAAAATAAGCAGCCGCAATGACGATAAGATCATAAATCATCAAATATGCTGCCATGACTTGCCAATGTTCCGGGTGGAATTTCTTCTTAAGCATGTTTCAAAGTTCCTTTTACGATATATTTGGGAGCGAGGGGAATGTCCGGTTATCTTCGGATAATGATCCTTATCGGAAGTTCACTCCCATAAGAATGCCATGCGCAATCTTCGACTGCGCATGACAAATTCAGCTTGATTTATTATAACATCTCTCTTCTCTTTTTACAATCCTTAACTCCAATTGACCTAATATTGCCAGTATTTCCAGCTTGGATTTCCCTTTTAAGATGTCTGGTTCTTACTTATCTCTTCTCATACGTCTCCGGCGTATAATGGATCACTCTCGTACCGCTGTTCTCAAACTCAAATGGAACGTATAAGAGTTCCTCCATCGCCTTATGAACCGCTTCCTGCTTATCCGGCTCTACGTAGAAGAGAAGGAATCCACCGCCACCGGCACCGAGAAGCTTACCGCCGAGGGCACCTGCTGCCATTCCTTTTGCGTAAAGTCCATCAATGGAATCTGTGGAGATCCGGTTGGAGATTCCACGTTTCAGCTTCCATGTATAATCGAGAAGTCTTCCGAATTCATTGAGGTCTGTCTTGGATGTGAGAACCTTCTCCGCATCATCCACCAGGGACAGCATCTCAAGAAGCTGCTTCTGCTTATCTACCAATGCTTTTTCCGTTGTCTGCTGGATATCAGAAGAAAATCTTGAAAATCCGGTAAAGAACAGCATCAGATTCTGGTTTAACTGTGTCTTTCTCTCCGGTGAGATAATAACCGGATTTACCTCATAACCGTCGGCATTGAAGTTGATACGGTTCAATCCACCGAACGCCGCCGCAATCTGATCCTGGACGCCGCCGCTCTCGTTGCAGAGAACTCGCTCCAGATAGATCGCGTCATCCGCAAGCTTTCTCTTATCCGCATATTTTCCCTTTAACGCATAGAACGCATTTAACATTCCAACTGCAAAGGAGCTGCTCGTTCCGAGTCCAGATCTTGCCGGAAGGTCGGCCTCGTAGGTAAGGCGGATTTCCTGCATATCGAGATACTTCATCGCCTCACGGATCGCCGGGTGATTGATATCGTTGACATCTGTCACACGCTCGATCTTTGAGTAGGAAAGCTCTGTGGAATAATCGAAAAAGCGCGGTAAATGGCGCACATTTACATAGCAGTATTTATCAAACGTTGTTGAGATTACGGCTCCGCCATGTTCCTTATAAAAGTCCGGGAAGTCTGTTCCGCCTCCGAAGAAGGACATTCTAAAGGGGGTCTGTGTGATGATCATAATATTTCTCCTTATCAAACTTTTGTTTTAATTTCTTTCTTGAATCAAATATTCTAAATTGACTTGATCAACTCTCTGCTCAAAAAATATTTTCCTAATTAAGTAACTGCTTTCTCAGATACTTCATCGCTAATCCAGCTGTAGAATCTTTTCTACAGCATCCAAAAGGTCCCTGCAGACAAGATCCGGCTTCACATCATATTTCTTATCGTTTCCGGCTTCACCAGTCAGTACTAACGCCGTGCGCATTCCCGCGTTGATCCCGGTCTGGATATCCATCGTCGTATCGCCGATCATCCAGGATCCCGCAAGTTCGATATTATACCGCTCTGCCGCCTCCCGGATCATACCGGTCTTCGGTTTTCTGCATTCACACGGGATCTTGTAGGCCGGATTCTCCTCCGGATATCCCTTATCCGGGTGATGCGGGCAGTAGAATACATCATCCAGGAACACTCCCTCTTTTCCGAGAAGTGTTTCCATCTTTTTGTGAATGTTTTCCACATTTTCGATCTCGCAGAGTCCCCGCGCAACCACCGGCTGGTTCGTGATAACGATTCCGAGTCTTCCCGACTGGTTGATCTTCCGGATCGCGTCAACTGCACAATTTTCCAATGTAAAGTCCTCTTCCTTGTATACAAGGCCTTTATACTGGTTGATCGTGCCGTCCCGGTCCATAAAGATACAACGCTGTTTGTTTTTGAGACATTTTCCCGCAATCACACCGCGCTCAATATCTGCCAGTGTCTGATTTACGCGGTCCACAGTGCCGACATCCTTTACGTACTCCGGAGAGCAATATCCATAGATCGGCTCCCCCGTCTCCAACATGCCCTTAATCACATCATTCTCAAGGTTCCGTTTCACCGGCTCCGGCACATAATCACAGATCTTCTTTTCAAATACAAAAATTCCTGCGTTTACACAGTTCTCATACCAGTAATCCCGCACATTGTGCTTGGAATCAAACGCCGTGATCTTATCATCCTTATCGAGCACAAGAAGATCCGAATCAAACGGATGTCCATTCGGATGTACAAACAGTGTCGCGACCGCACCCTTTTCTTCATGGAAGTGGATCATTCGCTGAAAATCAATATCAAAGAACAAATCTCCGGACATCATGACAAACCGATCCCCGTGGATCATATCCTTTAAATAATAGAAGGATCCCGCTGTTCCAAGCGGCTCTGTCTCCTCGAAATACCGAATCGCAATACCAAATTTTTCTCCATCACCAAAGTATTCCCTGATCTTATTACCAAGATGTCCGATCACCATGATAATATCTGTAATTCCGTTTTCCTTCAGCCGCTCCACCTGCCATAAAAGCAGCGGTTTTCCGGCAACCGGGACCATCGGCTTCGGAATCTCATCCTTTGTGAGAGCTGCCAATCTTGTTCCCTTTCCACCGGCCATGATGACTGCCTGCATCATAATATTTCCTCCCTGACGCAAGCGCCTCTGCGCTCACGCGATCAAATTTATTGTTCAGTTTTCGTATCTTCTGCTGGAATCTTCTTTCTTCCTACCCCCATCGCTAAGAGCTGTATAATAATCGGCATGGCGATCGGGAGGTTGATATTAACAACTGCCTGAATCATATATGCAAGAACGACAATCATGATTGCCATGACTTCTGGCTGTTCCTTAATTTTCTTTGCCATCGCAACAACTGAGGCTAACATAAACGCAATATAAGTGCATACTCCAGTGATTCCAATTGTAATTAGATAATGAAGATATTCATTGTGGGCACTATCATAAATCGTTATAGATCCTCCGCCCTGAGTCGGCGGGAAATAGTACTGCATAATCAGTGCAAACGTATCTGCACCATATCCAAAAATTTTCTGAAGCGGAGTCAACTTGTCTTGGAAAATTTCCATAGAACGTTTCCAAACATATCCTCGTCCGGTACCCCATGAGTCATTGAATAATACGTAGTTTCTGATTGTTTCGTATCTTTCCACATGTCCGACCACATTTGCATCATACAACACAAAGACAACCACTGTACATACAATCACAATCACAGCTATCCAGATATAGACCAAACCATTCTTGGTTTCCTCCGTATATGTTTTGTTCGTCTTACTCTTTGATGCAAAGAATACCAGAATCCCACTGATAATCCAAAGTGCAACAATAAGCACCGGGAGAAATTTGTGACCCGCAATCAGGTCAAATGCACTGTTAATTCCAAGAACACTTGATGCATAAGCCTTATTAATCCATTCAATGCAGCAGATAACGGTAAAGAAAGAGGCCAGGGAAATCGTATATCTGCGGACACCTGTTTTTGTTTTGAAAATCCATAGCGGCGACAGACCAAAAATCGCCGCCAAGGACAGATACGCATTATCACTGGTTCCCATAATCAGCGCAAATGCCGACAAAATCATATTTCCGTAATACCACAGCATTCTCTTCTGATTCTTTTCCTGTGTGAAAAGAATCAGAGAAACTGCCATCAGAGCTGCAACATAAATTGTATACGTATTGATATTTCCGAATGTTGAGGTATAAATTGCCTTCTGGGTATCCATCATATTTACCTTAAATCCAAGAACATCCATCTGGAAATAATCCGTAATTCCGAAAACGCATACGAAGATTCCAACTGCAAGAAACGCATCCAGATACCATCTCTTCAGTTTAAAAAAGCGCGTCACCAGAAAATACACCGCCATATAGATCGTCATAAGGAAAACACCATTATAACGGCCCGACGTTCCCCAGAATGCTTCCCATTTCCAGTCTTTGCTCAACGCCCAGGAAATCACATTCGCAAGCCAGAATGCGATCATTGCCCAATCGCCAAAGCTCATCCCTTTACGCCATGTCTTAAAATCGAATTTTGAGAACCATTCGATCATTTTGCCGCTTGCAAGTCCATAGCCGCCCATAACAACGAGCGCCGCAATCGAGACGATACAGTAAAACTGGTATTTTGTCTCCAGAATATTAAAATAATAGTCCCGGAACACCAACGGCAGCACACATAAAACCGCCAACGTGAACACTCCCATGATCAGTGCCACATTATCCTGATAGCTACTCTTCGTCTCCTCTTTTTTCTTTATCCTATTTGCCATGAATGTATTCTTCCTTTCACATGTCATAAAAAATCGAGTTTATTATACCATCCTTCCCATTTTCCTGCAACTTACCCCGCCCTGTTTTTCCTGCCTTTTTCATGAATTTATTCTTAATTCTGCGTTTTCCGATCCCCGTTTCTTAAATTTCCCATCCTGTCTTTCCAATTTAATCCCCTCTCCCACCCCGTTTCCCAACTTGCGATAATTTTACTTATCGGAAGTATAATGGCTTCGTAATGCAATTAGGAATTTCAAAAAGCGTTTCAAAAAAACAAAAGGAGAGTGCATTAATTATGAGAAAGCAGACTAAAATTGCTGCAGTAGTATCCGCAGCAGCTCTGTTAGCATTAGGCGCTTCCATCACTTCCTTCGCAGCAGCAAAGGGAACCTGGATGATGGTTGATGGCGAGTGGTATTGCTACGACAAGAACGGTGACGCATACGAGAACACATTCTGCTCCAGCAATGGAAAAGAAGATTACGTAGGTGATGATGGACAGCTTGTTCGTTCCCAGTGGGTTGAGGACGGCGCTGACAAGTATTTCGTAAACAGCAGCGGTGCAAAGATCACAAACGACTGGAGATTAACAACTCCGATCGATGATGACAGTGCTGATGAGGAATGGTTCTACTTCCAGTCCAACGGTAAGATGGCTCATGACAAGAAGATCACTTACAAAAATAAAACATACTACTTCGATGGCGAAGGTAAGATGCTCACAGGCTGGGTAACTTATGATAAAGACGGCGAAGGCAACGTTGATGAAGCTAACGACTTCGATTCAGATAAGACATATTACTGTGATGAGACAGGTGCTCGCTTAGAGAAAGCTTGGATTAAGACCACAGAGCCAGATGTCGACGATGACAACGCTGATGCTGATGATTACTGGTACTACTTCAAGTCCTCTGGTAAAGCTCAGACTAAGAAAGGTACAAACATCAATGGTCAGACATATATCTTCGATAACAGAGGACGTATGCTTACTGGTTGGGTAGCAAAAGATACTGATTCTAATGCTTACCTTGAGATTGGTGATGAGAACAGCGACTACTACCTTAAACAGTTCACAGATGTTTATTTCTGTGGTGATGAGGATGACGGACACGCTAAGAAGAACAAATGGTTCAAGACTTGGAGACCGTCTGAGTACGATGCTGAGGATGATGACAACGATCAGTACTGGTACTCCATCGATAAGAACGGTAAGGTTTACATCCCGTCCCAGTCTAACGCTTCTAAGTTAGCTTACGGCGTTAAGTACAAATTAAAAGATGCTAAGCTTGAGGCTCAGAATAGCGGCGCAACAATCGAGTTCACAAAGAAGAACGTAAATTCTAAGTCTTACTTCTTCAACCAGGATGGTGAGATGCTTAGCCAGTTCATCGAAGTTTCTGCAGATAACCTTGGTGCAGACAGCGGACTTAAGGCTGGTATGTACTACTTCGGTGGAGACGATGATGGTTCCATGAAGACAGGTTCCCAGTCTGTAAAAGATGACAACGGTGATTCCTACAAGTTCTTCTTCGAGAACAAGACAACAGGTAACACTAAGGGTCTTGGTATTACAGGTAACAAGTCTGGATACCTCTACTTCAAGGGTCTCTTAATCAAGGCTGATGATTACAAGTATCAGTTAGCTACTATTACAGATGAGAATGGTGTTGAGCATACATTTATCGTTAACAAGAACGGTTCTATCCAGAAGAATCGTGTAGATTACAAAGAAGATAATGAAGTTCTGTTCACAACAAAGAACCTTCCTAAAGATGCTTTCGTAACAGATAGTACAGCTTGGAAGTATAGCCTTAAGGATGGCTTAACTGTTGAGGATGATATTACAACTCCGATCGACATCTACGACGTAATGCCGCAGAACTAATTTCGAATTTTACGAAATTCTAATTGCAAAGCGCGGACGGGAAGAAATTCCCGTCCGTTTTTGTTATGGGCTTTAGTCCAATTGATGCGGAGGATATTCCTTGCCAAGATTACTGAGCTTATAACAATTCTGAATGCATTGCTATTTTTTGATGTAAAGCATAGGTAATTGTTTTTATTTACACTGCTATTTACACAAAGGAGACCGGGTACAAAACGTACCGGCCTCCTATCTGCAATCGGATTTTTAGGTTGTCACCATCAGCAATTGTGCTGATTTGGGCGATAGAAAAGAGCTAATAGGGAAGATTATTTTGTAGCGTTAGAACCTGTAGCTACTGTGCTTGTGTTAAAGCTTTTGTAAAGTGCGCCCTTTGTACCGCTAAATGAGAAACCAGTAGCATCAACTACAACATCATCATCATCTTTGTATTCTTTTGCAGCTGTCTGAATGGAACCACTCTTATTAACGATGTAGCTTGCTACCTGAGCTGTAGCTGTAGTCTGACCCTCTGCTACAGTATAAATTGTTACATCCTTAATCTCATACTTATCATCATCTGCTGTCACAAGGAGACCATCGCTGTAAAGCTTGCCGCTCTTAGCACCATTGATACCAGCAGCGTTGAAGTAGCCCTCATCTTTGTTATCGCTTGTAGCAAAGTAGAAACGTGCTGCGGAACCAGACTCATCTTTGATTGTCTGGGAACCGTCTTTTCTATAGCCGTCATCCCAACCACCAAGATAGTACATCTTTGCAACACCATCTTCTTCGTCAGAGGCATCTGTCTTTACAAACTTGGAAAGCATCTGACCATTTGCGTTGAAGTAGTAAGTCTTGCTGTTAATTTTCTTCTCATACATTGTCAGACCAATCGTGTTGTCATCATCATCATAGTTGTCTTCTTTGAACTGATCGTCAAACGTATCCCCTTCGCAATCATCCAGTTTATATCTTGTAGCTCCGATGCCAGTCTCCTTGGAATCATCCGGAACGTAAACATCACCGCTCTTGTTGATCCAGAACCAATATTTATCATTGTCATCGTCATCTTCGCCGTACTGAGTGTTGCTGTATGCTTTGACCCACTTGTCCTTCTTCATGTGGCCGTCATCTTCATCGCCGCAGAAGTGGATCTCAGATGCATTAAGTTCGCTAAGAGTTGTCTCAAAATGACCATCTGTATCGTCATCGTCATTCCATGCCTGTGTATAGCCGTTGGAACCTGTCTTTACTACCCAGCCAGAAAGCATTTTTCCTTCCTCATCGAAGAAATATGTCTGACCTTTAACGTTTGATTTTTTGCCAGTTGCTGCCTTACCGCTGGATTTTAAGTAATACCAGTGTTCATCATCATCAGAGTTGATATCGTCCTGATCTACATCCGGAGCATAGTCATATACCCATGAATTTTCAAGACGCGCACCTGTCTCGTCACAGTAATATGTTTCGATTCCCTTAACATCAGCAGTGGAAGCCTCATCCCAGCCGTCACCGCTCTTCTGAACCCAACCAGTGAGCATCTCGCCTTCGCTGTCGAAGAAATATGTTTTTCCTTTGTAAGTGATCTTCTCATCCTCGGCTCTCTTACCGTTGGATTTGAAATAATACCACTGCTCTTCAGCAGAATCATCATCATACGGAGCAGTTAATCTCCAGTCGTTTGTGATCTTCTGACCAGCGCTGTTAACGAAATAGTAATTTCCGTCATCTTCAACCCACGCGGAGCGAACAAGCTGTCCGTCATCTCCTACATAGTAATCTTTACCATTGCTTGTGCAGAATGTGTTCTCGTAAGCATCGCCGTTCTTGTCATAGCAATACCACTCACCATCAACCATCATCCAAGTTCCCTTGGAAGCTGCGAAAGATGTGAGGGAAGCGCCTAATGCAAGAAGTGCAGATGCAGAAACAACTGCTACTAATTTAGTCTGCTTTCTCATAATGAATGCACTCTCCTTTTTGTGTTTTTGAAATTGTTTTAAAAATCCCAATTGCATTACGAGAGCATTATACTTCCGATAAGTAAAATTATCAATAGTTTTTTTACAAAAAATGAAGATTTTTTAATAAAGGGAACTATCTTACTTCGCTTCCAGAAATACTCTGTACCTCGAATACACTGGTATTATAGTATATTTTCTTAAGAATTTCCATATCTTTTTTGTTTTTATTTTCTTACGGAATTCTTACTTGAATGCTGTTTTTAGCTTATATTGTATAAATATTAGTACAATATGCCCATTTCCCCACTTTGTGGCAGCTTCGTGGCAAGGATGTGTCATTACAGGATGTTCATTTTAATGTTATTTTCAAGATATTTTGAACGCAATAATTCCATGTTCAAAATATCTTCTTGTATTATCAGAAGTACGTGTTATAATGTTCATATATATCTATTTATTTTTTCGTTTTGAACACGTTCATTTTTATCAGTTTCTTCCTTATTATTAAACAGTAATAATAAGCGATGCAAACATCTTTGATTCGGAGGACGACTATGGATCGTTTGGGATTACTCTGCAGGAATATTTATGAGAACAACAAGATGACACAGCGGGAGCTGGCGGCGGCGATGGATATTTCCCTTGGGACCTGCAACCATCTCGTGAAGGAAGGTCTGGACCAGGAGCTTTTTTCTTTTGATCCGGTGGACGGATCTTATTCCTTATTAAAAGGCGGTGTGGATCTTTTAAGAAATTACCGTATGGACAGCGCCGTGATCCTCGCGGCGGGATTCGGGTCCAGATTTGTACCGCTGACCTTCGAGATGCCGAAGGGACTTCTTGAGGTCTACGGCGAGCGTATGATCGAGCGGCAGATCAAGCAGCTGCATGAGGCGGGCGTCACGGATATCACCATCGTTGTGGGATATCTGAAGGAGAAGTTCGAGTATCTGATCGACAAGTTCGGCGTGAAGCTTCTCTACAACCCGGAATATCACAATAAGAATACGCTGACAACGCTCTACCGTGCCCGGGAGTGTTTTATCGGAAGAAACACTTATCTTCTCTCTTCCGACAACTGGATGCGCAACAATATGTACCACACCTACGAGTGCGGCGCATGGTACTCTTCTGTATATATGAAGGGAGAGACTTCCGAGTGGTGTCTTGAGACAAGCAAAAAGGGGCTGCTCACCGGCGTAAAGGTCGGCGGCGAGGACTCCTGGGTCATGTACGGACCAGTATTCTTCTCGAAGGAGTTTTCGGAAAAGTTCTTCCCGGTCCTCGAGGAGTATTATCATACTCCCGGAACGGAGCAGATGTACTGGGAGCAGGTTCTGGCGGACCTCTTAAACGGCGAGGTCGACAGCCACCTTCCCGGAAAGCACCATTTCCCGGTTCCGGAGATGTATATCAACAGGCAGCCGGACAACCAGGTATACGAGTTCGAGAATCTTGAGGAGCTCCGCCTCTTCGATGAGCGCTACCAGAACCATTCCGATAATATCGCCATGGAGCTGATCTCCGAGGTGCTACAGGTTCCGGAGTCTGAGATCACAGGCATTAAATGCCTGAAGACCGGCATGACGAACAAGTCTTTCCTGTTTAAGGTTCACGGCAAGTCCTATATCTGCCGGATTCCTGGTCCGGGAACCGAGCTTCTGATCAACCGGAAGCAGGAAAAGGCGGTCTATGACGCAGTACAGGATTACGGCATCACCGAACATGTTGTATACATGAACGGGGAGACCGGCTACAAGATTTCCGAGTATTATGAGGGGGCGCGCAACAGCGATCCGCGCGACTGGGATGATGTGGCACGGTGCATGGCACTTGTGGAGAAGCTCCATGATTCGAAGCTCCATGTGGACTATTCTTTTGATATCCGGGAGCGGATCACCTTCTATGAGGCACTGTGCCGTGGATACGAGAAGAAGCTTTTTGAGGATTATCCGGAAGTAAAGTCCCATATGATGACACTGCTTGACCGCCTCGACCACCTGAACCGTCCGAAGGTTCTGTCCCACATCGACAGCGTCTGCGATAATTTTCTGTTCCTGCCGGACGGGGATCTCCGCCTGATCGACTGGGAATATTCCGGTATGTGCGATCCGCTGATCGATGTGAGCATGTGCGCGATCTATTCCTATTATAATGATTTTGAGGTCGAGAAACTGATCAAGCTCTACCTGCACCGGGAGCCGACCTCCGAGGAGCGGTTCGTTTACTACGCTTATATTGCCCTCGGCGGATTCTTGTGGTGTTTGTGGGCGGTGTATAAGAGCAGTGTCGGCGAGGAGTTTGGCGATTATACGATCGTGATGTACCGGTATGCGAAACGGTTTTATAAGAAGATTATTACCTCGCCGGAATTTCTTGGAATCGGAGACGGCGGGACACTGAGATAACCGTACTGGCGGTCTGCGGCTTTCCTGGTTCGGCATTCGTAAGAACGCAGATCAGGGAACTGGTCCGGAAAAGCCGAATAATCGCCACATTTTCAATTGAATTTTTGCAAGACGTATGTGTATTTTTATGCTATACTGAAAATACGCAGATAACGTCCATAGAGTCCCGGGATGAAGCTGTGACAGAAATACAGTTATCCCGGGATCTTTTTTATAGCTGATCGACGGTTTCGGAAGTACAGCGCTGCCTGGTACCGGCAGTTACATCCGGCATCAGGTCTGTCAGCCTGCAAGATAAGAATTTTTATGTACAACATTTAAAGGGGGATTTCCATGAGACAAAAGAAACGGGCGGCGGCGCTTCTTTTAAGTGCCGTCATGGCTTTTTCCGCGGTGAGTCCGGCGGTTCCGGTATGGGCGGCTTCCTGGCAGAAGAACGCGTCCGGCTCCTATATTGGAAGTGATGGTTCCGTGCTTACCGGTATCCTGTCCCGGGGTGTCGATGTTTCCCAGTGGCAGCAGAATATCAACTGGTCCGCGGTCGCCGCTGATGATATCCAGTTCGCGATGATCGGAACGCGGTACAACAATGCGGTGGATCCGTATTTTGATACGAATGTGCGTGGGGCAGCGGCGGCGGGACTCCGCGTCGGTGTTTACCTTTATTCCTACGCGACGACTACGGCGATGGCCGAGTCTGACGCGGATTTTGTTCTGAATCTCATTAAGGATTATCCAATCTCCTACCCGGTGGTCCTCGATGTGGAAGCGCAGGAAATGAACGGGCTGACGCCGTCCCAGATCGCGGATATCATAAACGCGTTCTGTAAGAAGGTTGAGACGGCTGGATATTATCCGATGGTGTATACCAACGACTACTGGATCAGCAATAAGATCGATATGACGAAGGTCCACTATGATGTCTGGATTGCCCGTTATAACTCGAAGCCGACTTATCAGGGTGCTGCCCTCTGGCAGGCATCAAATCAGGGTACTGTAAACGGCATCAACGGAAATGTGGATATCAACTTTACCTTTAAGGATCTGAGCAGCAAGCTTCCGGCGAACCGGTGGCGGCTGATCGGGGATAAATGGTATTATTATAAGAATTATGTAAAGCAGACGGGCTGGATCAATGACGGGCAGAGCTGGTATTATCTGAACGCGGACGGAACCCAGTTTAAGGGCTGGCTGCTTCTCGACAACCAGTACTACTACCTTCTCCCTGCTACCGGACAGATGAAGACCGGATGGCTGAAGGCGGAGGACGCGTGGTATTACTTAAACTCCGACGGTACGATGGCGAAGGACTGGATTCAGGTTGATGGAACGTATTATTACCTGTTAAACGGTGCGATGGTGACCGGTTGGCTGCGGATCGGCAACGATTATTACTATATGCGCGGCAACGGCTCTATGGTGACCGGATGGCGGAAGATGGACGGGAAGTATTACTACTTTAACAGTGACGGTAAGCTTGTCCGCGGATGGGCAGATATTGATGGAAAGCGGTATTTCCTCCAGCAGGATGGAACAATGGTGACCGGATGGCAGACAATCGACGGCCTGCTGTACTACTTTGATGCCAGCGGCGCGATGGCAGCCGGGTGGACGAAGCTTGACGGTTACTGGTATTACTTCAATAACGAAGGAAAGCTGATGACCGGATGGATGCAGCTTGACGGAAAGTTCTACTATCTCCACACCGATGGGCGGATGGTCATCGGCTGGCAAAGCGACGGAACGAATAAGTATTATATGGACACCGTGTCCGGTGTGATGGCGGTGGGCTGGAAGCATATCGATAAGAGCTGGTATTATTTCAATCAGGCCGGACATATGATCACGGGATGGCTGAATGACGGCGGAAGGTATTATTATCTGAATCCGGCGGATGGCAAGATGATCGCCAACGGATCGTTTGTTGTAAATAATGTAAACTATACCTTCAATCAGAGCGGTGTGTGCCTGAGTGAGACGTCCGCGATCGACGGCGGCTCGGCGGGAAGTGTTTATACGCCGGGAACGGCCGGGACTGTGGCGAACGGAAATTATATGGGTACTCCGGCGGCGGGGAATGCGCAGAATGGGATTACTACGGGTAATAGCGGAAGCGGAAATGCTGCGGCTGGATCTGCGCCGGGTGGTTCGACGACCACTGCGACCGGATCCACGACTGCCGGATCTTCCCAGACGAATACGGGTATGTCGGCTGGTAATTACCAGACAGGCGGTCCGGGAACTTCAAACAGTACATCTACTTCCACTTCCAACAGTGGAACAAGCACCTCCGGCAGTTATCAGACCAGCGGACCTGGATACTCCAACAGCAGCTCAGGTTCCGGAAGCTCCAGTTCTGGCTCTGCATCAACTACAGTGCCGGGCGGCAATGCAACAGGCAGCAATAACCATTATTATACAAACACCGGCAGCATGACCGGGCCGGGAAGCTCCAATACAAACTATAACTATAGTTCCGGTTCTTCCGGTACGGCTGCGCCTGGAAGTCCAGGTTCTTCTTTCTCATCGTCGAATCTGACTGAATATCAGACGGGTGGACCGAAGTAATTCAAATCACAGCTTATTAGTTTAGGACTTAAAGGATCATATACTGGCATTCGAGTCAATATATGATCCTTTTTGTTTCTATGTACCCGGCAGCTGCTTTGGGCAGGTTCCATAGATATCTTTTCCCATCTCCGATTTATTGCATATATGGTACTATCAAATTTCCAGTTAATCTTTCATTGACTTTTAAAATTATGAACATTATAATGTAGGTATCAATTGATACCTGTGTGGATTGGAGGACAACTGACTTGGCTGAAACTACTGCAGCAAGAATAGAAAGTGAATTAGATGTAAAATCGTAACTGTTCAGTAGGTCTGCGCACTTGCTGCGCTGACCGTAAGAAAACATAGGCTGGAGGGCAAAAATCCCATCAGCGAAGCTGATCTGGAATGGATTTTTGCGTGTAACTATGAAGGTACTGAATAGTTACGTAAAATCTTATATTCAGAACTTAAGATTTGCCCTCACCCATGGGGCAAAAATCAATTTTCAGGAAAAACGTCTTGTAGATGAGAATCGTCCTGAAAAATATACCAACCAATATACGGTCCGTACCCTATTTCCGGATGAGAATCCTGTTGACGCATTAAAAAGAGAACTTTTATCACTATCTTCCGAGAATTATATGCGGACAGTAAAAGATCTGCGTTTTCCAAAAAGAAGTGAAATGCGTGAATTTGGCAAAGTATATAATAGCCATGATGATGTATATATTAAAATACGAGTTGAACTTCTGGGAATATACGGTGAAACCACAACCTTTATAATGTCATTCCATTTTGCCGAACGGGCATTTACACCTGATATGTTCCCCTACAATAAAAAACAGGAGGTGTTTTCATGATCATGAAGATCATTAATTCCGAAGAACATTTATGTACATGCTGTATGGAAAAGCATGAAGTGAAAACCGTTCTTGTTCGTGAACAGGCAACTTTCAAAAATGTAAAAATCACTTATGATGCTGTTTATTTTTATTGTGATACGGCCGAAGAATTCTATATGGATGAAAAGCTGCTTCAGGAGAATGATATCCGCCTGAAAGATGCATATCGCGAAGCAGAAAACCTTTTAACCTCTTCTGAAATCATCGCTATTCGGTCAAAATATGGGATCAGCCAGATTGATTTATGCACGCTTCTTGGATGGGGTGCTAAGACAATTACCCGTTATGAAAGCCACCAGGTACAGGATCGGGCGCATGATACAATTTTAAAAAAACTGGATCAAGACCCCGAATGGTTTTTATCCCTTTTAGCAAATGCAAAACAACATTTAGCGGCAGATGCATATCAAAGATATTTTTCAGCCGCAACCGCTTTATATGAAAAAGATCAGGATCTCTATTTACGAAAGGCAATTGAGGCAAACTACGCTATGTTCCAGAAGAACCAGCTTTTGCAGGGAAATACCGTGCTTTCTTTAGATAAAGTTGTAGATGTTATTCGCTATTTTGCTGCTTCTGATAAAATCACAAATCTTTATAAGGTAAAACTCATGAAATTGATGTGGTATGCCGACGCATTGTCATATAAGCTTCGGAATACCGCAATCACCGGACTAGTCTATCGGGCGCTGCCCATGGGTGCTGTCCCTGTAGCTCATAATTCTATTATAGATTTAAAAGATGTTCCTTGCGAGGAAGTTGATATGGGAGAAACCACTGCATATCACTTTTCTTTAGATGGAAATCACACTTTTCCCTCGCTTACAAATGAAGATAAACAAATTCTGGATATGGTAATCCAAAAGCTTGGGTATATGAGTAAAAATGAAATTATTGACTTTATGCACAAAGAGCAGTCCTATACCCAAACTGCACCACGGGACGTAATTTCCTTCAAATATGTCCAAAGTTTACAGATTTAAAACACGCCGCCCCGCAGGATCTTCTCCCGCAGGGCGGCGCTTTTATTGTCATACTATGTATTCTTATTTAGAGGTCTCTTACACCTCAAAGATCATATCCCCATAGCTCGGAATCGGCCAGTATTCCTTGTCTACGATCATTTCAAGCTGGTCTGCCGGGTCACGCAGAGCCTGCATCGCCGGGATGATCTCGTCGTAGCAGAAGTGGGCGCGCCTTTCCATGCTGTCGATGTGCTGATACTCTTCTACCAGGTCTTCGAGCTTCGCGCGGGCAACCTTCATGTCGGAGAGAAGATCTGAAACTTCGATGAGAAGCTCTGTCTGGACACTGTTGTCAGCTTCCGGGCATGCAGCCTTCACAGCGCTTAAGGACTGAGCGAGAACGGTTGTGTAGCGGACAACAGCCGGGATCAGCTGCTTTCCTGCGATATTGATCATCGCCTTCGCCTCGATATTTACGGATTTCGCGTAGGACTCATACTCGATCTCCGCTCTTGCCACCAGCTCTTCCTTCGTGTATACGCCAAAGTCACCGAACAGCTTGAACGCTTTCTCGGTAACGAGGGACGGGATCGCGTCTACCATGCACTTTAAGTTCGGAAGTCCACGGCGCTCTGCCTCTTCTACCCACGCCTCGCTGTAGCCGTTGCCGTTGAAGATGATACGGCGGTGATCAGCAAGAAGTTTCTTGATCATATCATGGACAGCGAGATCAAAATCGTCTGCCTTTTCAAGCTCATCAGCCGCCTCTTTGAACGCCTCAGCAACGATGGTATTTAATACAACGTTTGCAGATGAAACAGAATCGGAGGAACCGACCATACGGAACTCGAACTTATTTCCGGTGAACGCGAACGGTGAGGTACGGTTTCTGTCGGTTGCGTCCTTATCGAAGTCCGGAAGTGTGGTAACACCTGTCTTTAATGTACCGCCGGTCTTGGAGTGGGTCGCGGAGCCTGTAGAGATCAGCTGGTCGATCACGTCCTCAAGCTGCTCGCCGACGAAGATGGAGATGATCGCAGGCGGCGCCTCCTGAGCGCCAAGGCGGAAATCATTTCCCGGAACAGCCGCAGACTGACGGAGCAGATCCGCATGGCGGTCAACTGCTTTCATAATGCAGGCAAGAACCAGAAGGAACTGGATATTCTCATGCGGTGTTACACCCGGATCCAGCATATTGATGCCGGTGTCGGAAGCCAGGGACCAGTTGTTATGTTTACCGGAACCGTTGACGCCCTGGAACGGTTTCTCGTGGAGCAGGCATGCCATACCGTGACGGTTTGCAACCTTTTTCATTGTCTCCATAACAATCTGGTTGTGGTCAACAGCAAGGTTTGCCTTTGTGTAGATCGTTGCCAGCTCGTGCTGTGCCGGAGCGACCTCGTTGTGCTGGGTCTTTGCGGTAACTCCCAGCTTCCAGAGCTCTTCATTTAACTCTTTCATATAGGAACCGATCCGCTCGCGGATAACGCCGTAGTAGTGGTCATCCATCTCCTGGCCCTTAGGCGGCATTGCGCCGAACAGGGTACGTCCGGTGTAGATCAGGTCTTTTCTCTTTAAATATTTGTCGCGGTCGATCAGGAAGTACTCCTGCTCCGGTCCTACGGACGGGGTGACACGCTTTACTTCTGTGTGTCCGAAGAGGTGGAAGATTCTTGTCGCCTCTTTATCGATGGCCTGCATGGAACGGAGAAGCGGGGTCTTTTTATCGAGTGCTTCACCTCTGTAGGAGCAGAACGCGGTCGGGATACAGAGTGTAACGCCGGTTGCGTCTTTCTTTAAGAATGCCGGGGAAGTGCAGTCCCAGGCGGTATAGCCGCGGGCCTCGAATGTGGCGCGCAGACCGCCGGACGGGAAGGAAGAACCGTCGGTCTCGCCCTTGATCAGCTCTTTTCCTGAGAGATCCATTAAGACTTTGCCCTGGGAATCGAAGTTTCCGATAAAGGAATCGTGTTTCTCAGCGGTCACGCCGGTAAGGGGCTGGAACCAGTGGGTATAGTGGGTCGCGCCATTGTCGACTGCCCAGTCCTTCATCGCATGGGCAACCACGTCCGCGATCGTCGGATCCAGCTCACTGCCATCCTCGATGGTCTGCTTTAATTTCTTGTAGACGCTTTTCGGAAGGCGTTCCTTCATCACGGAGTCGTTAAAGACGTTCTCTCCGAAGATTGCCTCCACATTGATAGTTTCGCTCATAGCTTTCCTCCTCAATTCTGTATAATCTGCCCGTTATGGCATGGGGTGAAATCGTACTTTAAAAAGTATAGGAATTACCTGTAAATATTCAGCCTGTTCCAATCATGGTCTGCCAGGGTATTTCGGCTGAATTCCAATTTTAGCTTGAAAAAATGTTCTCCCTGATACGAGGGAGAACATTTTTAACTGCATGATAATGCAAGCTAAACGGCTTAGTCAGCTTTTCCGACAGAACCGAATAACTCCATTTTTGTCTTTACGGTCGCTTTGATTGCTTCTGCACCCGGGGCAAGAAGTTTTCTCGGGTCGAATCCCTTTCCTTCGAGATCCTTGCCTGCTTCGATGTACTTTCTTGTAGCGTCTGCGAATGCGAGCTGGCACTCGGTATTAACGTTGATCTTTGCTACGCCGAGGGAGATCGCTTTCTTGATCATATCTTCCGGAATACCGGTACCGCCATGAAGAACGAGCGGCATATCGCCAACCTTTTCTTTTACGGCTGCAAGTGTCTCAAAGCTTAAGCCCTTCCAGTTTGCCGGATATTTTCCGTGGATGTTGCCGATACCTGCTGCTAACATATCAACGCCGAGGTCAGCGATCATCTTGCACTCGTTCGGGTCTGCACACTCGCCCATACCGATAACGCCATCTTCCTCGCCGCCGATCGCTCCAACCTCTGCCTCGAGGGACATTCCCTTTTCCCGGCAGATACGGATCAGTTCTTTTGTCTTCTCAACGTTCTCTTCGATCGGGTAGTGAGAACCGTCGAACATGATGGAGGAGAATCCAGCATCGATGCACTTTAAGCATCCCTCGTAAGTACCATGGTCTAAGTGAAGAGCTACCGGAACAGTGATCTTCATCTCTTCCAGCATACCGTTTACCATACCTACTACGGTCTTAAAGCCTGTCATGTATTTTCCTGCGCCCTCTGAAACACCCAGGATAACCGGGGATCTCAGTTCCTCTGCTGTCTGCAGGATCGCTTTTGTCCACTCAAGGTTGTTGATGTTGAAATGTCCTACTGCGTACTTGCCGTCTCTTGCTTTCTCAAGCATTTCTTTCGCTGTTACTAACATATAGGCCTCCATTTGAATCGTTATTTTGACAGAACAGCCTGTCCCGCCGGATCTGCCGTCTGTTTCCATTTATATGCGGAGCAGACGCCATCTATTCCCAACAGGTACTGTTGTCATGATAATTTTATTATAACCGATTTACCCTACTTTGAAAAGGTTTGTTTCACAGTTTCTTCCATTTCCTCCGGCTTGCACTGGCGGTTGTGGAGGATCTTCGCGTCGCGGATCTCCTCGATGGCCTGCGGGATCTTCACGCCGGAAATGCGCTCCATCTCATCGATCAGGGCGAACTCATCGGCATCCTCTTTCTTTCCGAGGACTGCCTCCATAACGCTTCTGGAGAACTTGTACGGGCTTGCTGTGGACGCGATCACAGTCTTTGTGGTATCGCCGGTCTTCGCCTTATACTGCTCGTAGACGGCTGCTGCAACGCCTGTATGGGTGTCGATCAGGTATCCGGTATCATCGAACACTTTCCGGATCTCCTTCGCATTCTCTTCCATATCTGCGTAGCCTGCGGCAAAGTCCTTCATGAATTCCTTCATGTCCTCAGTGATCTCGTATTTTCCGTTTGTGGAGAGCTGCTCCATCATCGCCTTTGTCTTTGCGGCATCTCTTCCGCAGCTTAAGTAGAGCAGGCGCTCTAAGTTGCTAGAGACGAGGATGTCCATGGACGGGGATGTGGTCAGGATGAACTCACGGTTCTTATCGTATGTGCCTGTCCGGAAGAAGTCATACAGGACCTTATTGTCATTGGACGCGCAGATCAGCTTACCGAACGGAACACCCATCTGTTTTGCGAAGTACGCTGCCAGGATGTTTCCGAAGTTTCCGGTCGGAACTACGACGTTGACCTTCTCATTTTTTTCGATCTCACCGTTTGCGAGAAGCTTCGCGTAGGCGTATACATAGTAAACGACCTGTGGAACAAGGCGGCCGATGTTTATGGAATTTGCAGAGGAAAGCTGGAATCCCATAGCATCCAGTTCTTTCGCGAATTCTTTATCGCCAAAGATCTTCTTTACACCTGTCTGGGCATCATCAAAGTTTCCTTCGATTCCGACTACAGATGTGTTTGCGCCCTTCTGGGTCAGCATCTGAAGCTCCTGAACACGGCTTACTCCGTTCTTCGGATAGAAGACGATGATTCTTGTTCCCGGAACGTCAGCGAATCCGGCCATAGCTGCCTTTCCGGTATCTCCGGATGTAGCGGTCAGGATCACGATTTCGTTCTTCGCATGGTTCTTCTTTGCAGCCGTTGTCATAAGGTACGGCAGAATGGAGAGTGCCATATCCTTGAAAGCGATCGTCTTTCCGTGGAACAGCTCCAGGAAATACATGCCGTCCGCCTTTGCGAGCGGTGCAATCTCCTCTGTGTCGAATTTCTCATCGTATGCATGGGAAATACAGTATTTCAGTTCTTCTTCCGTGTAATCGGTCAGGAACTGTTTCATAACTGCGTATGCCGTCTCCTGATATGTCATTCCGGCAAGCTCGTCCATCGTCACGTCCAACGTCGGGATGCGCTCCGGAACGTAGAGACCGCCGTCATCTGCAAGTCCTTTTAACACTGCCTGGGATGCTGTCACGCCAGTCTCCCCGCCGCGGGTACTTCCATATAATAATTCCATCGTTTTTCCTTCCTCTCTTTACGCAGATACAGTGGTAAACTTTACGGAAAGTGTAGCATACTTTAATGTTGCTTGCAAGATAAAATCAATGAAAACAGGGATCTCCTCATACACAAATATTCCTCACAAAAGTCTATTTTTTATCTCTATTTTATACTGGAGTAACTATCAATTTTCTCCTGCCTATGATATATTCGTCTCGTTACCCACTCCAATCTGGTGACAGAAAGGAGGTGTAAATTTGGATTATGTTTTTTCTTTTATAGTTGCTGTCATGGCTGGTGTGGTGTGTCACTACATCATCAAATGGTTAGACAGTAAACTGGATCGGTAACTAACCTGTAGATGCTCAACTACATAAAACGAGAAGAAACCCCTCAGAGATGCCGCTCTGAGGGGTTTCATTTTGTGTAAATTTGAACTATGTTCTATTTCTTTCTTAGCCATTATATCATATGCAAATTTCCTTTGCAATATACTCCGATATAACTTTCATCCATTTCTTCTATGCCACAGCCGCTTTCTTCTTTTTCATGATCTGCAGCGCCGCTGAAATTCCGACAAGAACGATGCCGACAAGGTCAGTCACGGTTCCAGGAATGATCAGGCAGAGACCGCCGATGATCGAGAGAAGCCGCTCGATCACGTTCAGGTTTGCAAACATGTAGCCTTCAAGACCGGCTGCAACACCGAACAGACCGATCAGGGATGTTACGATGATCGTTACAACACCGAGAACGCCTGTATCGATAAATAACATTGCCGGGTTAAACGCGAAGATATACGGTACGATGAACGCTGCGATCGCAAGACGGGATGCGTTTAACGCGGTCTTCATCGGGTTGGATTTCGCGATCGCGGATCCTGCGTAAGCTGCAAGAGCAACCGGCGGTGTGATATCTGCTACGATACCGAAGTAGAATACGAACATGTTGGCAGCGATCTTGTTGATTCCCATACCGTTTACGAGGATCGGTGCACATGTGGTAGCCATAATGATGTAGTTTGCAGTTGTCGGAACACCCATACCAAGAACGATACAGGTTAACATAGTAAGGAATAATGCTACGATCACGCGGTCACCGGCAACGCCGACGATTGCGGAGATCAGGAGCTGTCCAAGACCGGTCATTGTTACGACACCGGCGATGATTCCGGCAACGCCGCAGGCAACAGCTACGGAAAGTGTATTCTTACCGCCTGCCTCCAACGCGTTGATGAATCTTGTCGGGTTCATTCTTGTTTCTTTATTCGGCATGCTGACAAGGATTGCAAGGGCGGTAGCGATGATCGCTGCACGGGACATTGTGTAGCCCATCATAACCATTGCAACAAGGGCAACTAACGGAATAAGAAGATAACCCTGACGGACAAATAACGGTCCGAATTTCGGAAGCTCATCCTTCGGGATACCCTTTAAGCCAAGTCTCTTTGCCTCAAGGTGTACAGTAATGAAGATACCTGTGAAGTAGAGGAGTGCCGGGAAGATCGCTCTCATCGCGATCTCGCCGTACTGAACGCCTACCATCTCAGCCATTAAGAATGCGGCGGCGCCCATGATCGGCGGCATGATCTGTCCACCGGTGGAGGAAGCTGCCTCAACGGCACCTGCGAATTCACCCTGATAACCGGTCTTCTTCATTAACGGGATCGTTACGGAACCGGTCGTTACTGTATTACCAACGGAGCTTCCGGATACCATACCGCAGAGAGCAGAGGAGATAACCGCTACCTTTGCCGGTCCGCCTGTGGAAGCGCCTGCCAGAGAGTTTGCCAGCTGGATAAAGAATTCAGAAATACCGGTCGCCTCAAGGAAAGCGCCGAACAGGATAAACAGTGCGATATACGTGGAGCAGACACCAATCGGAGTACCGATAACACCACTCGTCGTATAGAACAGGTTGTAAACGATGGACTTTAAGACTACCGCGAAGGCTCTGCCCTGTCCAAGTCCGTTATAAAACGCGTAACCCACAAAGAATGTCGCCACACAGAGGATCGGAATACCTACAACGCGGCGGCATGTTTCTGCTAAAATCAGGATACCGATCACGCCAACGATAACCTCTGTCTGGCTGATTCGTGTCGCGTGGCCGATAATTGTTTTAAAGTTAAATACGAAATAGAAGTAAGCACCGGCTCCGAGTACCATAAGGATAATATCGTAGATCGGAACGGAATTCTTTTTTGAGCTTCCCTTTTTCATCGGATATACCAGGAATGAAAGGATAATTACAAAACCGACAAACAGGGAACGTCTTACACGCTCATCCCAGTTTGCAAACAGGTTCATATAGAGCATTAATACTGAAAACGCTGCCAGAAGGAAACGAATGACCTGCTTCGGGGTGCCTTCCCAGATTCGGGTATTCGATTCACGGTCGTACTTTTTCATGATGGCTTCGACATCTTCGGCGGTGCCGGTCTCCACATCAGCCACCGGAGATGTGTTGACTTTCATGTTGTCTTTCTCTGCCATACCAATCCCTCCTTTATATTTCGTTTCCGGCGCTGCCCCTGTATACCCCCTATACAAACAGGCGCCGGATATGTCCGAAACTCTTTTAACGCTTAGAATCCTTTATGTTCACAGGAGAACTCTACTTTGCTGTTTCGTCCGCAGAGATCCCTCAAACTGATTTCTTTTCCGTGAAGTGTGAGTGTGTGGTCGGAGACCGTACCCACAATATATGAGAGATACGGCATTTCCTTGTCAAACCCGGAAACAACCATCTCCCCGTTTTCATCATACGTAAGCGTCTGCCCATCCTCGATCTCTGTCTGCACGCCCGCGCCGAAATTATTGTAGATCGTGCGGATCACGTAGATCTTGTGGTCGCGGATCTCGTAAACGTCCGTCAACGGATACTTATTTACCGAGTGGATGAACGTTACAGAAAACTCATCCCCCTCTTTTACCCGGAAGCGGGCATATTCTGCGTTTGTGTCTCCGTTCCTCAGGACCAGATAGTCTCCGCTTCGTAAGGTATAGGCAAGAGTGGCAGCAATAATTGCCGTGATTATTGCTGCCACTGTAAAGAATCTTACTTTCCTGTTTTTCAAGGTAATTACTTGATTGCTCCTACTTCCTTGAAGTACTTCTCAGCACCCGGATGGAACGGAACAGAAATACCGGAAACCGCATATTCGAGATCAAGCTCTTCGCCCTTTGCATGTGTGGAAGCGATCTCATCTTTGTTATCGAAAATAGCCTTTGTGAGGTTATAAACTGTTTCTTCGGAAAGCTTCGGGGATGCGATCAGAGTAGCTTTGATAGCAACTGTCTGAACATCATCGTCAACGCCCTTATAGGAGCCGCCCGGGATTGCGTATGTTGTGTAGAACGGATGTGCATCCGCAAGCTTCTTCGCATGCTCGTCATCGATCTCAAGAAGGTTGATCGCGTTTGTTGTAGCGAGCTCTACGATCGCTGTTGTCGGTGCGCCTGCTGTACAGAAGAAAGCATCGATCTTGCCGTCTTTTAACGCATCTGCGGAATCACCGAATCCGAGGTTGTTGACCTGGATATCATCGAAGGAGATGTCATAAGCCTCGAGGATCTGACGTGCGTTGAACTCAACACCGGAGCCTGCGTCACCAACGGATACTCTCTTGCCCTTTAAGTCAGCGACAGATTTGATATCGCCGGAGGATACGATCTGGCAAACCTCAGCGTAGAGGGCTGCAACTGTTGTGAAATCTTTTGCTGCGCCTTCTTCTGCGAAGAGGTCAGTTCCGTTGTAAGCATAGTCCATAACGTCGTTCTGTACGATCGCGAGGTCTGCTTCACCGTCGTTTACAAGGTAGATATTTGCTTTGGAAGCACCGGTAGACTGAACGTTAATGTTCACTCCGATGTCTTTGCTGTTTAATACATTCGCGATTACACCACCGAATGCGTAATATGTACCGGTGGTTCCGCCAGTACCCATTGTTAACTTCTGGGCATCACCACTCGGGGCTGCTGCGGCTGCTGTTGTTTCAGCTGCTGCTGCAGTAGTGTCAGCTGCGGCTGCTGTTGTCTCTGCCGGTTTGCTGCCGCCGGAACAAGCGGTCAGTACCATTGCACAGGATAATGCGAGTGCCATTGCTGCGGAAAATCTCTTTCTCATATCTTTCTACCTCCTTTTTCTGTTCCTTTGCACAATGTTTCAGCAAAGGAAGCTTACGAACATATTATACATCTCTATTGTTACTTTTGCAACAAATATTAGTAATTTTTGTAAACGTCTGAAATCTTTCAGCTATTCGTTGCTTTTCTCATAATTGCAGTTGTTCACTTCCGTGATGTAAAGTTTTGACGCACAATTGCTTGAAATTCAAAAATTGTATCAGCTATTTTGTGTCTCTTTTATCAGTATATGCGTCATTTTTTCGCTAAATTCCTTGATCCTGTCTTCGATACCCGGAAGCTTCATGGCAGCACCGGCGTTGTTGGCTGTCTCCATCATGCAGAAATTGCCCGGGAGGTAGAAGGTCTTGTTCATATTGAGGGCTGTTACGAGCTGCCCAGCGAGAAGGTCACTGCCGGAATAGCCGGATACGATAATTCCGAACAGGGCTTTGTCGTAGAACCGTGTGGTCCGGAACAGGGCTGTCAGGCGGTTGATAAACGCCGTCATATTCGCGGACAGGGCATCGTTGTAGTTTGGACAGAGGAGCAGGATCGCGTCAGCCCACTTGACCGCCGGGTAGATATTTTCCACCATGGCTCCGCCGTAGAAGCATTTTCCCTGCTCACCAAAGTGCAGGCACATCTGGTATGGACATCCCGAACAGTCCACGAGAGTGCCGTTTCGCAGGTTGATCTCCTGGATCCTGATCCGTTCATCCAGGCACTCCTTTACTTTCTGCCAGATCGCCAGGGTATTGGAGGTCCTGTGGTTTGAGGCGTGAAGGACCAGAAGGTGCGATTCTTCTTTCGGCTGCCATGTTTCTTCCAGAATTTGATGCGCCAGGATCGCAGCGCTCTTTTTATAAGCGCCGAACCGATCGGTGTTCATATTGGCAGCCTGGATCAGGTAGTTATCGAGGGAGGCGGTTCCTTCCACCAGCGGGCGGCCGACAAAGGCACATCCGGCGCGGTTTGCCGCCACCGCAAGCTCTCTTGCCGTCGCTTTCGTGTAGAATTCGCTCTCCGCGTCGATGATCATCCCAGCAGTCGCCCCCGCGAGGACCTGGTCACCGCCCCGCAGCCAGGCGAGAACTTCGTAGTAACCGCGGTTGATGCCATTTCTCCCAAGTGGAACTGCAAACAGGAGTCTGCGTCCACGATATTTGAAGGGATCCTGCTCCAAAATTTCCATATCTTCCACGATCTCGGCATCGATCCCGTCAAGCGCCGCCCTCAAAACCTCGTCCATACGCGACCGTTCTTTCTCCGGGCCTCGTTTTTGCGGATATAGAACTAACAATCTGTCACTCTCCATGATGTATCACTCTCCCTGATAAATCTGCTTCACTCAATATACATGATCACTGATATTTTTATAACAACGGCTTTCCATCCTCAACACGGCACATATAAAAATCCCGGCAGTTCTCCCCGACATACGGGAAACCTGCCGGGACAAATCAGATCAGCATTTTTCTATATTCTAGCCTTCGCCGCAGAAACAACCTCTACACGATCTTCGCAAGATTTTCAGCCGCGAACACGATCCTCTCATACAAAGCGTCCGGCAGCGCCAGTGCCTCCGTCTCGAGGCCATGTTCTGTATAGCGGTTCTTCACGCCCATGTAAACGCCGCCGAGAAACACGGAACCGCAGTGCCACTGCTTTCTGAGCGTCATCAGGATCGAGATCGCGCCGGATGAGAACGCCGGGGCAACGAACGGTTTGTAGCCGATGGCGCGCATGTGGAGGTTTGCGGTGACGGTGAGGTTTGTCAGTTCTTTTGAGAGCTCATCGTTGTAGTTTTCGATGGAATCCGCGATAACGAGATCCTGTCCGTGCGGTCCGAAGGAACGGCCTTCCGTCAAAAACTGCTTAAACCTCGGATCACGTTTTGCATAATATGCAGCTCTCGCATTCATAACACCGAGGCCGAATCCCTGTATCTGCTCCGGGAGAAGTCCCATCCAGTCGTACTCTCCTGCCTCATTCTTGTTGCTCTCAAGGAACGCGGTCTTCGCAAGCGGGTCCACCGGATCGGAGACGGCGCAGAATAAGCCCTTAAAGTTCTTTTCTCTCGCCATCTTCGCGTAATGTCCGATGATCTTTGAGTTGTTCTCGAACTGGTACATGCGGACATCCTTGACACCGGAACCGACCGGCGGGATTCCCTTTGAGGCCACGAATACGAACACATCACAGTCAAAGAGGTGATCCTGGTCCACAACGTCCACCTCCGGCATCGCGTCATAGTCCCACGGATAGGCGATCTGGTTCTCCTCAAACTCCCAGCGGGCAGTCACCTTGTCGGAGATATCACAGATTCCGATGGAGGAGATCACATCTCCGCCGAGAAGATGGAGACCTGTTAAGAGCATGCTGCCCACATCGCCGATCGCCAGAACATGGACACGCTTTTTGCCCTCTTTCGGCTTATATGCCAGGATCTCCTCAAATTTCGGGTGGGACGCGTTTACCGCGCGGAGTGTTCCGGCATCGAGCTGCGCGAGGAGATCCGCCGGGAGTTCCCTGGTCTGTCCGTCGTATGCGGACGCATTTAATCTGTTTGTGTTTAACCAGCTGACATCCTCACACTCTGCGAAGAGCTCTGCCGGATGGTTTACGAGAAATGATGCGCGGCGGCTGCCCGGTTCTCCGGTAAAGAGCCAGGTGAGCGTTGTCCCTGCTGCCGGTTTCTCCGTTTTTTCATATGGCAGATCGCCGTGCGCGGACGCGCAAAACATGTCTCCGATTTTATAATAGGTTACCATAATTTCATTCCCCCTGATTTCCATATTTTACTGCCATGCACCAAAGCCATTCAGGTCTGCCGACCTTACGGCTTTGATACACAGCCCACGATTATCGCAGATCTTCCTTTTAAGCCCTCAGCCTCTCGAAATTCCAGACGGCGTTCAGCATTTTATCCCTTGATCAGAAACTCTTTCATCCTCCACAGCGTCTCCAGATCATTCTCCAGATATACTGACGCCGCCAGGTTCTCATCATACTCCATACAGCTTCCCTTATCCGGGCAGAGCGGCAGGATGACGGCCTCGGAGAGGCGTGAAAGGGTAAGGTTTTTCGCGTACATTTTCCGGTATTCCGCTTCAAGGACCTGGAAAAGATCCCTGGAATTCTCGATACAGCAGGCCGAGAACTCCACAAGCGCCTCCCGGCTGCAGCCGGAAAGTCTCGGCGTCGCGTAGGGCAGAATCATGTTGATGGACGGCTGAAGTCCCGCAACCTTCATCTCCTCACGGCGCACGGTATCGCCACCGATAAACGGATACAGTGTAGACTCCACGAACCACTGGCGCAGGTTCGGCATCGAGTAGATGCTCTCCACCGGCACCTTCAGGCACTGCATCAGGTCGCGGCCGTAGCCGGACAGGACGCCCACGACGACCTTCTTGATCGGGATCCCGTCTTCCCTGAGCTGCGGAACGAGCACCTGGAGCCGGTTCGCCGTGTGGACGAGGTCATCCACCAGGATCACCGGCCGATCGAAGGACTTGATGGTCTCGATCTGGCTTTTTAACGGTGAGTAGTACGGGAACGGCTCGATCGTAAAGCTGTTCAGATCCGGCTCATAGACCTTATCGGTATGCAGCGTCTTCGTCACCGTATTCGGCACAACCTTTCCACGCAGGATCTTACCGAACGGAACGCACATGTTCTTTCCGAGTCTTCTCGGCACCAGCGGCTCTCTCGGAACATCGTTGAGCGCCGTGATCCGGTCCACAAGACGATGATACATGATGCCGGATGACAAGGACAGTACAAGATTTCCCGGATACAGCTTCGTCATAGCGATCTGAAGCTTTTTGTGGTTTTTCTCCACAGCATCCAGAACCGCCGGATTGCTGGCAAACGGCTCCTTGATCGTAGTATCCAGGTTATGCAGGAACATTAACGGCTCATGCATGTCGACCATGTAGATCGTCCGCTTGTCGTTCTCGTCCGCCATATGCGGACGGATAAAGCCCTGTCTCTCCAGCACGTACACGACCTCTTTCGTCGCTGTGCCGCGCTCCGCGACAAACAATGCGAAACTGTAGTTTTTCTCCAACTCTTTCGCCAGCACTTCAACGAGAAGCTGCTGCGGGGCATCGCGGATCACCCCGCTGTCCCCGGTGCCATCCTCTCTCGCATAGATGCCTGTGATCAGAAGGATCTCCCGGCTGCTCTTTCCGCGGACCAGGTTTGCCAGCTCCATGTCCTTTAAGACGCCGAACAGATCCTCGTTTCCGATCTCCCGGTAGCTCACAAAGCCCGCCGGGCGCTCACCTTCCACGGTATTTCTTAAGATCAGCAGGCGGTCATTCTCCACCTGGATCTTTGTCAGGATCGCCTGGGCGTCCGGATGTCCGTAGAGAACAGTGTTTCCAAGCTCGTCCAGTACCTCACGGTCCCTGCCCGCCGCGTTCTCGAAGGCGATAGCTTTCGCCCGTAAGATCGGCTTGAATTCCGGCTCGCGCAGGTACATGCCCTTGTGGTAAATGTATTCCTGGACTACCGGGTCGATGAGGCTGGAAATATCGCGGTGGTTATCAATATTTTCACGGATCTTCGTGGAGCTGATATCCTCCAGCTCCTGCGGGAGCTCCAGCTGCACGACTTTTCCGGTGATCTGCTCGTAAACCTCCGTCGGGTGTGCCTCACCAGGGCGCCGGAAGACGATGTGGTTGAAGGAATGGATGGAATTCTCCTCCGGATCCTTCTTGTAGGAGCTCGCGTTGTGGATCACGTCGGATCCCACAACGATATAGAGTTCTTCCGTCGGGAACATCTCCTTCAGCCTCCGCAGGTCCGCCGGATTCGCGATATTTACCGGCGTGTTGTCCGGGAATAAATGGACATAAAACTCGTCCGCGATGGACATGTTTACGATCTGTCGGCGCACCAGATGCGGCTGGGTCTTCTTCGACCAGGAAAACTCATCAATGGCAAGAAATACGGTAAATCCGAGCTCCTGGATCTTCTTTGCGATCTCCTTGTGGGATAAGGTAAACGGGTCGAAGGTTCCCGGGAAAAATGCGATCTTCTCCCGCGTCCTGGTCTCCACCAGACCGCCGAACAACTGGTAGTGGGCGATAAAACGGTCGATATGGGACAGGGTCGCAGCACGGTAGTAGAGACTCAGCTCGCCGCCCTTATTCTCATTTAACAGGAACAGGAGTTTCTTTGCGCAAAGGGAGAACATCCTGCTCTTGTCCCGCTCCGCAAGGATCTGTGAACCGAAAATATGCTGTCCGATGACAAGCAGTGCCTCCTGGCGGACCTGCTCCCGGTAGTTTGCAAGACAGCTTAAAATCAGGCCGAGAAGCTTCATGCGGCGTTCTTCCGATACTTCCTCGGACTCATGGAAACGGACGGTATACCGCGAATAGCACTCCAAAAGGACTCCTAACGTATCGAGGGCAACGGACACGATCCTTTCGTTTCCGTTCGCCAGCAGGATGTGCAGTCGCTCGATCATGTCATCAAGCTGTTCCGGCGGCAGCCATAAGGCGAACTCGCCGAGGTATTCCGGAATGTATTTGGAGAACTCGTACTCTCCCACTTCCAGTCCCTTTAAGAGTTCCACCGCGATCTCGTTTCTCTGGTCTGTTGCCAGCAAATGGGCAAGACGCAGGAGCGCGCGGCCCGCGTCATGGCGGACACCAACCTGCTCGCTGACTTTGATCAGGTTGGAAAAATGGGCACAGATATGGAGAAGGTGATCCCGCTTTCCGTGATCTACCTGATCTGCCAGAAGCTTGATGTTTACGGATTTCAAGATCCACGGAGTAGCGGATTTTAAATTTTCAAGGAAGATATCGCTGACCACATCATGTCCGTATAAGACTTCCCGCTGGGCGGTGGTGTCCAGACGCAGGTTCGTATAGATCCGGTACTGTAAGAATAACAGCGTGATCGTCCTCGGATTGATCCGGTGTGCCGCGTCGCAGGCGATCTCGTAGCAGGCGCTTTCCGGCGGTACTGCCTGAGTCAGGATCTTTAAGACACGGACGGCTGCGATCTGTACCTTCTCATCCGGGTCATCCATATGGCTGATGGCAAAGCGGATCAGCCGTTCCAGACGGCTGCCCTTGCTGCAAAGATCCAGGGGCAGGGAGAAGATACAGTCTAATAAGTAGAATACCGGATCGCCCACAAGGCGGTGATGTCCGTCAAACCACTTCATGAAGACCTCGAACAGCTCTTCCCGGACCTTCTCCGAGCTCCGGTCCATGGCGGATACCATGACAAATTTCAGAGAATTCTGAATTCGGTTCTTCTGCTGCAGGGTCAGGCGGTAATCCGGGCATACGAGCTGTCCAAGACACTCCTCCCAGAGCGTCAGTGCCGTCTTAGCGTCCGGATCCGGCATATTTTTCGGCAGCTCTTTCCGGTATCCGGCGTTGAAATCTGCGAACATTTTTCCGATGAGCGCCGCCGCCTGTCTCCGGATATCGCCCTCACGGTTTAAGAGGAGCTCGTACAGGAAGCTGATGGTCTGCTCTTTCTGGCGGTGGTTCAGGTGGATCGAATATTCGTTGAACATGTTTAAGTAGGCGCGGACATTCTTCCAGTCTTTTTCGCTCCGGGCCGCCTCCAGGATGTTTCCGAACTGGCGCTCGGTGCCGAGACGATGCATCACGTCGATGTTATGCTCGATTCCCCAGAATACGAAGGAGCGGACCACCTGTTTTCCGGTCTGTACGACAATATCTACCGGCTGCTCCGCCGGATCCGGGTTTCCTGTCAGATCCACATCCACGCCTTTGGAACGCATGTAACGCTCGAATTCGTAGAGGCGGGAGTAGACGACGCGGTAGCGGTTCCGTTTTGCCTCATCCACATTGTCAAGCTTTGACAGGATCACATCAAAGGAATCTTTTAACGTGTAGATCTTCGTGATCTCGCGGCCATCCTCGCCGCGCATCTGTTTTACGCGGAAATCGGCGTAAATCAGAACCAGGGACTCCACAGAGATATTGTCGAGCTCCAGATCCCAGGTGGAATGGTTCGCGGCGATGTGGCCGATTCCTTCCATATTGTAGGCGGTAAACCACTGGTTCGTATAAAAATAGTGAAGGTACGGAACCCGCTCATCCGGCTTACAGCCAAATTTTCCGAGGTCATGTCCCGCTGCTGCGCCCGACGCCAACGCCAGGTCAATTGGCACCCCCGCCTCATAAAGCCCCCGGGCTGCCACCATCGCAACATAGTGGACACCCGCGATATGTCCCAGCGTCTCGAACGGGGTCGCCTCACGGTTTAACCGCATCATCTCGTATATGTACTGATCACGGAACTCACGGATAAAGTGGGCATACTCACCGGCACGCTCAAAACCGGCATATTCTTCTTCTGTCAGAAAGCGGAAATCATCATATGGATCGAACGGCAGAACCTTCCGTTCTTCATCAAAGAAGTACTGGAGAACATTCAGGAAATAGAGCGCAGACGGCGCATAAGGAGCTGCGGACACAGCGAAATCCGCATCCGGGTACAGAATGTGGGTCGAATATTTATAAGCGAAGGAAAGCCATCCCTCCTCCGGTTCATTGCTGAGTTTTTCCATATCTACGCGGCAGAATTCCAGAATCTCCGCGCAGGAAAAACGTCTTGTTACCGGGAATGCCTTCTCGAAGATCACTTCCCAGCGGTCTTTATCAAAGAGCTGCTGCATGCTGCGGCGGCTGAGACCGATCTTTTTTAAAAATTCTTTGTCTGACAGACGGTTTCCAAGCTCTGTCACAAGGTGGCGGATGTGTCTGTTATACATGGATATACCTCCGTTTCGTGGGGTTTTGAGGACGGATCGTACAGAAATTCTGGTCCTGCTGCCGTAGGGACTCCCGTGCCAAGCAGGGAATATGAGCAGCTTTGAAGAACAGTTTTCCGGCTGCCTTCAATTATAAGAACAGTATAAACACTTCTTAAGGTGTTTTCAAGGAATTTTCCTACAGATTGTACGCAGTTAAATACATGTGTTTTGGCGCTGAGATCAGCTGTTTTCAAGGAATTTGATTTCATGTATGATCTGAGCAGTTTTAAAAAAATTTTATCACTTCATACTTGACAGTGGATATCTCTGATGGTATTATGTTGATAACAATTATCATTATTATTGTTGTTTGGTCTTTACAAATCCAGAAAGGAGGTTCACCATGAAAGCATTAAAATTCAGCCGCCAGCGCGAATCTATCCGGGAGTGCCTGAAAAACCGCAAGGATCATCCGACCGCAGACGCCGTCTATGTAACGATCAGCAAAGAATACCCGAAGATCAGCCTGGGAACTGTATACCGCAATTTAAAGCTTCTGGCGGATATGGGCGAGATCCAGCGTTTTTCCAGCGGAGACGGATCGGAGCATTTTGATTACAACACAGATCCGCATTATCACTTTGTGTGCAAGACTTGCGGAGCGATCATCGATATGCCTCTGGAGCTGGTTCGTGACACTTCGGATCTTCTCTCCGCTCCGTTTCCGGGACGGGTCGATTCCCACACTGTTTTCTTTTACGGCGAATGTGAGGACTGCCGGAAAAAGGAATACTAAAAAAATAAAAATTCTATTGACATTCAGAGTCAATTAGAATATAATATCAGTAACAGTTACTATTATTGATTTCAAAACACAATATTTTATAAATGAAAAGGAGAAAACGCTATGAAGAAATTTGTCTGTTCCGTATGTGGTTATGTATATGAGGGTGAGGCTGCTCCGGAGAAATGTCCGGTATGTAACGCACCGGCTTCCAAGTTCATTGAGCAGAGCGATGAAATGAGCTGGGCTTCTGAGCACGTAGTTGGTGTTGCTCAGGGCGTAAGCGAAGATATCCTTGAGGACTTAAGAGCAAACTTCAACGGTGAGTGCTCTGAGGTTGGTATGTACCTCGCTATGGCAAGAGTTGCCCACAGAGAAGGTTATCCGGAGATCGGTCTTTACTATGAGAAAGCAGCTTACGAAGAGGCTGAGCACGCTGCTAAGTTCGCAGAGCTCCTCGGTGAAGTTATCACAGACAGCACAAAGAAGAACCTCGAGATGAGAGTTGAGGCTGAGAACGGCGCTACTGCTGGTAAGACAGATCTCGCTAAGAGAGCAAAGGCCGCTGGTCTTGATGCGATCCATGATACAGTTCACGAGATGGCAAGAGACGAGGCTAGACATGGCAAGGCATTTGCTGGTCTCTTAAAGAGATATTTTGGCTAATTTCTGAATAAAATAGTTAAAATTAAACTGGAGCGGCTTGAAAAAACAAGCCGCTCCAGTTATAATGAAGACAGAAAGGTACTCGGATATACGTCCGATGCCCTCAGTATGTTATAGTATAAAAAGAACTAGCAAGTTACTGTGGTAGGTAGGATGCTAGTTCTTTTTGTCTCTATGGTTATCGATGTATGACAATGCTGAAAATATAACTAGTAATAATGTTAGGACTTCCATTGTATTCATACGGCTTCACCCCCTTTACAATCAGAGGGCACCAGACATCAGAAACGCATCCTCGCTTTCCGCTCCATTACAGGATAATTTTACCATATAAGTCGACGGATGTCGATTGAACTATTTGGTCACTTTCTAATCGCGTTCTTCTTGCGCATATTTCACATAATCTTCAAAGAATTCCCTCACATGTCCATTTTGGTTCTCTTTATGGCATAAGGCATAAAAACATCTGGAGATATACGGCGGAGCAAATTCTTTCATCTTAATTTTCTCATATCGCACCAGACGCACAAATGCCGGTACAAGTCCAAATCCGAGATTTGCGTTGACCATCATAAGCTTTGTATTATAAGAATTCACATGAATGATATCCCTGAATTTAAACGCTGTTCGGAAATGATCCGCAATCTGTGAAACACTTCCCTCGTACATGGTGATCATAATCTCATTCTTCAGATCTTCCGATGTTACAGCAGTTCGTTCTGCCAACGGATGTTCACGATTCAAAATAATCTTCCATGGCTTATCATAAATCAACTCCATGTCAACATTTTCCACCGGATATCCCGACAGGAACTGATCACTTGTCACAATAATATCGAGCAGTCCCTGCTCAAACCGTTTCAGCAATTCCCGATAACTATACTGCAGACAGGTAATCCGCACATCCGGATGTGCCATAACATACTGGCCAAGAAATGTATCTAAAAGCTCATCTTCATAGATTCCAACACCAATTTTCAATGATCTCGCATATCCCTGCTCCACATTCTGCACCAAACGCACCGTCGATTCATAAACATCCAGAAGTTTCTGTGCCTGAACATAGAACTCACTTCCCGCATCTGTAAGAATTACCTGATGATTGTCGCGATAAAAGAGCCGTACCCCGAGTTCTTCCTCAAGTCCACTAATCTTCCGGCTCATGGATGTCTGCGTCATGTGCTCTTTTTCAGCAGCTTTCGTAAAATTCAAACATTCCGCCAGACTGAGAAAGCATTTTACATTGTCTAAATTCAAACCATCACCTCCGTTAGACAAACTTTTTTTGCATAACACGACACTTTTCTTTCATTTCCATTTTGTACACTCTGATGCTACAATAATTTCATCGAAACCCGGCCGGTTTGCAAGTGAAAACATATGTATTTGTAAAGGAGACTGAATTTATGACAAATTATATCAGAAAAATGAGTGGAAAGCAATATATGAAGCGCCTTGCCGAGAACCCAACCGTCATCATCCCGACTGGCGCGTGTGAGATCTATGGACCGCAGCTCCCAATGGGAAGTGACCTGATCGCAGCTAAAAGAATTGCTGAACTTGTGGCTGAAAAGACCGGTGCGCTGATTGCTCCGACGATTGAAGCCGGCGAATCCTCCGCACTCGCTTCTTTCCCATGCACATTCGCAATGCCAAGAAAGATCCTGGAAGACTGGCTTGACTGGCTTGTCGGAAAACTGATCAAAGACGGGGCCAAGAATTTCGTTTTCATCACAGGTCATGCAGGAAATGTTGATACTGTAAACTACATCGGTAAGAAATATATGAATGAGCATGATATCAAGCTCGTCCAGATCGACTGGTGGAGATTTACAAATGCAAACGGAAGTGATATCTTCCAGTACAGCGGCCAGATGGCTCACGGACACGCAAGTGAGTGCGGCACATCCGTATTTATGTACCTTTTCCCGGAATTAGTAGACATGGACGAACTCTCCAGAGTAGAACCGCTTCCGGCGAGCGAATTCCCGGATTTCATTGGTTTCCAGAGATTCACTGAGAAAACACCGAACGGAACCATCGGCGATGCTACCGTCGCTACAAAAGAAAAAGGTGAAAAGATTGTCACCCGCTGTGTAGACCGAATCGTTTCCTATATGGAGAAAAAATTCTAAGCTTACCCAAAATCACACGCCTTACCTTACAAGGGGGATACTACTATGGCAGAAACCATGACTCTAACAACTGTTTTAATCGATATTTCGACTATCAGTACGCTGCTTTTTGTGGGCTTTCTGATCCGTCAGAAAATACCATTCTTTTACAAATACTATATTCCAACTTCTTTAATCGCAGGTATTTTAGGACTGCTCCTCGGTCCTCAGGTCCTCGGACAGTTCTCCCCGATCCACCTACACTTCAGCCAGTGGATTTCACAGTGGACAAATTTCCTGTTCGCATTTATCTTTACGACATCGTTCCTTGGAACTTCCACCGGAAAATTCGGACGTGATGTACTTTCTACCACCTGTGTAACTGGCGCTGTATTTATGGCACAGGTTCTCGCAGGACTTGGAATCGCTTTTCTCCTCTCCAAGTTCATGAGCAATGTTCCTTACGCAATGGGATTCCTTCCGGTATCCGGTTTCTATGGCGGACACGGTTCTGCCGGTATCATGGGCGGCTGCTTCGCTACTGAAGGCTGGGAGGACGCTACCGGTATCGCTCTGACATACGCAACCATCGGTATGTTCATGGCGGTGATCGGCGGTATGTGGATTATCAACTGGGGCGCTAAAAAAGGTTATACAAGAAAGCAAATGAGTTCCGTCAACCTCGACCAGAAAGATATCACCGGTATCGTACCGAAGGAAGAGCGCAAATCCATGGCAACTGCAATTTCCAGTTCCTCCGTTATCGATCCTCTGGCATTCCAGATGATGATTGTCGGAACAATTATTGCAATTTCCCATATTCTCCGCGAGGCGATCATTAAAGTATTCCCGTTCTGGAGCAAAATCCCGCTCTACACCATGTGCCTGATCATGGGTGCGATTATTGGTATTGCTTTAAGCAAGACAAAATATAGCCAGTATATTGACCGTGGAAGCATGAAACGTATTTCCGGTGTCGCTCTTGAATACGTAATCGCTATGAATGTTGCGACCATCAAATTAAGTGTTCTGGCTTCCTTCCTGGTTCCAATCCTCGTTACTTCTATCGCAATCACCATTCTCACAGCGGTCATCTGTATCATTCTTGCCAAGAAGTGGTATGGAAAGGACTGGTTTGAAATGGCAATGGGCGCTTACGGACAGTGTACAGGAAGTCTGGCTACCGGTCTTCTCTTAATCAAGGTTCTTGACCCGAACGGTGATACACTTGCCGCAGAGAGTGTTTCCGGTTCCAGTACTCTCGGTTCCTTCTGGCAGCAGCCGTATAACACGATCGGCCCTATGCTGATCCTCTCCAGCCCGCTGCTCACGACTCTCGGAACCGCTGGATTCCTCGTCGCATTTCTGATCGTCGGCACCGTATTATTTGGACGCACTGTAAAGAAGGCATAAGTTATGAGTAAAGTAAACGAACTGATCCAACAATATACAAGTGATGCCCTCGAGATCCGGCGTCATATCCACCGCCATCCGGAGCTGTCTATGGAGGAAAAAAACACAACGGAATTCATAAGTCAGCAGCTTCTCAAATATGGCATTGAAATTTCCGATATCCCGTTTAAATCTGGTGTTCTCGGTATTTTAAAAGGCGGGGAGAATGGACATACCATTCTTCTCCGTGCCGACATTGATGCACTTCCGATGGTCGAAAAATCAGGACTTCCCTTTACTTCAGAAAATACCGGAGTCTGCCACAGTTGCGGACATGACATCCATACGACCGCCCTACTGTTGGCTGCACGGGTTTTAACTTCCCTTCGCGATGAACTTAAAGGAACGGTTCTGTTCCTGTTCCAGCCTGCCGAAGAACGCTTAAGCGGATCTCAGATGGTTATTGATTCCGGCGTTTTTGAAAATTATCACCCGGATTTCGCTGTCGGTCTTCATTGCTGGCCGGACATTCCGGCGGGAACCATCGGCATCCGCCGCGGCTCCTTTATGGCTTCCTCTGACACAGTAAAGCTCACGATCCGCGGAAAAGGCGGACACGGCGCACACCCCCACAAGAGCATCGATCCGGTCATGACATCCGCATACATTCTAACGGAGTTACAGACCATTATTTCGAGAACAATCGCACCTCTCGATTCAGCAGTCCTCACCATCGGAAAGATCACCGGCGGTACTGCAGCCAACATTATTCCTGACGAAGTCGTTATGGAAGGAACTGTGCGCACTGTCAGCAACGAGACCCGTGCCCTGATGGAAGAAAAGATCCGGCAGATCGTTTCCCACGGCGCTGCAGCCATGGGGGGAGAATGCGACATTGTTTACCAGAAAGGCGTCCCTGCCGTTGTCTGCGACAACCATGTTGTGGATCTCATTGAGCAGGCGGCTACTGAAGAACTCGGCGCTGACCATGTAGTCACTCTCGCCACTCCATCCATGGGATCTGAGGATTTCTCCAGATACCTTGAAAAAGTTCCGGGCGCTATGTTCCGGATTGGAACAAGAAATGATGATCCGGCATCTTCCCGCCCACTGCACAATGCCGGAATCGTATTTGATGAACAGGCAATTACCTCCGGTGCATCCGTTTTCGCAGGACTTGCGCTGAGATACCTGCATTGACATACCATCTCATACCCCTCCTTCCTCCGGGGCACGGGTGTACGCCAGAAGTTCAGAATTATCCGGACTTTACCTGATACCCCTATAGACGAAGAAGAGCGATCCGCCAGGGTTGCTCTTCTTCGTCTTATTATATTCTATTTACCAATCAGTTTTTTCGCATCCTCTAACGACATCCCCTGCTCTCTCGCGATCTTTGCAAGGTCTTCGTACTCCAGTTTTCCGCGGCATACGCCGTAGCCTTCAGAAACCTTCTCATGGACCACGCCATACGGGGTCTCGTGTTCTTTCATGGTTCTTGTCAGGGTATAGCGTTTGCTGATACTCTCACGAATGCCAAGCGTTGTTGTGTGCTTAAAGAGCAGAGATACCATCTTTTCTTTGTCATTGCAGCGGCACATGCAGGTTAAAAGGATTCCCGGGCGGCTCTTCTTCATGCCGATCGGGATCGTGTAGACCTCAAGGGCACCTGCGGCAAAGAGGATCTCCTGAACGAAGCCGAGGGCTTCCGGAGTCATATCATCGAGATTACAGGAGAGCTCTGCCACTTCACTTCCTGTCTCCTCCGTTTCACCAAGGAGAACACGGACACAGTTGGCACGTTCAAAGTCTTTCTTTCCCATACCGTAACCGATCGCTGAAGTCCGCATGACCGGCATTTCCTTAAATTCTGTCACAAAGTGCTTTAACAGTGCCGCTCCGGTCGGGGTGCAGAGTTCTCCTTTGATGACTCCGCTGTAAATCGGAAGTCCCTGTAAAATAAAGGCTGTCGCAGGTGCCGGAACCGGAAGGATTCCGTGGGCACAATGGACATTTCCGCTTCCGACATGGATCGGGGATGCGATAACCTTTTTCGGAGCGATCATGTGCATTAAGAGGCAGACTCCGGCGATGTCCGCGATCGCGTCGGCGGTGCCGACCTCGTGAAAGTGGATCTCCTCGACAGTCTTTCCATGGACGTGGGATTCCGCCTCGGCGATCAACTGATAAACGGCTACAACATCCGCTTTAACCTCTTCCGGAAGGTTTAAGTGCTCGATAATGTGAGAGATGCCCGCCATGCTGGCGTGATGGTGGTGGGTGTGACCATGATCGTGGGTATGGTCATGTCCGCAATCATGATCGTGGTCATGGGTGTGGGTGTGCTCGTGAATGGTCTGCTCTGCTGCTAATTCTGCCAGTTCATGGGAATGGTGATGTGCTTCATGGCTATGGTCATGATGGTCACCTTCATGGTCGTGGTGATGATCATGGGTATGATGACTGTCTTCATGGTCATGAGTATGATGGTGATCTTCATCATGATCGTGGTGATGCTCATGCCCCTGCAGGTCGACGTCTACACTCTCCTCTTCTTCCCCATGGATCGTCACTTTCATATGCGTCCCGGTGATCCCACACTTTACTGACGGTTCTGCTTCGACGGAAAGCCCCGGAATCCCCATCCCATTCATCATCTTTAAAAACTTCTCTTTATCCGGGCAGATTTCGTAGAGAGATGCCATCAGCATATCTCCGGCAGCGCCCATTCCGCAGTCAAAATATAATGTTTTCATATCAGTTCCACCTCATTTAAAAATTACGCAAATTATTTTCTTGCATTTCGCCCGCTGCTGGCATCTTCCTCCAGCTGCACAGCAGCGCGGACTGATTTTCAAGCTTTTATCCACGCATATGGTTCATCATGCTCGCCAGATACCCGGCTCCAAAGCCGTTATCGATATTCACCACACTGACACCGCTGGCGCAGGAATTCAGCATGGAGAGCAGCGCTGATACACCGCCGAAGGACGCGCCGTATCCGATGCTGGTCGGCACCGCGATCACCGGGCAGTCGGCGAGACCACCGATGACGCTGGCAAGAGCGCCTTCCATACCCGCGATGGCGATGATCACTCGGGCGTTCATGATGGAGTCCATGTGGGAGATCAGGCGGTGAAGTCCCGCGACACCCACGTCATAAAGACGTTCCACCTGATTCCCCAGAGCCTCCGCCGTGAGTGCCGCCTCCTCCGCAACCGGAATATCACTGGTTCCGCCGGTCGCCACCACGATCGTCCCAACGCCGTCTTTTTCCGGGAAGCTTCCGCAGATCGCAACCTTCGCTTCCTTAAAATATTGATATCCGCTGCCGGTCGGATACAGTTCTGCCAACAGCTGCTCCGTCTCCCGGCTCTTTTCCTCGTCAACACGCGTGATCAGGATCGTCTCCTGCTTCCGCTTTTTCATTGCCTCCACGATTCCGGCGATCTGTCCCGGAGTTTTTCCCGCGCCGTAGATCACTTCCGCCGCACCCTGACGCAGCTTCCGGTGGGTATCCAGCTTCGCGAATCCCAGATCATCGTATCCTGCTGCTGTAAACGGCTCTTTCTTCAGCTCCAGAACAGCGTTATCCACAGACAGCTCTCCCGCCGCTACCTTTTTCAACATTTCGCGTATATCTTCCATGTATAATAAAATTCTCCTTTTTCTAAAAAGTGCCGCTGCTCATGTCCGCACCGGCGCAGCCGTCTGCCTCCATCTGAATTTTCAGCCGCTGAAAGCTTCCTTGAATTCCAGGTGCGCGGTACACGGCAACAAAAAGCCATGAAAAGAGCAGCCCGTCCTTCTGACCGGCTTTCTGCTCCCTTCATGGCAACTATTCTGATCTTATCTTATTTTTGCGGCACAGCTCCTCCATGTCTATATCCTGTATCGCATACCGCCCGATCATTTATTCTCCGACCGTATTTCTAAGTGTACCGATTCCTTCAATAATACACTCCACAACGTCCCCGGTCTCAAGGAATTTCGGCGGAACGAATCCCATGCCGACTCCTGCCGGTGTTCCTGTTGCGATGATCGTTCCTGCTTTTAATGTCATGCCCTGTGTAAGTTCACAGATCACTTCCTTGATTCCATGGATAAAGAGCCCTGTATTGGAATTCTGGCGGAGTTCTCCGTTTACCTTTGACTGGATCTTTAACACCGGTGGAAACGCAGTGGTATCCGCAGTCATAATACACGGGCCGAGCGGTGTAAATCCGTCCAGACTCTTTCCGAAATACCACTGCTTATGTTCCGTCTGCACCTCTCTGGCGCTGACATCATTCATGATCGTATAGCCGAAAATATAGTCCTTTACTTCGCCAGGTTTTACGTCTTTTGCGTCTTTTTTGATAATAACGGCAAGCTCTGCCTCATAATCCAGCTGATTTGTCAGATTCTTATGTGCCGGAATGATTCCATCGGGATCATTCGTGCGGTTCACGCGTTTTGAGAAATAGATCGCTTTCTCCGGTTTCTCAAATGCACGTTTTTCAAATCTCGCAGATTCCTCCGCGTGATCCATATAGTTGATTCCCAGGCAGATAATATCCTGATCCGGCTCCGCGATCGGAGATACGACCCGGATCTCGTCCACCGGGGCCGCTCCCATAACATCACCCGGGGCTTTCTTTGAAATATAATCCAGCATTTCCATCTCAGACGGTCCCGCTTCACGGATCAGGTCCTTCATGGACCGATATTCCATTCCCGCAGCAGAAACCGGATAAACCCAGGTTTCATCCTCATTTAATACACCTAAAAAAGATCTTTTGTCTACTTCATATGCCAATAATTTCATAACCGCTCCTTATGGGATATATTTCAGTTCAAAAATCCCGTTACACGTTATTATAGTACAAATCAAAAAGTGAGACAAGAATAAATTGACAATTGAAGGGGCAGAACTGCTGAACAGGTACTGACAATTTACAAATTTCATCTTGTAACCACACGGTATCCCCTTTATAATAAAAGTTGATACAGTCAGACGGCATCTGCCTCTGTATTGTACAGAATTTTCAGTTCGGAAAATTCCAACCTGTGTCCAACAACAAACAGCAAAACTCACGAAAGGGTGTATCTGATTATGGAAAAGATCACAAGCTTCACTGTCAATCATCTGAAACTGATTCCCGGTGTTTATGTTTCCCGAAGGGACATTGCCGGAGACAGCCATGTTACGACCTTCGATATCCGTATGACCCGTCCGAACTTTGAGCCGGTTATGAACACTGCCGAGGTCCATACGATCGAACATCTCGGCGCAACCTTCTTAAGAAATCATCGTCTTTACAAAGATAAAGTTCTCTACTTCGGTCCGATGGGATGTCGCACCGGATTCTACCTGCTTCTCTCCGGCGATTATGAGTCTGCGGACATCATCCCGCTGCTTCAGGAGATGTTCCTCTTTATCCGCGATTACGAAGGTGAAGTTCCGGGTGCCGCTGCCCGCGACTGCGGAAACTACCTTGACATGAACCTCCCGATGGCAAAATATCTTGCCGGAAAGTTCTATGATGAGGTACTTGAGGATATCCGCGAGGAACAGCTTGTTTATCCGGAATAATCAACACCGGGCGCAGATTCCGACAAGCGCAGATTCTGGCAGACACTGATCCCGACAGGAACAAAACAAATATGTGTAATTTTCTTATATCATGCAAAATCCCCATCCTTCAGGCCGATGTCTCTATCTTCTGACCTGTGATGGGGATTTTTTCAGCTATTTTTCCGAAAAGCTCTCAAGAATCACGATCCCGCGCGGCGGTACCGCCAGCATCATCTGGTTTTTCGGAACTTTACCGGTTCCATCCGTTGGAAGGTCGGCCGCATCCGGGGCGCCCGTATTGCAGATCACACGCCACTTTGCTCCCTTCGGGAGATGCGGAAGTCCAAACATATGCGGCTCCCAGTGCATGTTATAGGCTACATAGAAGTTCGCGTCATCACTCCCGTCCGGGCGTTTCGCGTAGGCACCCCAGTAGAGGATCCCGAACTGGCGGCGGAAATTTTCAAACTCCGGCTTCCAGGCGTTTTCCCCGTGATAGGACACATCCGGTCGTCCACAGGACTTATAATCCATGATCCGCGGTTCCCGGTCCATATGGAACATCTTGTGGGCTTTCCGGAAGGCAATGAGGCGTTTCACAAAGTCTACCTGATCCTTGTGGGTCTCCAGAAGCTTCCAGTTTAACCAGGAGACCGCATTGTCCTGACAGTAGGCGTTGTTGTTTCCGTCCTGACTGTTCCCGAACTCGTCGCCCGCCATGAGAAGCGGAACACCCTGACTTAAAAACAGGAGCAGATACGCATTCTTTAAGAGCTGTTTCCTCAGCTCCACGATTTTTTTCTTTCTCGTCGGACCTTCCGCGCCGCAGTTCCAGGAATAGTTGTAGTCGCTTCCGTCCCGGTTCTCCTCGCCGTTTTTTTCGTTGTGCTTCCGGTCATAGGAGACGGTATCCATCAGCGTAAAGCCGTTGGTGTTCGCCATGTAGTCGATCACAGCATACTCCGCCGGGTTTCTGCGGTTCCGGAACTCAAAGGCCGACAACATTCCCTCATCGCCCTTCAGGAACCGGCGCATGTCCTCCATGAACTGCATATTGTATTCCGCGAGATTCTTTTCCTCCACCGATACCGCGCCATCTCCCGGAGTCACATAGCCCTGTTTCGGCCGGCGGTTCATGACCTCATTCCAGTTTTCCGCAAAAAGCTTCGTCCGCTTTAAAAACGGATCCTCCGCTGCCAGAGAAAGATCCGGGAATCCGGTCAGATGGAAACCATCCACATGATACTCTTCCACCCAGTACCGGAGCACGGAAAGGATCTCCCCCGGAAGCTCTTTTCCTGTAAAGTACATCTCCGGGATACACTCGATCCCGGCCTTATGCAATTCTTTGACTAATGTTTTAAACTCACCTTCCGCCGACATTGTCTCACGGGAGGCATACGCCGTCTTCACCGCGTAGAGATAGGACGGACCATATCCCCAGTAATTTAAGTATCCTGTCGGCTCCTGTTTCGCATTATGGAAGCTGCTTCCGGAGGATGACATCATGATCTCATCGAACTCTGTCACCGGCATCAGCTCCACCGCCGTGATCCCGAGCTCTTTTAAATATGGGATTTTCTCCATGACACCGGCATACGTTCCTCGGGCAGATACCCCGGAGGACGCATGCGCCGTAAATCCCCTGACATGGAGTTTGTAGAGGATCGTTTCTGCATAAGGGGTTTCCGGGTTTACATCATCCTCCCAGTCAAACTCCTCCGACAGTATCCTGCCACGCACCGGTTTTCCGGCACGTTTCCGGTCTGCCCATTTCTCCCGGCCTGTGATGACGCGCGCATTAGGATCTGTCACAATTTTTCCATCTATCATGAAATTATATTCAAATGATGCAAAATCTGTCCGATCCAGCGCCAGCTCCCACACATCTCCCATCCGGTATTTCGGATCAAACGAGATCTCCTCGCACGGCGTTTTTTTTCCCGGTCTGTATAAGAGCAGACAAACCTCCTTCGCACGCCCCTGCACCAGGATCCGAACTCCATCTGCCTCCTGCGTGACACCAAGTGGATACAGGATTCTGTTTCTGTTTCGATATTCTGCCATTCTAAAATCCCCCGTTTTCCCCGACATGTTCTATTTACTGATTTCAGCAACGGTTACCTGCGGTCCTGAGTTTCCGATAATCAACATCAGTAAAAATATATTTTTGAACAACTGCCGCTCTGGCCTTTTCCTGCTGCTAGGTCTCGCATAACTGGCACAACAAATACACAAGTCCGCTGACAGTTATCATATTACCTGTTCTTCTGCGCCTCGATCTGCTCCGCCAGATCGTTTAAGTAGACCCAACGATCCATCTTTTCTTCGAGTTGCGCTTCCTTCTCTTCTTTTTCTTTCATAAGCTCATTGAGCTTTGTAAAGTTCGTCGCAGAGGCCTCGATCTCCTTCTCAAGGTTATCTACTGCCTCTTCCAGAGCGGCGATGTCATCTTCGATGGTATCCCACTCTCTCTGCTCTTTGTAGCTGAATTTCAGTTTTTTCTCCCTTGGCTTCGCGTTCCCGCGGGATGCGCTGTCTGTCTCAGCCGCGTCATTTCCCTTATCCGCAGACTTCTTCGCTGCCGCCGGATTCTCCGCCGCGCTCTCCGCAAGCTTCGCTTCCCGCTCCGCCTTCGCCGCCTGATAGTCCGTAAATCCGCCCTCGTACTGCTGAAGCTTTCCATCTCCCTCGAAGGCAAAAATCCTGCCGACCACGCGGTCAAGGAAATACCGGTCATGGGATACCGTGATGACGATCCCCTGAAAGCTGTCAAGATAGTCTTCCAGGATCATCAGCGTCTGGATATCAAGGTCATTCGTCGGCTCGTCCAGAATCAGGACATTCGGTGCACTCATGAGGATCTTTAAAAGATAAAGACGTCTTCTCTCGCCGCCGGACAGCTTCTCGATCACGGTGTACTGGACAGACGGCGGGAATAAAAACCGCTCCAGCATCTGGGACGCGCTGATGCTGCCGTCCTTTGTCTTTACATACTCCGCAACATTCTTAATATAGTCGATGACCTTGAGGCTCGTGTCCATGTCCTCATTCTCCTGGGAGAAATAGCCGAGCTTTACAGTCTGTCCGATCTCAATTGTTCCGGAATCCGGTTTGACCCAGCCGGCGATCATCTTCATCAACGTCGATTTTCCGCTTCCGTTGGGACCAATATAGCCGATGCGGTCATCCTTTAAGAAAAAGTAGGTGTAATCCTTTACAAGGACCTTGTCCCCGTAAGATTTGCAGAGATCCGAGATCTCGATGGTGGTACGGCCGAGGCGGCTGGAGATGGACTCCATCTCGACTTTTCCGTCCTCCACCGGTCCCTTTTTATCCCGCAGTGTCTCAAACCGCTGAATTCTGCCTTTCTGCTTTGTAGAGCGGGCACGGGCGCCTCTCTGCATCCATGCGAGTTCTGTCCGCAGGATCGACTGACGTTTGCGCTCAGAGGCCTTTTCCATATCCATGCGCTCTGCCTTCAGCTCCAGAAAACCTTCATAGTTTGCCTGATAGCTGTAAAGCTTTCCGTTGTCCAGCTCCACGATCCGGTTCGTCACGCTGTCAAGGAAATACCGGTCATGGGTGATCATAAGGAGTGCACCCTTGAATTTCTTTAAATAATCTTCCAGCCAGTCCGCCATCTCACTGTCCAGATGGTTTGTCGGCTCGTCTAAGATCAGAAGCTCCGCCGTCGATAGAAGTACAGACGCCAGCGCCGCGCGCTTCTTCTGTCCGCCGGATAAATGCTCCACCTTCTCGTTGAAATCCGGGATTCCGAGACGGTTTAACATGGATTTCGCCTGACTTTCGATATCCCAGACGTGTTCATGTCCCTCATTTTCCCTTAAAACGCTCTCCAGCACCGTCTCGCCCGGATGGAATACCGGGTTCTGAGGGAGATATCGGATATCCAGATTCCGTCCACGGACGATCCGGCCGGAGTCCGGCTCCTCAAGTCCCACCACAAGCTTCAACAGGGTCGATTTCCCTGTTCCGTTGATTCCGATGAGACCGATTTTGTCACCTTCGTTGATGGAAAAGTCGGTGTCATCAAAGAGCAGCCGCTCCGTATATGATTTTGTCAGATGTTCTGCCGTCACTAAATTCATGTTATGTCAACCCACTATCACTTTCTCAATCAAAACTTTTTACCTTCATTTACGTTTTTCAATATCTGCACAAAATTCTTTAATCTGTAAATTGCGTATTCTTTCGCAGATACTTGTACACAGCTTTTATCGCTACATACCGCTATACCTTGAGTCAGGTACTGTACCAAATCTATTCTATTGAATATCCAGCTCCACCGGACAATGATCGCTTCCCATCACTTCCGTATGGATCTTCGCGTCCACAAGCCTGTCCTTCAGACTTTCTGAGACACAGAAGTAGTCGATCCGCCACCCCGCGTTCTTCGCTCTTGCCGAGAACCGGTAAGACCACCAGGAGTAGATCCCTTCCTGATCCGGGTAAAAATATCGGAACGTATCAACAAATCCTGCCTCTAAAAGCTCCGTAAATTTCGCTCTTTCCTCATCAGAGAAACCTGCATTCTTCCGGTTCGTCCTCGGATTCTTCAAGTCGATCTCCTGATGTGCCACGTTCAGATCACCGCAGAAAATTACCGGTTTCTTCGTCTCCAGTTCCTTTAAGTACGCCCGGAATGCGTCCTCCCACTTCATCCGGTAATCGAGGCGCTTTAAGCCGTCCTGGGAATTTGGGGTATAGCAGGTGACCACATAGTATTCCGGAAATTCTGCCGTGATCACCCGGCCCTCATGATCATGTTCCTCGATCCCAAGACCGTAGGTCACTGAAACAGGTTCTTCCTTCGTAAACATCGCCGTTCCGGAATATCCCTTTTTCTCCGCGTAATTCCAGTACTGGTGATACCCCGGAAGCTCCAGATCCACCTGTCCTTCCTGCAACTTGCTCTCCTGGATGCAGAAAATATCCGCTTCCGTCTCCTTCAAATATTCTAAAAATCCCTTCCCCAGGCAGGCACGAAGCCCGTTTACATTCCAGGAAATCATTTTTTTCATAGACAACTTCTCCGTTTCTATCGCACTTTTTCGGCCACCGGACTGCTCCGGATTTTCTTCGATAAATGCCGGAACATTCAGAAAATGTGTGGCCCGCATATAGGTTCAGTATAACATTATTCCTAATGTTTTACCATCGAAAAAATAATCCCACATTCCTGTTACATAAAAAAACAGGTCCCCACACAGCATACCGCCATATGAGGACCTGTCTATTTTCAGCCTACCACACTCTTATCGATCACTTTCCAGTAAAGCGCCTTCTTCTCGATCAGCTCCGAGATCAGGTAAAGCGCCAGACCGATCACACTTAAAAGAATGACCGCATTCAGGATCATCTTGATATCGTATGTCTCACTGCCCAGCGTAAGCAGATATCCAAGACCTGCTTTCGCTCCGATCATCTCACCGATGACCGCGCCTGTCATCGCCTGCGTTAAGGCAAGCTTAATTCCGGATAACATCATCTCGATCGAATACGGAACTTCGATCTTACAGAAGGTCTGCCATTTGCTGGCCTTTAACACCTTCATCAGATTGTATACATTATCCTCTATGGAGCGGATCGCCGATACCTCATTGATCATGATCGGGAACGATACGACCAGAATAACTAACGCCGCCTTGGATTCGATTCCGAGTCCCATCCAGAGGATGAAAAGCGGTGCCAGAGAGATCTTCGGGGCTGTCTGGATAATGATGACGAACGGCATGATCAGACGCTCAATAAAGCGGATCTTCGCCATAATATAGCCGAGGACCAGTCCGATCACGATACCGATCACCGTTCCCACCAGGATCTCTTCCATTGTGACGCGGATATGTTTCATCACATCACCGCTCACAAACAGCTTTACCATCGAGTTCGCCAGCTCTGCCGGACCGGGAAGCAGGTAGTTCGGTACATGAAAGATCCGGATATACAGTTCCCACACGATCAGAAACAGCGGCAGAAACAGTGCCGGAAGAATGGTTTTTCTATATTTTCTGTAAAACATCTCTCACCTCATAGCTCTTCCCGTCCGAAGCGGGGAAAATTCTTTATTTTGCCGGTGTGTAAAGGAGTTCAGATGCATCGAAGGTCTCGTCGATATTGCCGATCTCCTTGGACTCATCGATCAGTGCCTGCCACTTCTCCGGGTTTGACGCGCCGATTCCGTTTTCCTTCGTGTAATCGCTCTGCCATAAGGTCTTTACGAATACATCGTTTAAGATCTGGACAACAACATCTCTCTTCTCAGCGAAGGTCGGTGCATATTTCTCGATGGACATATCAACAGCTTCCTCAACGTGACCGTCGATGATGTACTCGATCGCTTTGTTTAACGCGCGGCAGAATCCGTCAACAGTCTCCGGATCCTCTGCTACTAACTTGTCGCCTGCAACTAATACGTTGCCGAAGGACGGAAGGAACTGGTCGCATGTGATCTCGCTTGCCGCGTAACCGGAGTTGTTTAACTCGATGGTTCTGAGTTTGGAGAACACGATCGCGTCAACCTGACCCTCTGTGAGTGCTGTCAGAATTGCGCCTGTACCAACGATCTCAACCTGTACATCGTCGATTGTAAGGCCTGCAGACTCCATAGCTGCCTGGAGCTGGAAGTAGTTTGCGCTTCCAAGGCTTGTAACTGCTACTTTTTTACCCTTTAAGTCAGCCGGTGTGCTGATTCCGGAATCGCTTCCGAAGATGATCGCGCCGAGGCCTTCCTGATAGGTTGTATGAACAACTTTAACCGGGATACCCTGTGCCTTTGCCGCTACAACTGCATCTGCGTTCGGGAAACCGAACTCAACATTTCCTGCTGCAACGTTCTTTACGATATCGGCTGCTGCTGCATAATAGAATTCAACATTCAGTCCCTCTTCCGCAAAATATCCGTTCTCCTGCGCAAGGTATAACGGTGCGTAATACGGAACTGCGGAACCATCGATCTGAATGGAAACCGTCTTTAAATCGCCTGTGTCCTTTGCTTCTGCCGCCGTTGTCTCCTCAGCCTTTGTCTCCTCTGCGGCTGTCGTTGCCTCTGCGGTCGTTGCTGCTGCTTCGCTTGCTTTGCTTGCGCTCTCAGAGCTGCATCCTGCGAGCATGGACACTGCCATTGCCGCTGTCAGTACGGTTGCAAGAATTTTTTTCTTCATGATACTCTCCTTCTCCTTTTTATAAATACATTGGTTCTTTGTCTTACCGGAACTGCATTTCCGGCATCTATAATTTCCCTCGCCATTTTGGGCCGGGTCATTATCTATATTTTATTTGATCGCGGTCAGCGGGCGGGCCCGCAGGCCTTACAATCCGTTACTTTCTGTGCAGATATTCCTTATAAAGCTTTTCTCCCGCGGCAAGAGCCGTTCTGCACATCTCCTTCTGGGCCGGTTCAAAATCCACCAGCCACTGGTCCGTGATCCGGTTGCAGTGTACTGCACAGATACTTCCGGAAAGAACATTGTTTAACGATGCCAGCGTAAAGATCGTCTCCGCCTCCATCTCCATGTTCAGAATGTTCCATTTTTCATACTGTTCCAGAACAGCATTTTCATCATATCCTGTCTCAAACGGCATCTGACGTCCCTGTCCGTGATAGAAGGAACCGACCGACATACAGATTCCCATGGAATATTCGTTCTTTCTCTCCTCACACGCGCGCTTTAAGCAATCCAGCACTTCAAATGAGGCTAATGCCGGATACTCAGACGGAGCGTAGAAGCAGGAAGCACCGCCTTTCCGGACAGCACCCGTGTTCAAGACCATCGCCCCGCACGGTACATCTTCTTTCAGCACGCCGGTCCCGCCGATGCGGATCAGTGCTTTCGCGCCGAGAGCAATCAGCTGGAGCACAGCGATCTCTGTTGACGGACCGCCGATTCCGGTCGAGCACACTGTAACTTTGATTCCGTTGTAATATCCGGTTCCAACCACATATTCCCGGTAGTTGCTGACGATCTTATAATCCTCTAAAAGATCCTCGAACATGGCAACGCGCCCCGGATCACCCGGAAGCAGTACGATCTCTCCGATCTCCTCAGCCGTACACTGGATATGCGGCATTTTTCCATTCATCGTCGGTGATGAAGCCGATGTAAAATTCACACTCAATTCCTCCCAAAATCTTTCTCTCATTCAGCACACCGCGTTTTTATCAGAAGCGGCGGGCTGAGCACTAATTTTTCGATTCGTGCCAGTACAGGAACTTATCCTCCAGCACACTGATCACCTGATACGTCGCGATTCCCAGAATGATCGTGACGATGATGCCCGCGAGCAGCATCGGGGTGTCATAGGTCGATGACGCGTAAGTCAGGATATATCCGAGACCCTGTTTTCCGGACATCCATTCGGCAACGATCGCACCGATGACTGCCTGAACGATACCGACCTTCAGACTTGCAAACAGCGCCGGTAATGAATACTGCATTTCAACCTGTGAAAACACCTGCCATTTTGACGCTTTTAAGATCTTCATCAGGTTTCTGACATCCGGCGGGATCGATTCCAGACCCAGCATCATTCCCGACAATACCGGGAACAGGACCATGGATATGATCAAAACAACCTTTGATACGAGTCCGATTCCGAACCATACGACGAATAACGGGACAAGTGCGATCTTCGGTGCCGTCTGAAGGAAGATCAGGTACGGCATCAGCATCGTTTTTAAGGCATCGATCTTGATAAACACATACCCCAGAACAATTCCTAAAAAGGCGCCGATCACAAATCCGAGAATGACCTCATAAGTCGTCGTCCAGAGATGTGCGTATACAGTTCCTTTTACAAACATTTTGACAAGGCTGCTCCAGACCTTCGGCGGAGACGGCAGGATGTACGCCGGGACATGCTTTACCGCAACGTAGATCCACCAGAGCGCGATAAACACGCCGACGGAAAGCGCGTATTCCCCGATGGTTCTCAGGAGTCCCTGAAGTTTTCCGTTCTTTTTCATCCGATGATCCCCCTCAGATACTTATTGTATTCCGTGAACTTCGGATCATTTCTCGTTGCCTCTCCCCTTGGACGCGGCAGATCGATCTCCACCATCTCCTTGACTCTTCCCGGTCTCGCAGACATGACGAGAACGCGGTCCGACAGGAAGGTGGCTTCCTCGATGCTGTGGGTAACGAAAATAACCGTCTTTTTCGTCTTCTGCCAGATCTTTAAAAGCTCCTCATTTAAGTGGTCACGGGTCAGGGCATCCAAAGCTCCGAAGGGCTCATCCATCAGAAGTAACGGAGCGTCATAGGAAAGCGCCCGGACGATGGACACACGCTGTTTCATACCGCCGGAAAGCTCTCTCGGAAGCGCAGTCTTAAACTCCGAAAGCCCTGCAAGTTCCAGGAGCTCGTCAAGTTTCTCTTCATTCTCTTTCGTCTGCTTTTTCTGGATCACTAACGGAAATTCTGCATTCTGTCTCACATTTTTCCACGGGAGAAGAACGGAATCCTGAAATACAAATCCCATCTGCTGGTCTGCCCCGTCGCGATACTCGATCGTACCGGAGGTCGGTTTATCAAGGTTTCCAATGATCCGCAAAAGTGTCGATTTTCCACAGCCGGACGGGCCGATGATAGAAATAAACTCCCCCGGACGGATCTGGAGGTTGATATCCTTCAGTGCGATCGTATCCTCTTTTAGAAGGTTACTGTACACCTTATTTAAGCCCTTTAACTCTACACTATACTCGCTCATAACAAATCTCCTTTTTTCTATCGGATTGCCTCGGAAATTTCTTTCGCACATTCCTTAAGCTGACAGATCCTCTGGAACATTTTTTCCGTATCCCCATCCTTCATGGACGTAAACGCGATCGCAGCCGCCAGCTCTCCGTTTCTGTCAAATACCGGGCACGCTGCGCCGATGATCCCCATCTGTAATTCCTCGTCAATGACCGCATACCCCTGATTATGAATACGGTCCAGCTCTTCATTCAGCTCCTTCAGATCCGTTTTCGTATTCGGCGTCGTTTTCGTGCGTTTCTCACGATCAAGAATATCCAATGCCTCGCTCCGGTTCATGTAAGCCATAAAAACACGGCCAGCCGACGTGGAATAGAACGGGATCTCATGTCCGATCTTAACCATATACATATTGGAATCGCCGCGTTCGCTGCATGCCACATTCATCACTGCTCCATGCTCCATGATGCAGAGGACCACATTCCGGTCGATCTTTTCCGCCAGTCTCCGCATAGGCATCTGTGCCGCCTGCGTCAGCGCACTTCCCTTTACGACCCCGGTAGCGATTGCGCAGATCTTATATCCAAGACGATATTTTTTCGTATGTTCGTCCTGAACGACAAAATGATTTCCCTTTAAGCTTGAAAGGATCCTGTGAGTGGAGCTTGCCGGGATCCCAAGCTGCTCCGCTAGATCCGTCACCGACATTCCATTCATATTTTGGCTCAGTATTTCCAGGGCATTCAATGCCCGGTCGATCAATTGCATAGTCTCCTCCAATTTCTGTAATGTGCGCAGCCACAGGATCCGTGGCTGGCTTATGTCAATGAGTTATCGTTTCTATGCTATTCCGCGTAGCGGAATACTGTTCCGTTTATCGAAATATTACAATTTCATTTTAGCATTATCCAATCTTCAATGCAAAGCTTTTGCTACATCGAGCCGGAGTTTTGGCATATGCTACAATTCCCCTATTTTTTTTCGTATAATTTCACGGAAACATGTTCCGGTCAGCGGAAAATCAGGTTTTTGTCATTCCGTGGCATGGAAAAAGGAGGCAATACTCTGCCCCCTTACATTCACACGTTTCCTTCTTATGATTCTTTGATGCCGGATTGTTATATGCTTTTCGCTCCGATATCCTGTTATTTTAAAAAACGTGCTTCCCACGCATATTCCTGCATCTTCTCGATCTCCTCGTCGGTGAAACCAAGTTCCTCCTTCAGCACTTCCTTCTCTTTCTGAAGTGTGGTTCTCGAACAGGTGCGGTTGTCGGAATTTACGGTCACATGGACACCTGCCTCAAGAAGCTTGTGGATCGGGTGCATCCTGATCGCCGGAACTACCTTTGTGTGGTAATTGCTGGTAACGCAGACCTCAAGAGTCACATTCTCGTCAATAAGTCTCTTTATCAGCTCCGGATCATTGATGGCCGCAACGCCATGTCCGATCCTCTTTGTTCCGAAGGACAGCGCCGTCTTCATACTGTCCGGACCAGCCGCCTCCCCGGCATGGAGCGTCATCGGAACACCGTACTCACGGGCCTTCGCGAATACCGGGGCGAAATTCTCAGTCGGGAACAGGCCTTCCGCGCCTGCGATGTCCACCGCGCAGACCACATCCCCAAGATATTTCTTCGCAGTTTCTACTGTCTGCATGTTCAGCTCCTCATTGTCCGCTCCACGCATACAGCAGAGAATCAGACCCACACGAATCTGTGGATACATCTTCATGCCGCGTTCTGCTCCGCGGATGGCTGCCTCGACAACCTCATCCTGAGTCAGTCCGTCTTTGATGGAAAACTGCGGCGCAAATCGAAGCTCCGCATACTCCACGCCCTCCTTCGCAAGATCCTCCACCAGTTCAAAGGTCACACGCTCGATGGCATCCGCCTTCTGTAAGACGAGTAACGGAAGATCGAAGCGCTCTAAGTATTCTTCCAGAGTCTTACAGTCCTCCGGTACTTCCATCATATATTTTACTTCCTCCGCACTCTTTGCCGGAAGCTCCACGCCCTGCTCTTTTGCAAGCTCCCAGACGGTCTCCGGGCGGAGCGATCCGTCCAGATGTAAGTGAAGTTCTACGATATGGCTCATATCTGACAATATTCTCCCTTCTAACTATTCAGTGTCTCTATATTGTGTCTTCTATGTTGTGTCTTCGTACAGTCAGCACAATCACTGCACAAATCCTCTAAATTACTACACAGCAGCCCCTATGTCAGGAGCTGCTTGCATCAATTCTTTCCGGCCGCACTCTGCTGCCGTTTTTTATCTCAGTCGAGAAGACTCCCACCTCTTTAGGTGGTGAGTAATAGCAAATTTATTTCCCGGCCGCCGCCTTCATCTGTTTTTTCTTCTTATTGTGCTCCACCATCGCGCAGTAAACCGTATACGCAATAATAATGATCAGATACGGCATCATCTGGATAAACTGCAGCGGGATCGAAGAGTTCTGGAGATAGTTCGCAAGACTCTGGCAGAATCCGAATAACAGAGATGCCAGCATGCCGATCACGGCATTTCCCGCCGCGATGGCCTGGGTTGCCAGAGCGATGTAACCACGCCCCGCTGTCATACCGGAGGAGAAGAGTCCCACATATCCCATGGACAGGAACGCGCCTGCCATGCCTGTCATCATTCCGCTTAAGCAGAGGGCGATGTACTTGATCCTTTTTACCGGAATTCCGACGGATTCCGCCGCATCCGGGGACTCACCAACGGCACGGATATGCATGCCGAGTCTTGTATACTTAAACATGTACCACACAACTGCCACCAGGATCAGCGCCGCGTAGGTCAGGACATGATGTCCGGAGAGCACCGCACCGATCACCGGAATATCCTTGACTACCGGGATCGTCACACTCGGGAGCTTTAAGGACGGCAGGGATGTGGACGCACCCTTTTCGCCTGTGATCAGGTACAGGACAAAGATCGTTCCGCCGGAGGCGAAGGTGTTTAACGCGATACCTGAGATGACCGCGTTGGAGTTTAATTTCAGGATAAAGTAGGCGAGGATGTTGCTGACGATAAAGCCTGCAAGCACCGCGCCCAAAAATCCAACCCATGCGCTCTGGGAAAATGCACTGACGACAACGCCAACAAAGGCGGAGATCAGCATCGTTCCCTCAAGGGCGATGTTGCTGGTTCCGGACCTCGAGGAGATCATAGCCCCCAGTGTCGTTAAAAGCACCGGTGTCGCGCTTCGAAACATTGCGAAATAGAACTCCGGGAGACTCAATGTTTTTAAAATTTCCTGTAAGATTCCCATCTGTTACGCCTCCCCTTTCAGTGCTTTTTTCGCTTCCTCGCGCTGTTTCCAGCCTGCCATGAACCGCTCGGCCGTCACAAACAGGATCAGAACTGCCTGGATAATGGAAACCAGCTCGTTCTGGACGTCAGAACGTCTCGACATTAAGTCGGCACCGACGCGGATATATGCGAGGAAAAATGCCGCGAACGGCACCATCTTCGGATTATTGCCGGACAGGATCGCAATGATAACACCGTCCCACGCATAGGACGGGGAATCCTGCCAGTTGAAACGCTGGTACATTCCCATCTGCTCGACTGCGCCGCCAAGACCCGCAACGGCACCCGCAATGACCTGGGTCATGATGATGACGCGGCTGGTACGGATTCCGGAATACTTCGCGAACTCCGGGTTGCTTCCTGAGATGCGCACCTCATAACCAAACTTCGTCTTGTATACAAGAATATATAACAGGATCACCGCTGCAATGGCGATGAGATATCCCACATGGAAGTTCGTTCCGGAGATCAGCTTTCCGAGAGATGCTGTTGCCTGATATTTCTTCGATGCAAAGGTTCCCGCCTCACGGTCAGCAAGGAACTTTGTCACGTTGTAGATTCCAAGGTAAAAGAACACGTAGTTGAACATTAAGGAAGTTACCAGCTCATTCGTGTGGAAATACACCTTTAAGAGCGCCGGGATACTTCCGATCAGCCCACCCACAGCCGCAGCCGCGATCATGATCACGATCGGGTGTACTGCGAACGGCAGGGATGTCTTGATGGCGAGAGCCGCTGTCACAACAGCGCCCGTGTAGAGACATGCGTCCGCAATCATGGAGAAGTTGCCGGACTTGAATACAAGTCCCAGGGCAAGTCCCGTAAAGATCAACGGTACGCTGCTGGCAAACACTTCAAAAAAGTGACGTTTGGACTGCAGCGGTCCTAAAAACAGGTTATAGATCGCGGTCACCGGCTCCTCACTGACTGCGAAGATCACCGCTACCGACAAGGCGATGGCAATGGCAAACGCGCAGAGAAGTCTTACGATCGTAAATTTTTTATTCACAGTAAGCACCTCCGATCTGCTCCTTGGAATCTTCTTTTACACCCAGCATATAAAGACCGAGCTCATTCTCTGACGTATTTTTCACATCGGAGATATGACCGACGATGCGGCCCTCATGCATGACAAGGATCGTATCACTTAAGGAAAGGATCTCGCTCAGATCCGCAGATACAAGCAGGATCGCTTTCTTTCTGCTTCTCATGTCCACGATCTTCTTACGGATAAACTCGATGGCTCCGACATCGATACCTCTGGTCGGCTGGTTCATGATCAGAAGATCCGGCTCATAATCGAACTCACGTCCCACAACGACCTTCTGGACGTTACCGCCGGAGAGCTCCGCGATGGACTGCTTGGAGTTATCGAATTTTACAAGGAACTCTTTTAAGATCCGGTTCGTAAACTCGCTGATCTTTTTACTGTCCAGGAGTCCGTGGGTCTTTAATTTATCGGTATAGTAGACCTTGGAGATCGCGTTGTCCTCCAGGGAAAGCTTCGGAGCCGTGCCGAATTTCATACGGTCCTCGGAAACATGGGAGATTCCCGCTTCCTGGCGTGCGAGCACCGGGGCGTTGGAGATATCCTTTCCATTCATTGTAATCGTTCCCTGCTGCTGTTTTAAGGTTCCGACAATGGCTTCCACGAGCTCTGACTGACCGTTTCCGTCGATTCCTGCGATTCCTAAGATCTGGCCTTCTTTGATAGAGAAGGAAACATGGTCCAGTCTCGTCTTTCCGAACTGGTCCACGTAGACCATATCTTTCACGGAGAATACGGTCTTTCCCGGCTCCATCTCTTCCTTTTCAATATCCAGGCTGACATCGCGGCCAACCATCAGGCGGGAGATCTCCTGTTCATCAAGATCGGAGATCTCGTATGTTCCCATGGTCTTTCCGTCCCGGAGGATCGTCATACGGTTGCAGAGTGCCTTGACTTCGTTTAATTTGTGGGAGATAAAGATGATCGTGTGGCCGTTTTCTCTTAAAAGCTTTAACTGTTCAAATAATTCTTCTGTTTCCTGTGGTGTCAGCACGGCTGTCGGCTCGTCCAGGATCAGAATATGGGCACCCCGGTAGAGTGCCTTTAAGATCTCAAGCTTCTGACGCATGGCAAGAGAAATGTCCTCGACCTTTTCCTTTGCCTCTACCTTCAGATTATATTTGTCGGAAAGCTCCGCGGTGATTCGCACCGCCTCTTTCCGGTCTACTTTAAATGCAGTTCCTGTCTCCGCGCCGAGAATCAGGTTCTCCGCAACGGTCATGGACGGAACCTGCATGAAATGCTGGTGTACCATGCCGAGTCCGGCCGCGATCGCATCGCTGGATGATGAGAAGTGTACCTCTTTTCCATCCACGAAGATCTGGCCCTCCGTCGGTGCCAGCATGCCAAACAGCATCTTCATTAAGGTGGATTTTCCCGCGCCGTTTTCACCGACGAGGGCATGGATCTCCCCCTTTTTGATCTGCAGATTGACATTATGGTTTGCCACAACGCCGCCCGGATAGACTTTTGTGATGTTCCGGGCCTCTAAAATGATCTCCTGCTCCATTGTTTCCTCCAAGTAAGGCATCTTTGTCTGCCTGTGAAAGTGGTTCCTGTTCGTAACTGCCTGAATCGCAAATATATTGCAAATGCGGACATTGGACTGCGCCCGCATAAATGTAAAAATCTCCTGCGATTCGCGGGTAGATATGGGGCGATGGACGGCCCGTTCCCCAGAGTTTCCGGGGACCAGACGATTCCAACGTATCCTATATCTCTCCGCATGAATACAGGAGACATATACTCGCTGCTCCGACATGCCTCTTCTTGTTTTCATTGGCATGAAAACAAGAAGCTATGGGCGTTGCCCATATACCAGATCGAACGTAAAAAGGCTTATGCAAGCAAGCTTGCAACACCTTTCTACGATCGATCCGGTGCATGTCTCAACTGGAGATGGGGTTTACTGAGCTCCGTTGATGATTCCCTTCAGAGTTGCCTCATCCATACCATAAGCGGAATCAACGGTAACCTCGCCTGCGAGCAGCTTCTCTTTTGCATCCTCAACGGCTTTCTTTGCATCCTCAGATACTGCAGACTGATAAATATCGTTGTCAGCAAGGCCTACAACGCCGTCCTCGATACCAAGGATCTGGTACTCACCATACGGAAGTGTTCCATCAACTGCCTTCTCAACTGCATTGTAGATGCTGTCGCCAACGCCCTTGATCGCGGAAGAGATGATGAAGTTTGCCTCATCCTTGCCCTCGTAAGCAAGCGCCTGGTCGGAGTCAACGCCGATGCAGTACTTCTTGCTTTCTGCTGCTGCCTCGATAACACCTACGGATGCCGGACCTGCTGCTACGAATACAACGTCAGCGCCGTTGGAGTACTGAGTGATCGCAAGCTCTTTTGCTGTTGCGGAGTCAACATAGGAACCAACGTAGGAAACAAGTACCTTCACATCCGGATCTACGAACTGAGCGCCCTCGATAAAGCCTACTGCAGAGTCGTTGATAACGGCTGCTGTATCCTTTGCGCCTACGAAACCGATCACGTTGTCTTCGTTTGCGTATTCCATATCGGACTTTGTCGCACTTGCTGCAAGAACGCCTGCAAGGAATGCGCCCTCGTTCTGCTTGTAGCTCATGGAGTATACGTTGCTTAAGTCACCAAGTGTGTAGTCAACATCTGTATCGAAGATGATGAACTTCTTCTCCGGGAACTCCTGAGCAACCTTCTCTGTGATTTCCTTCATGTCCCAGAGACCTGTGATGATAAGGTCTGCATCGGACTCACAAGCGTCTAACATGGAACCTTCGAACTTTGTCTTGTCGCTGCCCATCTCGACCATGTTTACTTCAACCTTATCGCCAAGCTCAGCCTCAAGCTTTTCCATACCAGCCTGTGCGGAGTCGTTGAATGCCTTATCGCCGAAGGAGCCGGTAACAAGAAGTGTTACTTTTAACTTCTCACCGTTTGTCTCAGCCTTTGCTGCCTCTGCAGTTGTCTCAGCAGCTGCTGCGGTTGTCTCGCCTGCTGCTGCGGTTGTCTCGGTCTTGCTCTCGCTTGCGCATCCAAACAGCATGGAAGCTGCCATCGCCATTGCAAGTGTGCTGCATAAGAATTTCTTTTTCATAATTAGTTGTTCTCCTTTTCGTAAAAAGTTGATTTATTCAAACTATCCAGAGTTTCCAGATAATTTTTCTTGTTCATCACCGGCTTGAACGCCTCTTTGATCTTCCACGCGGACGCACCGCCGTCGGATAAGAGATCTGCCACGGTATCTGCAAAATAATGAGCCGGGACACAGTATGCCTGCTCCGGATCCGCCGTCTTAAAATCTTTTCCGTGGATGCTGCCCTCAAATCCGGCAACACCGATCTCAACGATCGGCCACATAAGGGATAAGTCTCCCATATCTCCGGAAGCGAAGCCGTGGGTTCCCTGGGCGATCATGCTCTCGTCGATATAATCTAAAATGTGTTTCTTCACAAGCTCTGTCAGGTTCTCGTCCTGATGGAGCGGGAAATATCCCGGTGTATCCTGGATCTCAAGATCACAGTTGATCGCAAGTGCTCCGGCGCGGATCGCGCGGGTCACTTTCGCGTTTGTCTCAAAGATCGCCGGAACTGTCTTCGCCCGGACATACATCTCAAGCTGTGTTCTTCCCGGAACCGTATTGACGGATTGACCACCTTCCGGCACATAGAAATGGACGCGGATCGCGTCATCTGCTCGGAAAGTCTCTCTCAGGAAGTTGATCCCTGTCATGGCAAGGTTTACCGCGTTGAGCGCGTTTACGCCGCCTTCCGGGTTCGCTCCTGCGTGGGACGCCTTTCCTGTAAAGATTGCCCGCTTCATGATAAAGCCGTTTAAGCTGGAACCGATCTCCGCATGATACTTTGTCATATCGATCCCCATAGCGTGGCAGGATAACATGATGTCCACATCATCAAAAATGCCTGTGGCGATCATCTCCTGCTTGCCTGACGGGTGGGAGATCTTTCCTTCCTTAATAAGCCCCTTCCGGTAATCCATATCGCAGAACTCCTCCGCCGGCGTCACGAGAAGTGTGACCTTTCCGCAGAGATCCTTTAACATACCGGATTCCCTGATGGCTAAAAATAAGCTCATCATAACGCCCAGCTGACCGTAGTGGCCGCAGGTATGAGCCGCGCAGCTGTCCTCACTGGCGTACGGATGTCCGAAGGTCGGAACCGCGTCGAATTCCGTGATCAGGCCGATATTCGGCCCCGGCTTTCCGGAATCTAAGACTGCCCGGATTCCCGTGTATGCGACATCTTCATGCGGAATCCCCGCCTTGTCGAGTGCCTCGATCGCCTTTTTTCTTGTTCTGAACTCCTTAAATCCGAGCTCCGGATGACAGTAAATATCTTCGCTCATTGCGATGATCTCCGGCAGGATCTGATCTAATGCTTCATGAACTGATTTCATGGTGTTTCCTCCTTCACTATACCTGTGCAGGCCGGATGCAGAGCCCTTCACGACAGTCTGCCTGAAATTCCTTAGAAGTCCCCATTACACAAAAAAGGTCTGCAAATGCAGACTTTTTTACGGGTTACTCAGGCAACTAATGAGTCAGTATAGTGCAGAAAATATCATAACGAGTTTTATGGGCAGATGTCAAGATTTTTCTTTGTTTTTTTGACAGTTTTAGGCTTTTGTTCCGTAGTACAAAATATATATTTGTACTGCTTATAAATAATTTGTTCATATGCTAATAAATGTCAACATACTATGCTTTATCAACATCGGGATTCCATGTAAACACTTATTTGGGTCATTCACCGCATCAGCTATAAGAAGCCAGCATCGTACGTTTTTCAACATAAATAAAAATTCACAGCAAATCATTTTCTATGATCTTCGCTGTGAATCTTTATTTAGGATGTATGATTTTTTATGAAATACCTGATTAATATTTTCCAGCGTAACTGTTCAGTACCTCACAGTTACGCGCAAAAATCCATTCCAAATCGGCTGTGCCGATAGGATTTTTGCCTTCTATTCTAAGTTTTCTTACGGTCAGCGCAGTAAATGCGCAGACCTATTGAACACTTACTTTCCAGCCTACATAAATCTGGAAACCGCCTTGCGGATCTGCGGACCCGCGATGATCGCAATGATGATCTTCGCTGTGTCGCCCGGAAGATACGGGATAACGCCGACGCCGAGAGCTGCCACGAAGCTCATTCCGAGCTGTCCCGCAAGCCATGCGGTTCCGAAGATATAGCAGATCGCCATTCCGATGATCATTCCGACTACATGCATGTAGATCTTTGCCGGAAACTTCTCAACGAAGAAGCCTGCGATCGCTGCCAGAAAGATAAATCCGATCAGGTAGCCGCCGGTCGGTCCGAGAAGCTTACCGACACCGCCACTAAATCCGGAGAATACCGGAAGTCCTACTGTTCCTAAGAGCAGGTATAATACATAGCTCGCTACGGAAAGCTTCATTCCGAGAATATACGCCATAAAGAAGATGACAAGGTTTGTCAGGCTGATCGGTACCGGGCTGATCGGAATCGGAAGTGCCATCGGTGCCAGGATACAGGTAATCGCTGTCATAAGTGCTGTCACCGTCATCTGCGCGGTGGACATGTGTTTTGCTGTTGTCTTTTCCATCTTTGTTTTCCTCCCAACATCCATCATTTCTGCCGCCGGATCTTAAATTCTATCGTTCTTAAATTCTACATTCCGGTACGCATATCACAAAATGGAATTGTTCTGATCGATTCTTTTCCTATCATACGCAGATTCCGTGCATTTGTCAACCCGTTTTTATTATTTGGTTTACATTTTTCCCCTTTTCTTTTTTGCCTATAATCTTCCTGTGTGCCATTTACCCGCCCAGGAAAACGTGCTATACTCTATGTACTTGTCCTCCCACCGCCAACTGGGAGAATTTAGCAGTTACCAGTTATCAGTACAGAGCAGTGTCCGCATGCATCACCGATGCGCTGCACGCGTTTTATATGCCGGACATAAGGAGATTCACTATGAAAATGAAAAGCGGAAACGAACGAAAAAAAATCATCCGGGAACTCCTGAACAGGACTGATCAGGAATTTACAGATGAAGAGCTGATCCATCAGCTGATCATGACAAACATCACAGAAAATTCCAATGAGACAGAAAAGCTGTCCTTCGGCCAGAGAGCATCCGACGCAGTAGCGAAATTTGCCGGAAGCTGGGCATTTATCTTCAGCTTTATCGCTGTCATGGTCGGATGGATGGCTGTCAACGTTATCCTTGGAACGAAGGCCTTTGATGCCTACCCGTTTATCCTTTTAAATCTGGTACTTTCCTGCATTGCTGCCATTCAGGCTCCCCTTATCATGATGAGCCAGAACCGACAGGAGGCAAAGGACAGACAACGCGCGGAAAACGACTTTAAGGTCAATTTAAAGAGTGAACTCATTATCGATGACCTGCACAAAAAAATGGATCTGATCATCGAAAACCAGAAAAAGATCAACCATCGTCTGGATATGCTGGAACAGATCGGCAAGGCTATAGACACGCCAAAAGCCGAATCCTCTATCCACAATGCTTAATACAAAATAAGAATGTGCCTTGGCACATTCGCGCGGTCACTTGCGACAATCTACATCTTCACGCAAGTACACAAATATTCCGCAGTACAGTTTTTCTGTACTGCGGATTTTATACAGGAGAGTTTTATTATGGCTGCAGAAAATGATCTCGGCCGTGACGACATAAAAAAACTCGTCGTCCGGATCGCAATTCCCAGTATGCTGGCACAGTTTGTCAGCGTCCTTTACAGTATCGTAGACCGCATGTATATCGGAAATATCCCCGGCTCCGGCGACATGGCACTGGCGGGGGCCGGTGTCTGCGGTCCGGTAGTCACTATGGTCGGCTCCGTCGCGTTTCTCGTGGGAATCGGCGGTGCCCCGCTTATGAGCATGAAGATGGGACAGGGCGATAAAAAGGCCGCCGAGCGGATCCTCGCCAACTGTTTCCTCATGCTGGCAGTATGTTCCATCCTCATGGTGGCCTGCGTCTACCCGATCCGCATTCCGATGCTGCGGTATTTCGGTGCCAGCGATATCACACTGCCCTACGCAAACGCATATTTTACGATATATCTGACCGGAACTGTATTCGCGCTGATGTCCACAGGTATGAACCAGTTTATCATCTGTCAGGGCTTTGCAAAGACCGGCATGTACTCCGTCATCCTCGGCGCGGTGCTGAACATCATTCTGGATCCAATCTTCATCTTCGGCCTCCACATGGGCGTCTCCGGTGCCGCCGTCGCAACCGTCATCTCCCAGATGGCGAGCTGCGCTTTCGTCCTGAGGACACTGTTCGGGAAAAATATGCCGGTGCGCATCACCTTCGGCGGTTACAGCTGGCGGCTGATCCGCAGAGTGCTCACCATCGGCTTTACCCCATTTATCATCATCGCCATGGATAACGTCATGATCATCACCATGAACGCGATCCTGCAAAAATACGGCGGTGCGGAGCGCGGAGACCTTCTGATCACCTGCGCAACCATTGCCCAGAGTTTCATGCTCGTAGTCACCATGCCTCTCGGCGGTATCACCAGCGGAACTCAGGCTGTTCTTGCCTACAATTTCGGAGCCGGAAAGACCGACCGAGTAATGAGTGCGCAGAAGTACATCTTTATCCTTGCTGCGGCATACACCACTCTGCTCTTCGTCCTTGCGCGTACCATCGGCGTCCTGTTTGTCCGTCTCTTTACAGCAGACCCGGTCGTTGCCGCAGAAGCGCTCCGGGCGATCCGGATCTTCACTCTGGCGATCATCCCGCTGGCATTCCAGTACGAGATCGTCGACGGTTTCACCGGTCTTGGTCAGGTACAGGTTGCCCTGCCGCTTTCCTTCTTTCGAAAAGGCGCATACTTCGTATCCCTGTTCCTGCTTCCCGCGATGTTCGGAGCTGAAGCGGCGTTTTACGCAGAACCGGTATCTGATATCCTTGGACCGATTGCTTCGGCGATCGTGTATCTCACTTCGATGAAGAAGGTTCTGGCGAAAGCCGGGGCTAATTAACCGGTTCCGCCAAAACTAAGTGTAAATACGCAAAAACAGAGCATATATCTTCGCATGCCAATGTTTTACATAGGGTATGGTTGAATATATGCTCTGTTTTTTATGTCTGCAGACAGTTTACACTGCCATTTTCTAGCTCAATTCAGGCGGCAGAATCAGTCATCATTCTCTTCACTCTCAGTGATCGTATAGGTGAATCTCTTTCTCGCCATCTCATCGCTCTCAAGGTACTCGTCGTAGGTCGTGATCTTATCGATCAGCTGGCCGTTGATGATCTCCATGATACGGTTTGCAGTCGTCTCTACGACCTGATGGTCACGGGAGGAGAAGATGATCACGCCCGGGAACTTCTTCATTCCGTTGTTCAGGGCTGTGATGGACTCCATGTCCAGATGGTCAGTCGGCTCATCAAACATCAGTACGTTCGCGCCGGAGATCATCATCTTGGAGAGCATGCAGCGCACCTTCTCACCACCGGAGAGAACTTTTACCTTTTTTACGCCGTCTTCACCGGCAAACAGCATTCTTCCGAGGAATCCGCGGACATATGTGACATCTTTTTCCGGGGAGTACTGGGTCAGCCAGTCTACGATCGTATCATCATTGTTGAACTCTGCGCTGTTATCCTTCGGGAAGTACGCCTGAGTCGTTGTGAGGCCCCATTTGTAGCTTCCGGAATCCGGCTCCATCTCACCGGAGAGGATCTTGAAGAGTGTGGTCTTCGCAAGCTCGTTCGGTCCTACAAGGGCAACCTTGTCCTCTCTTCCCAGGGTAAAGGAAATATTGTCGAGAACCTTTACGCCGTCGATGGTCTTTGTAAGTCCCTCAACGGAGAGAACCTCGTTTCCGATCTCACGGGCCGGACGGAAGTCGATATACGGGTATTTTCTGCTGGACGGGCGGATCTCGTCAAGCTCGATCTTCTCTAACGCACGTTTTCTGGAAGTCGCCTGCTTGGACTTGGAAGCGTTGGCGGAGAATCTCTGGATGAACTCCTGTAACTCTTTGATCTTCTCCTCTTTCTTTCTGTTTGCTTCCTTCATCTGCTTGATCATCAACTGGCTGGACTCGAACCAGAAATCGTAGTTTCCGGCATAGAGCTGGATCTTGCCGTAGTCGATGTCGGCGATCTGTGTGCAGACCTTGTTTAAGAAGTAACGGTCATGGGATACCACGATAACGGTATTCTCGAAGTTGATCAGGAACTCCTCAAGCCATGCGATCGCGTCGAGATCCAGATGGTTCGTCGGCTCATCGAGGAGCAGGATATCCGGGTTTCCGAATAATGCCTGGGCGAGGAGAACTTTAACCTTCTGCGGTCCGAGAAGGTCTTTCATCGTTTTATAGTGGAGGTCTGTCTCGATACCAAGACCGTTTAACAGGTTCTCAGCGTCGGACTCCGCTTCCCATCCGTTCATGGTAGCGAACTCTCCCTCAAGCTCTGCAGCCTTGATTCCATCCTCGTCTGTGAACTCTTCCTTCATGTAGATTGCGTCTTTTTCCTTCATGATGTCATAAAGGCGCTTGTTTCCCATGATAACAGTGTCGAGAACTGTGTACTCGTCGTATTTAAAGTGATCCTGCTGTAAGAAGGAAAGACGCTGACCCGGAGTGATCGCAACTTCACCGTTTGTCGGCTCGAGCTGACCGGATAAGATCTTTAAAAATGTGGACTTTCCGGCACCGTTGGCACCGATCAGACCATAACAGTTTCCTTCTGTGAATTTAATGTTTACGTCTTCAAATAAAGCTTTTTTTCCGACACGGAGTGTCACATTATTTGCACTAATCATTTTCTAAATCTCCTTTTAACTGACAAGGGGTATCTGTGAAATGCGCCTTAGCGCATCCCCCGCGCCGGGCACAAACAGCCTGCCTCGGATCTAAACCCTGGCAGAACTTAAAACGATAACCTTCCGCAAATGTCTCCAGCCTGCCGGTCAGTTATCAAAGTCCTTCTTATTCTATTAAAGAACACAAGTTTTTGCAAGGCTTTTCGCGAAAAAAGCCTGTTTTTCAAGGAAAAATCCTATCCAACAAAAGAACTGCCGCTCCAAGTACAACTCGGAACGGCAGTTCTCTTAGTTTCTCTTCTATTCGAATTAGAGTTTAACTACGTTAACAGCGCGAAGCTTCTTGCTGTTCTTCGGATCCTGCTCTGTGTCGAAAGTAACCTTCTGGCCCTCTTCAAGAGTCTTGAAGCCGTCGCCTACGATTGCGGAAAAGTGTACGAATACGTCGTCGCCGCCATTATCGTTGGAGATGAATCCGTAGCCTTTCTCAGAATTGAACCACTTAACTGTACCGTTGTTCATTTTGGTACCTCCATAAAAAATTGAATTTTTCCGTACTAAGACTATTGGAAATCCCCACACATCGCTGTTGGTCTTTATTTCAAAAAACTCACATGCTTTTGTAATTCATCGTATCGCGCAAATGACTTACAAAAACATGTGAGTTCAATAGTGCATCGGAATTAACTTAACAATATCACACTTCTGGTCTTGTGTCAATCGAATTTCCAAGAAACGGGCGGTCTGTTTTATCCTTACGAACCGCCCGTTTTTCCTTATTTCTCGGCACTGTGCCGCGTACCGCAAACATCTGTTTTTCTCGACAAAAATTGACTTTTCCCTTCGGTAATTCTACCGTGATTTTTGCATTTTTTTCGATCTAAAACCGTCCGAATGTATCGACCAGCCATGACAGATGGTTGATATGATCCTGCGTCAGCTCGCCCGGTTTCATTCTCCATCTCCAGTTGTTTCCCACCGTACCCGGCGTGTTCATTCTCGCCCAGCTATCGAGCTTTAAGACATCCTGCGCCTGGAAGATCACAACGCTGGCTACAGACGCGTAGGCGGTCTTTAAGACCTTGTCTACGACCTCATGCTGATGGGAGACACCCATGTAGTCTGCGATATACTGCAACTCCCACCACTGGCGCGCCTCCGGCTTAAAGTAGCCCACCAGGGTCTCGTTGTCATGGGTTCCGCCGTAAACGACGGAATTCGGGGAGTACATATGCGGCAGGTGCTCGTTGAAGCGGTCGCCGCTGAAGGCGAACTCGATGATCTTCATTCCCGGATATCCTGTCTCCTCAAGAAGCTCCTTGACCTCCGGAACAAAGATTCCAAGATCCTCCGCGATGATCTTCGTGTCACCGATGACCATGTTGATGGCATCTGTAAGCTTCTTTCCCGGTCCCTTTAACCACTCACCGGTCTTTCCGTCCTCAGAACCCGCCGGGATCGCGTAATACTGGGTCACACCGATAAAGTGGTCGATGCGGACCACGTCATACAGGCGGGCAGACGCTTTCATGCGCTCTTTCCACCATGCGAAATCAGTCTTCTCCTGAACATCCCATCGGTAAAGTGGATTGCCCCAGAGCTGTCCCGTCTCACTGAAGGCGTCCGGCGGAACTCCGGCAACCTTGAGTGGGGTCAGGTTCTCCTCATCCAAAAGGAATAACTCCGGATGGGTCCAGACGTCCGCACTGTCAAGCGCCACGTAGATCGGAATATCTCCGATGATGGAGATTCCCTGCTCGTTCGCATACGCGCGGAGCTTTCCCCACTGCTGGTAGAATTTATACTGTAAAAACTTCCAGAAGTCGATCTCGTCCTTCAATTCCTCTCGGTAGGACTCCACCGCTTCTTTCTTCCGGAACCGGATATCTTCCGGCCATGCCAGCCATTCTTTATTATCAAAATGGAACTTTAACGCCATGTAAAATGCGTAATCATTCAGCCAGAACCAGCTGTCCATACAGAACTTCTCGTAGCCCTGTTCCTCGCGGTACTCACTTCTCGCGTACGCCTTTTTCAACAGGGGAAACCGGTACCAGAACACCGCGTCGTACGCCACCTGGGTCGGATTATCCCCCCAGTAACAGGCGTTGATCTCGTCCTGTGTGAGAAGTCCCTCCTTCACCAGGGTATCCAGATCGATAAAGTACGGATTTCCCGCAAAAGCGGAAAATGACTGGTACGGGCTATCCCCGTAGCTTGTCGGTCCCACCGGCAGAACCTGCCAGTATTTCTGTCTTGCTTTCTTTAAGAAGTCCACGAAATCATAGGCCGCACTGCCAAATGTACCGATTCCGTATGGTGACGGCAGACTTGACACCGGCATCAGAATTCCGGCTCCGCGCTCCAGCATTGTCTTCATATTTGTATCCCCTTCTGTCCGGCAGATCCCCGCCTGTTTATCTTTTACCATTCAGCATTTTACCGTCCATAACGGCTCACAGCCCGGCACATATTATGCGCAGGGCTGTTGCTGATTTCTTCTGTATCGTCCACCTTCTACACTCCGCTGTTCATGCCATTGGCAGACAGCAACAGAAACTTTCTGGTGAATTAACGATTCTTCTTGATTCTCTCGTCGTTTTCAAGGACTTTCTTCGCGATCATGATAAAGTGGAGCTTGAAGTTATCCTCTGTATCGTTTACGTCAAGTCCGGTATTGATGCGGACCATATTTAAGCTTGTCTTTACATCATCCTCAGACATTCCGAGCTGTCTTGCAGTCTCAGCGATGTCCTCTTTGCATTTGTAGTATTTCGCGAGAACCCGCTTCTCAGTCTCACCGAGCTGTTTTAAAACGGTTCTGGTAAGGCGGTCACCGAAGTTTACAACCATCTGGTTGATGCTGCTGTAAATCTCCATACCCATGTATTCAAGGATCACACGGTCTTTCTTGAAGATCTCGCCGGCCTTTACCGCATCCTGGGCATTGATGTATGTATGCTTGATTCCCTTGATTCCGCTCTCGATCGTACCGATGCCGACGCGGATCTTTCTGTCAGAATTGATCTTTTCTACCTGCTCAAGGGCTGTCTCCTTGATCTGCGGGATCAGGTCACGCATTGCGGATTTGTCGTTCATGATCAGGATCACGCATACGCCGCTGTCACAGGTGATGATCTGCTTTCCGCCGATCTTCTTGTTGATATCGGAAAGCGCGATGATCGCGTTTGCAGCGTCTGTGAGTTTCTCGCGGTCTTCCGGTTTTACATTCATATCAGACGGATACTGGAAAGAGACCGCCATAAAGGTGTCCATATCCACGTCGAAACCAAGCTGTCTTCCAAACTGTTTTACAAGATCCTCGTCCTCGTAGTATCCGATTACGATGTCATTAAAATAAGCCGATAATGTGATATCTGTCGTGTTCTTGTTCATGAAATACACCCCTCATTTCTATATATTCGCCGCCGCTCTTTCTGTCCCTTCACCGGATCCATATGCGGCGGACAATGCTCTCCGGGAAAGCTTAATTATAAGAAAAATCTTCTTATTTGTCAAGATGTCTGACAATATTTCTCAGTATTGCTATGACTTTTTGCAATTTTGAAAGGTACCAGCAGTAAAACCAGCCTTCAAAATGATTTTCCATGGATTTTATCTCATTCCGGGTACTTTTAGTTTACATAACTTTTCAGAAAAATTGCCTGCTGCTGTCTTTCCGAAATTAACTCAGCATCTCACCTATCTTTTCCAACGTATCCGCCTCGTAATCCACATGCACCCCGGCTGTATTCTCCTGATGGTGCGGGTTGTACCACAGAGTATCGATCCCCACGTTGTTTCCGCCACGGATATCAGAAGTCAGGGAGTCGCCGATGATCAGCATGTTCTCCACGTCGTTTCTGCCCATCTTTTCAAAGCAGTAATCGAAGTACTCCTGCTGCGGTTTCTGGTATCCGGATTCCTCAGAAACGTAGATTCCCTTAAACAGCTTGTCCAGACCTGCTACCGCGAGGCGTTTATACTGGGTCTCAGCGACGCCGTTTGTAACGATATGAAGCTCATAGCGATTCTTTAAGCCATTAAGGAGGTCCATGACTCCGTCTAAAAGAAACGCACTCTCATTTAATGTCTGGCGGTACAATCCATCGACCTCAGCGCCATTTACCTTGATTCCGAAGTCACTGAAGAAATCCTCAAATCGCAGGCTTAACACCTGCTCTCTCGTAAGTTCCCCGCGCTCCAACTTCTGCCAGTAGCTTTTGTTCAGATGGTGGTACTTCTGCATGTTCTCCTCTGTAGCCGGTACGCCAAAGTGGGTGAGTACCCGCTCGATGCCGATCTTCTCCGCCTTGTCGAAATCCAGAAGTGTTCCATCCACATCAAAAAGAAGCACCTGGTATTTTTTCATAACTTGTTTGCTCCTGTTCTTTATTTCTCACAATTCTCAGCTTTGCCTCCTCCTGCATTGCTGAAAACCGCTGCACTCCCCGGATCCAGCTCCAACCGGACTCTCTGAGTCTTATCAGCCCGATGCCAGGGAGCTCTGCTGTATGTTCTTAATCCTTGTATACAATCTTTCCACCGCAGATCGTATACTTCACACGACCGAAAAGCTTTGTTCCGATAAACGGCGTGTTGTGGGACTTGGACGCGATCTCATCATCTGTAACGGTCCATTCCTCGTTCTCATTGAAGATCACGATATCCGCATCTTTGCCCTCCGCGAGATATCCCTTATCAAAATGGTATAATTTCGCCGGATTCACGCACATCTTCTCCACAAGCTGCATGGTAGTCAAGTGGCCTTTCTTCACAAGCTCTGTCACCGCAAGGCCGAGAGCAGTCTCAAGACCAATGATTCCACTCGGTGCTTTCCATACCGGAAGAACTGCCTTTTCCTCCGCGCTGTGCGGAGCGTGGTCGGTGGCGATCATATCGATGGAGCCTTCCTTGATTCCTTCAATAATTCTCTCGCGGTCCTTCGCGGTTCTAAGGGGCGGGTTCATCTTCGCCATTGCGCCATGTTCTAAAACAGCGGTCTCATCTAATGTGAAATGGTGAGGTGTGACCTCCGCTGTCACGTTTGCGCCAAGCTCTTTCGCAAACTTCACAGCCTTTACAGATGTGGCGGAGCTGATATGCTGGATATTGACTGACGCACCTGTGTGCAGTGCGATCATGCAGTCACGGGCCACGAGAGAATCCTCAGCAAGTGCCGGGGAACCTGTGATTCCAAGCTCTTTTGCGACTGCACCTGCGTTGATTCCGTTCTCGGAGATGAATGCCGGGTCTTCCTCATGGAAGCTCAGCGGTACATTTAACTCTTTCGCCTTCTTCATGGCCTCGTAGACGAGTTTCTCGTTCATCAGCGGGATTCCATCGTCCGTAAATCCAACAGCTCCTGCTGCCTTTAAGGCGTCCATATCCGTGAGCTCCTGCCCCTTCATTCCAACAGAAACGCATGCGGCCGGAAGAACATTGATGCCTGTCTTCTCTCCTTCTGCGATGATATATTTTACGGTCTCCACATTGTCTACCGGCGGTTTTGTATTTGCCATGGTGACAACCGTTGTGTATCCGCCCTTTTTCGCTGCGGCGGAGCCTGTCTGGATATCCTCTTTGTATGTAAGTCCCGGATCGCGGAAGTGAACATGGACGTCAATGAGGCCCGGCGCTACGACACAGCCGTCTGCGTCGATCACCTGCTCATAGCTTCCATCATCTTCCACTTTTCCGATGGTCTTTATCTTTCCGCCATCAATGACAACGTCCAGGATCCCGTCGGTATTGCTCTTTGCGTCTACTACTCGTCCGTTTTTAATCAGAATCATCTTAGCTCCTCCTGTTTTATCTGTTTCTATGTTTCCTATCTCTGACCGGCTGCTATTTTTCCAGTGAGAACAGTTTCCGTCATTTCTGCCTGATGTGTGAATTTTTCATATGTCTGGCTGTCGGACCTTTTCATTATTTTCTCGTCGGAACGATCTCCAGCCAGTAATTATCCGGATCTGTGATAAAATAGATCCCCATCTTCTCATTTTCAAAGCAGATGCATCCCATCTCTTTGTGCTTTGCGTGAGCCGCCTCGAAATCATCTACCCGGAATGCAAGATGGAACTCGTTGTCTCCAAGATCATAGTGATCTTTCTCCCAGTCCCTGAGCCATGTGAGCTCTAACTGGTGCGGTGTCACGCCGTCTCCGAGGTATACCAGGATAAAGCTCCCGTCCGCCGCTTCTTTTCTTCTTACTTCCTTTAATCCAAGAGCTTCCTCATAGAATTTTAAGGACTTGTCAAGATCTATGACATTAAAATTATTATGCGCAAATGTGAATTTCATGGTGTTCTCCTCTCAAATTATACTTGTTTCACATTACGGTATCGTAGACAAAAGAATCCCTGTATAATTATGTAAAATATCATCCGGCTGGATTGCGTCCGATACCATAGAAATTTCAAGCTTATACTCTGTTCCCTCTTCGCCAATCGAGCCATGTACCGGTACATACCGGTCAAAGCAGACATTTTGTTTTTTCTTTGTTGTGACGATTAACGAAACGTACTCTTCCGTTGTCAGAAGCTTGTAGTAAACATCTTCTTCCGGAAATGTATTTCTCGCCCGGTCGATCATATCTGCATAGTTGTAATCTTCTGATCCATCATCCGGACCGGACCTTTTTCCGTTGATCGCAGCCTGCAGTTTTTCTAAAACAGCTGCCGTCCTTGCCTCATTTTTCCTTTGTTCGATTTCTGACGCAATACTCACCTGCAGTGAAATGATCAGTACGATTCCTGTCATGCCAGCTATAGTCGTCAACCATACAGCGATTATCTTTGATTTCTTTTTCTTCTCGTCCTCTCTTGTAAGCCGGGTACAAGAAAATTCTTTTACAAAGGATGGCTGATTTTTATTTCCGTAAGCAATAATGGCATCTATCGTGTCATATCCCTCTTCAACACTGTACTTTCTCCAGACAGCATGCTCTGAATAAAACTTTTCCAGCCTATCGTAGAAACGCGGGAACCATCCCGTGTACCGCTTCCTTCGAATGAAAAATACGCTGATTCCGCCAATAAGAATCGTAAAATATCCGACTCCTATCACCCCGTAATAAAGGCCTTCTATTTTCGATACCTGTTTTTCCGGCAGTATGGCAAGGAAATGATACTCACCATCCGTTTCCTTCTCCCAGTATGTCTGAAGCCTGTTTCCGTAAGAATACTGTACCGGATCCATTCCAAGTTCGGCAAGTGTATACTGTACATGCTCACCTTTATTTGGATCTTTCAGACGCAATGACTGTCCATCTTCCTGTACAACTGCGATGACATTCTTTTTTCCTGTGAGTTTATAGCCCGTTATGCTCTGAAAAGGATCATACAGCCCAGCACCGAAAAACCATGTCAATGATAAGATCATATAAATAACGAATAGTGTTATGAGTTCTTTCCACACGTTATATTTCAATGACTTCTCTATCATTTCTTTTTCGTACTCAGGAATTCCAGGTAATGTAATGTACCAGGAAGCAAACCGTTCTCTTTTCGCTTCTTCATCCATCACTTTTCCGATATTCATTGAGGTCGCAAGCTGCATTTTATTCCCCCTCTCAGATTTCCCAGCCTTCTCCCTCTTCATGGATCTCAACGATCCTGTCACGGTATCCCGCCGAACACGGCATTTTTTTCAGCCGCTCCGCCACATCGTATTCCCCCCAGAAGTGCATCGGGAAAATATGTTTCACGTCGACTTCCTTCACGAAATCATCGATTCCCAAGTAAAAATATTCACCGAGTCTCGGATCCAGCGGTAAAAACGCAATATCCGCCTTCCTGCCATGCATCTTTGCGATCTCCTCCCGGTAAGCCTTCGTCATATTCTTATTCCACTGCGGATCTTCCCCATCCCAGTACCAGTGGTTTAAATCTCCGGCATGGTAGATCTCCAGGCCATCCACACTGCACCAGAACGCGACGCCCTCATCCGTGGACTTAAATCCCTCGACCTTCAGCGTTCCGTCATCCAGTATCTGCCCCGGATTTAAAAATTCTGTCTTTCCTTTACAAGATTCCGGAACCCGCTTACTCCAGATATCAAATGCCAGAATATAATGGATCTTCGGATGTTTCTCCTCCAGTTCAAAGATCACCTTTGAAAAATGATCCGGATGTCTGTGACTGGCGAACACATAGAGCGGTTTTTCCTCCGAAAACTCCGGCAGCTTCCCCTGGAAATAGTCAAACAGCAGGTACGCCGACTCCGTCTCCACGAGAAACGCGCTGTGATGAATGTATGTGATCTTCATGTCTTAAAACCTCTTTCCGCACTTCGGGCAGTATTCAAAGTTTTCCTTCGTCTCATAACCGCAGTTCGAACACCGCTTCAACGGCACGTCCCAGGCCGGATCGTCATGTCCCTCTGAGACGAGCGTCAGATCTTCCTCACGGATCGAAACATCCTCTCCTGCGGCGATCCGCTTTCCGACTTCCTCGTCCAGCTGGTAAATGGTCCCGCAGCAGCTTGTCTTCACATAATATTTCCGTCCCCATTTAAAGATCGGAATAAAGAAAAAGGACAGGCACATATAGGTCATAAACACCTGATACCGTCCATATCTCCCGCAGCGGCCACAGATCATCGCCGCCGCGTTATAAACCAGCTCTTTTGTCCCCTGAGTAATTCCGCCAATAAAAAACATTGGGTTCCTCCAGTAATCTTATTTTAATAGCCTAAATTTTCCCCAACGATTACAACCTTGATCCGTCCGTCATATCGGGATCTCCGTGTAACAACGATCGAACAGCACATACAGTCGGGGGACTGACAGTCCATGCAGACTCCCTTTACACCACATGGCGTTTTCCGGCCGGTAGCATCTGCAATGATCGGACAAGCCTGCGTCTGGATCCGGTCGATTCCATCCTCAATACTCCGCACCAGCTTATTCATTCCGACAACAATGATCACCTGTCTGGGTCCATGGATCAGACAGGCCACACGGTTTCCCGCACCGTCAATATTGACCAGTTCGCCTTTTACAGTGATCGCATTCGTTCCCATAAGGAAACAGTCCGCACTGCAGGAGCCGAGATATGAAGGATTTCCCATCGTCTCTTTATCTTTCATCGGATAATCCCGCATCTCATGTCCGGATTTCTCCAATTCAGCCAGAATCCCCAGCTCCCGGATCGATGCCGAGCCGCCCCAGCCGATGGAAGCACCGGGTTCGATCAGCGAGAGTACCGTTTCCACTGCCTCTTTCTTATCCCGGCAATAGATTCCCTCCATATTTCTTTTTTTCAAATTACAAATGACATTTTCTGCCATCCGTTTTTTTGCGTCCTCCAACATCGTATCTCTCCTTTACAACTGCCTGACCATCGTTTTCCCGATGCTTCGCATTCCAAATCGGTAAAATCCACCACTGTATTGTACGGAATTTTCAGTTCAGATAATTCCTATTCGTATACAGTAACCACTTTCTCAGTGCTAATTGTAGCATACTATTCCCATATCTTGCAATTCCTGCTCAAATATTTTATACTGGAATCCATCAGCATGTTACTGTTCGTGCCTTGCGCAAACAGTGGCATCGGCGTCCATCCGACCCGCTGCGTGACTACCTGAAACACAATTTTAGGAAAGAGGAAGATATTTTGAGTATAAATCCAATGATGTTTCTGCAGTTCAAAAACTCCTGGCAGACCTTTATCAGAAACCACCCGAAATTCCCGGCTTTCTGGCGTGCGGTCTACAAACATGGCATACAGGAAAACATGATCATCGAATTTAAGGTTATCGAACCGGATGGCAAAGAACTCGCCTCCAACATCCGTGTGACCAAATCCGATCTGGAGCTTTTTGAGAATCTGAAAAAAATGATCACAGACCAGTAAGTCTTTTTCTTGCAATTCGTGTACGAGTATTCTATACTTTATATGTCAGTGTCAGGCGGGAAAACGCCGCGCTGATCACACTTCCCCGGTTTAAATCCCGGATCTTTGCTGTCACTGTCAGGATCTCCGGTATTGTAAACTGTGGTATTCAGTAACTATTCAGTAGGTCTGCGCATTTACTTCGCTGACCGTAAGAAAACTTAGACTAGAAGGCAAAAATCCTATCGACACAGCCGATTTAGAATGGATTTTTGCGCGTAACTGTGAGGGTACTGAACAGTTACGGTATTCATTTAATCATGGAGGACAAACTTATGCTGGAAACTGGAATAAAAGGAAGACAGGAGGTTGTTGTCTCTGACGCAAACTCCGCAAAAACAATGGGAAGCGGCACACTCGACGTGTTCGCGACACCGGCTATGACCGCTTTAATGGAAAAGACCGCCTGGATGAGCGTTGCTGATCAGCTCGACGAGGGCTGCGGTACTGTGGGTACACTCTTAAACGTAACACACGACGCACCGACACCGCTTGGAATGACCGTATGGTGCGAGACTGAACTTGTCGAGGTAGACGGACGTCGTCTCGTATTCGATGTTGCCGCTTACGACGCCAAAGGAAAGATCGGCGGAGGCCGCCACGAGCGCTTTATTATCCAGAACGAAAAGTTCCAGGCGAAAGCGAACAAGAAGGCACTTGCTGAATAATTTTTTGTCTCCCGCCATCTCTAAATTTGGCGGGAGACAACTTTCTTTTTTATTTCATAAATATTCTTCTGATGTTCAATTCGTTTTAATCTGGTTCTTTTAATCTTTATCAAATCTTTTGATTCATGATTTATTAACCTTTTTTATTTCTAAATTACAATTCCATTGACTTATTGAGATATATCTCATATCATATAAGGAGACACACAAAACACCAAAGAAAGAATTATTGACCGCACTTTTGAGAAAAAGAAACTATATTCAGAGGAGGACATGCATGACACTTCAGGAATATAAAAAACAGAAAATGCAAAATCCAGATTTTTCCGCCGCATATGACGAGATTCAACCGGAAATGGATATCATCCGGGCAATTATCGATGCCAGAATCAGTCAGAACATGACGCAAAAAGAACTTTCCGAAAGAACAGGAATCAACCAGACTGAGATCAGCCGTCTGGAAAATGGAAGTCGAAATCCATCCATCAAACTGCTTCAGCGCCTTGCCGAAGGAATGGGAATGACTTTAAAAATTTCTTTTGTTCCTAGGCAGACCCGCTGACCAGCCAGGAGGTACTCTATGATTTCAAAAAACTTAAAGAACTTCAACCTCCGCCAGATCGCCGACTCCGGTCAGTGTTTCCGTATGATTCCCTGTGCCCCGAATGATCCGCAGACAGCTTACCGGGTCATCAGCAGCGGACATTTTCTTATTGTGGAGCAGAATAGGGATGAGGTGATTTTTCACTGTCCCGATGACGAGTCTGCATTCTGGAATCATTATTTTGATCTTGGGACGGATTATGGTGCTTATATCCGCACTGTTGACCCTGCGGATGAATATCTTTCAAAAGCGGCGGCTTTCGGCAGTGGAATACGGATCCTGAACCAGGATCTCTGGGAGATGATCATCACCTTTATTATCTCACAACAAAAGACAATTCCGGCGATCCGAGCGCTAGTGGAGGCGCTGAGTGAGAAATATGGAACGCGGCATGAGTTGTCTTCCGGATATTATTATGCGTTTCCAACTCCTGAAGAGTTAAACCACGCCTCCCTGGATGATCTCCTCGCCTTAAAGCTCGGTTACCGTGCCAAGTATATCAAGCGAACCTGCGAAGACGTCTGCTCCGGAAAGATGGATCTTGACCGTCTGCGGGGACTGAATTATTCCGACTCCATGGAAGCTCTTCTCTCCTGCTACGGCATAGGCGTCAAAGTTGCCAACTGCATCTGCCTCTTCGGTCTGCACCATATCGGTGCCTTCCCGGTGGACACCTGGATCAAAAAGATCCTGCTGCGGGAGTATGCCCCGAAAAGCCGCTGCACCAGTCATATTCCCGAATCACGGCTCTGCGAGGCGCTGATCGAAGAAAATTTCTCGAAATATCCGGGGTTCGCCGGTGTGCTGCAGCAGTATATCTTCTTTTATGAGAGAGAGTTCTCATCAAAAGCAGCCCAGACTGCTAACGTCTAGGACCTGCTGCCGGCAGCTTCTTCCAGATGCACGACTATAAAAAGCCACCGGAATGATAATTTTCACTTTCATCCCGATGGCTTAATATTTACTCTATTTCCCGTTCCCAGCACACATTTCATGTGCCGGCACCGACAATTTCTATCTCTTATTTGATCTCATCCGCAATATCATAGATCAGCTTCTCCGTATCATCCCATCCAAGACACGGATCCGTGATGGATTTTCCGTAAATATGCTCGCCAATCTTCTGGCTGCCCGGCTCTAAGTAGCTCTCGACCATAACGCCCTTGATGAAATTATGGATCTCCTCAGAGTGGCGGCGGCTGTGAAGAACTTCCTTCACGATACGGATCTGCTCCATGTAGCGCTTGTTGGAGTTAGAGTGGTTTGCGTCAACGATGCAGGCCGGATTCAACAGCTCTCTCTCCTGGTACAGGCTGTAGAGAAGCTCCAGATCCTCATAGTGGTAGTTCGGCAGACACTGACCATGCTTGCTGACTGCGCCTCTTAAGATCGTGTGCGCCAGCGGATTACCCTTTGTCTCAACTTCCCATGTACGGTAGATAAAATCATGACCATGCTGTGCAGCGTAAACGGCATTTAACATAACACCGAGGTCGCCGCTGGTCGGGTTCTTCATTCCAACCGGAACGTCCATACCGCTGGATACAAGGCGGTGCTGCTGGTTCTCAACAGAACGCGCACCGATCGCGACATAGGAAAGTACATCGGAAAGGTAGCTGTAATTTTCCGGATACAGCATCTCATCGGCTGTCGTGAATCCATAATCCTCGATCACGCGCATATGAAGCTTACGAATCGCTACAAGTCCTTCGTACATATTCGGCTTCTTCTCTGGATCCGGCTGATGAAGCATTCCCTTGTATCCGCCGCCTGTGGTACGCGGCTTATTTGTGTATACACGCGGTACGATAACCAGCTTATCCTTAACCTGCTCATTTACCTTGGCGAGACGGCTCATGTACTCACATACAGCGTCCTCGCGGTCCGCGGAGCACGGTCCAATGATCACGAGGAACTTTTTGCTCTTTCCCGTGATAACATCCGCAACCTCTTTATCTCTTGCCGCTTTTAACTCTACGCACTCCGGTGTCAGCGGAAATTCCGCCTTGATCTGCGCCGGTGTCGGAAGTAAACTTTTGTAATTGAATGACATAATTTTCTCCCCCAAAATATTATTTTCATGTAGATTCAGCCCTGCCTTTCTATATCGAATATGAACCGCGAACCAACTGTTCCAGACTGCATCATTCAATATCCAAATGCTGGCAAAACCAAATTATCACCTTTTAAGCACGTATTTTATTTTTAAGCACTTTATCGCTTTTAACTGCTGATGTGTCCATTTCTAAAAATGTCCCGCGCTGCACATATGTCAGTGCGGGACATTTATTATTATAGTACACTTTTTTTAGGACTTCAAGTACTTATGTCTCTATATTTCTTTTTTTCGATGCTCCTTCCTCAATCTGTTTGCGTCCCGCTTGCCCGCATATATTTTGCATACTTTTTCTGGTAAAACAAAAACCTCAGAGTCCTTATAAACAAAGGATTCTGAGGCTCTCATAAGAGAGGCGACAACCAGATTTGAACCTCCTGTCATCTCTCGAAACCCAGATAAAGAAAGGAGTTTACATGCCGATTGATGCTTGTGTTTGCGGGCGCAAACAGTGCGCAAACACATAAATCTCACCTTTTCTGGCTCTAAGTTCATTTTTTCTGATTTAACCTGTTGTGCTAGATAAAATAATATAAAGAAACTT
>NZ_QWGI01000107.1:0-599 GCF_003435125.1 Clostridium sp. AM25-23AC | reverse complement strand
ACATGAGCCAAGCCGAGTTTATCCGGCAAGCCATAACCGGGGCAGCCATACGCCCCATCATAACCGTTTCCCCCGTCAATGACGAGTTGCTTGCCGCTGTCGGGAAGCTGACCGCCGAATACGGCAGGATCGGCGGCAACTTAAACCAGATAGCCCGGACGCTGAACGAGTGGCACAGTCCCTATCCGCAGCTTGCCGGGGAGGTACGGGCGGCGGTTTCCGACCTTGCTGCCCTAAAGTTTGAAGTCTTGCAGAAAGTGGGTGACGCTGTTGGCAACATTCAAACATATCAGCTCTAAAAACGCCGACTATGGCGCAGCGGAAGCCTATCTCACATTTGAGCATGACGAGTTTACCATGAAAGCCACCCTTGATGAAAACGGGCGGCTGATACCGAGGGAGGATTACCGCATTTCTTCCCTCAACTGCGGGGGCGAGGATTTCGCTGTTGCCTGTATGCGAGCCAATCTCCGCTATGAGAAAAACCAAAAACGGGAAGATGTGAAAAGCCACCACTATATCATCAGCTTTGACCCACGGGACGGGACAGACAACGGCTTGACCGTAGACCGGGCGCAGGAGCTGGGCGAGCAGTTCTG
>NZ_QWGI01000106.1:0-601 GCF_003435125.1 Clostridium sp. AM25-23AC | reverse complement strand
TCGATACGCCTCGGATGTCTTGTATCTTAAATATTTAAGATCAATTATTTCAATATGTGATTTTCAAGGTACGTTCTGACTGAAGTTTATCAGTCATTAGCGAGTTCAATATACTTGAACTTACTAATCACTGGTAAAAACCAGTTATTAACAGCATTACCCTGCTGGAACGGGTTAACACATTCATCATCGCGAACTTCGCCTTTATCTCCACCCGCTAGAACATGTCTGTTTTATTTGAAAACTCTTTCGAGTATTTTTCAAATAAATCTGGCATCCACCTGCTCTCCCATGCCGTCTCCAGCATAGTACCATCGGCCGCTTACGTCTTAACCGTCGTGTTCGGGATGGGAACGGGTGTGTCCCATAAGCGCATCGGCACCGGAATTTTCGTGTTTTCATGAGTAAGTGCAGAACGAATCAATAAGAAATCGTGTTGAAAGCTTGCTTTCATAAGCGATTTTGTTTGGTTCATTCTATAAGCGGCGAATGCCGCGACCGAACGAACTTGTTCGTGAGGTTTGCACTTACGGGCTATGCCCTGAAAACTCAACAGTACGTAAAACCCTTACTTCTTCTTCCTTAGAAAGGAGGTGATCCA
>NZ_QWGI01000105.1:354-607 GCF_003435125.1 Clostridium sp. AM25-23AC | reverse complement strand
TCCTTTCTAAGGAAGAAGAAGTAAGGGTTTTATATACTGTTGAGCTTTTAAGTGAGCCTGCACGAGATGGCAGTGACGAAAAGATGAAAAAGTTTACTTTTTCAGATTTGAGTAACTGACAGATCGTATTGGCGGACTGTGCGAAACGGCTTAGGGAGCGAAGCTCCGTAAGATGATTCGGACAGGACGGCAGGCGGAACTGAAAGTGAAAGATTCCGGTGCCGATGCGCTTATGGGACACACCCGTTCCCAT
>NZ_QWGI01000105.1:0-344 GCF_003435125.1 Clostridium sp. AM25-23AC | reverse complement strand
AGAATTCTGGTGTCGATGCGGTCAGGGGACACACCCGTTCCCATCCCGAACACGACGGTTAAGACCTGATCGGCCGATGGTACTATGCTGGAGACGGCATGGGAGAGCAGGTGGATGCCAGATTCAATGGGCTTATAGCTCAGCCGGTTAGAGCGCACGCCTGATAAGCGTGAGGTCGGTGGTTCGAGTCCACTTAAGCCCATTACCTGAAAAGGTAATGCAACAAGTGACTGGCTGATTGAAATAAATACAGAACATAAATGAATAAGGGATCGCCTCTGAAAAGAGGGAAGGCCCGCATCCATGGGGGTGTAGCTCAGTTGGGAGAGCACCTGCCTTGCAAG
>NZ_QWGI01000104.1:0-660 GCF_003435125.1 Clostridium sp. AM25-23AC | reverse complement strand
AAGGAGGTCAACGCCTATTACCGCAAGCATGGCAAGCTGGACGGCTGTGCGCTGCTGTCGCCGGACCAGATTGAAAAGCTGAAAGCAAGCATGGCGTCAAGTTGGCGAAGCGACCCGAGGCCCTTTGAAAGTTACCAGCTAACCAACAACAATGCGGAGATCCGCCGGGTAAAGGCCCGTATCGAACAGCTTTCCAAACAGGCACAGCAGGAATTTTCCGGCTGGGAGTTCGATGGGGGTCGTGTGGAAATGAACCGGGAGGACAACCGCTTGCAGGTGTTCTTTGACGGAAAGCCTGACGCGGACACCCGGGCCGAGCTGAAAAGCAGCGGCTTTCGTTGGGCTCCCAGCGTGGGCGCATGGCAGAGGCAGCTCACGGACAACGCCATCCGGTCGGCTGACCGTCTGGAATGTATCAAGCCGCTGTCCGGCGAAAAGCCCTCCCAACTTCAAAAGAAGCCCTCTATCTTGCAGACCATGCGGGAACAGGACGAAAAAGTCCAGACGGAGCCGGAAAAGAAAGCTCCGTCCGGCAGAGATGCCGAGCGGTAAGCCTCGGGCCACATTGGCCCGAGGTTTTCTGTTCCCCGAGATTGTACGGGGACCTCCCGGATAGCGAGAACCCCGACGGAAAGGAGGTTTTATGCAGGAAGAAGTAAA
>NZ_QWGI01000103.1:0-660 GCF_003435125.1 Clostridium sp. AM25-23AC | reverse complement strand
AAGGAGGTCAACGCCTATTACCGCAAGCATGGCAAGCTGGATGGCTGTGCGCTGCTGTCGCCGGACCAGATCGAAAAGCTGAAAGCAAGCATGGCGGCAAACTGGCGGAGCGACCCGAGGCCCTTTGAAAGCTACCAGCTTACCAACAACAATGCGGAGATCCGCCGGGTAAAGACGCGTATCGAACAGCTCTCCAAACAGGCGCAGCGGGAGTTTTCCGGCTGGGAGTTCGACGGGGGCCGTGTGGAGATGAACCGGGAGGACAACCGCTTGCAGGTATTCTTTGATGGAAAGCCTGACGCGGACACCCGGGCCGAGTTGAAAAGCAGCGGTTTCCGCTGGGCTCCCAGTGTAGGCGCATGGCAGAGGCAGCTCACGGACAACGCCATCCGGGCGGCTGACCGTCTGGAATGTATCAAGCCGCTGTCCGGCGAAAAGCCCTCCCAACTTCAAAAGAAGCCCTCTATCTTGCAGACCATGCGGGAACAGGACGAAAAAGTCCAGACGGAGCCGGAAAAGAAAGCTCCGTCCGGCAGGGATGCCGAGCGGTAAGCCTCGGGCCACATTGACCCGAGGTTTTCTGTTCCCCGAGATTGTACGGGGGCCTCCCGGATAGCGGGAACCCCGACGGAAAGGAGGTTTTATGCAGGAAGAAGTAAA
>NZ_QWGI01000102.1:368-670 GCF_003435125.1 Clostridium sp. AM25-23AC | reverse complement strand
GTCCCCCGAAAGCAGATAAGGACAAGGCCGCAGCCCCGAAGCCCGAAGCTCCCGCACAGAAACCGGAAAATGCGGTCAAAAAGGAACCGGAGAAAAAAACGGCGCCAACGGTACAGGCCGCTCCCGCTCCGAAGGAACCCGAAAAACCGAAGGATGCACCACGCCGGGGCAAGGAACAGATCGTCTATATCAAGCTGAACGAGCTTCACGCCTTCAAGAACCATCCCTTTGAGGTTCGGGATGATGAAGAAATGCGGGCTATGGTGTCCAGCGTCAAGGACAAGGGCGTGACCCAGCCCGCT
>NZ_QWGI01000102.1:0-358 GCF_003435125.1 Clostridium sp. AM25-23AC | reverse complement strand
AGGACAAGGGCGTGACCCAGCCCGCTATCGTCCGTCCCCGTGAGGATGGCGGCTATGAGATCGTGTCCGGCCACCGCCGCCAGAAGGCCAGCGAGCTTGCCGGATATGCGGATATGCCCTGTATTGTTCGCAATCTGACGGACGATGAAGCCATCACGCAGATGGTCGAGGACAATCTCAACCAGCGTGAAGAAATCCTCCCCAGTGAGCGGGCCAAAGCCTTGAAAATGCAGCTTGAGGCCATCAAGCACCAGGGCTCCCGCACTTCGGGCCAGATTGACCCGAAGGACGCAGGAAAACGCTCCAACGAAATTGTAGCCGAGCGCAATAAGATGGCGGTCAAGCAGGTGCAGCGGTA
>NZ_QWGI01000101.1:0-686 GCF_003435125.1 Clostridium sp. AM25-23AC | reverse complement strand
AGCGGAAAGTATATCTCCGCTTATGAATGTGATCCGGCCACCGTGGCGGACGAGTTCCTTTTGGCAAAGGCCAGCTATGCCGCTATGACGGGCCGGGAACAGAAGAAAGAAAATAATGTGCTGTGCTATCAGATACGACAATCCTTCTATCCGGGCGAGATCACCCCGAAGGAGGCGAACCGTATCGGCTATGAGCTGGCTATGCGCTGGACAAAGGGGCGGCACGCTTTTATCGTTACCACGCACACCGATAAGCAGCACATCCATTGTCACATTTATTACAACTCCACCACCCTTGACTGCACCCGGAAATTCCGAAACTTTTGGGGCTCCAGCTTCGCCCTTCGGCGGCTCTCTGACAGGCTGTGCCTTGAAAACGGGCTGTCCATCGTGGAGAACCCGAAGCCCCGGAGCAAGAGCAAGTATCGGAACTATGGGGAGTGGCAGAAAGACCGGAAAGGACCGCTTTCCTATCAGGACCGACTGCGCCTTGCTATTGATACTGCGCTGGCGGAACGCCCCGCTGATCTGGACGAATTTCTCAATTTGATGAAGCAGGCCGGGTATGAGGTCAAGACGGTTCGGGGCGGCGGTATCAGCTTCCGGCTGACCGGTCAGGGACAGGAACGCTTCACCCGTCTGCGTGCCTCCACGCTGGGGGACGGCTACGACTTGCAAGATGTTCT
>NZ_QWGI01000100.1:0-692 GCF_003435125.1 Clostridium sp. AM25-23AC | reverse complement strand
ATATGAGCATGGAGTCTGGCTATTTTCTTTTTCTGTTTCATGTAACGGCCGCTCCCCTTTTCGCAATGACTCAGCCTGCGCTGCTCCCTTGCAAGTTTTTCCTGGGATTTTCGGAAAAAATGAGGATAATCTGCATGAGCTCCATTGGAATCTACATACAATTCGCTCATGGAAAAATCAAGTCCGATTGCGGTTTTTACTGGCCTGATTTCATGTTCCGGTTCTTCTGCCGCATACAGTAATGATACATAATACTTGTCATCTGCTTCCTGGCTGACGGTGGCACCCTTCAATATGTAACGATCATCGATACTCCGATGCTGTTTTATGCGGATCCAACCTGCTTTCGGAAGTTTCAGTTTCGCATTCTGCAAAGTAATATTTCCATTTACGCAGTTTGTCGTATAACTTCTCACCGGATTCTTTTTTGACTTGAACTTCGGAAAACCAGCCGAAGAATCCCGAAAGAAGTTCTTGTAGGCTGTCTGCAGATGCAGCTGTGCATTACACAATGCCAGACTGTCTACCTCCTTCAGCCACGGAAACTCTGCCTTATATTTTGCAGGCGTAACCTTTAATACTTTTCCGGTTTTCTCATAATATTCGTTCTTTTCTGCCAGCATCCGGTTATACACGAAACGCACACAGCCAAATGTCCTTGCAAATAGTTCTTTTTGAGATTTATTCGGGTA
>NZ_QWGI01000010.1:2913-118883 GCF_003435125.1 Clostridium sp. AM25-23AC | reverse complement strand
TCATAGAAGAATCTTATTTACAGAGATTTTCTCATACTCTCTCTATTGCAGACGCAGATCTGGTCAGTCTTGTAGCTAATTCAGCAGGTATTACCCAGGAGGACGCTCCTTCAAAGATCACGGTTATAAGAGCCCTTTCAGCAGCCAGTAAAAACACAGATGCAGTGCCGGTAACAGCACCGGCACAGAAAGCAAAGCTTCCATTGCCTCTTTTGATCGCCATAGGGGCAGGTGGGCTGCTTCTTGTATTGCTGATTGCTTTGCTGATACTCAGCAGGCAGCATTTGAAAGCGTCAGAAGAAGAAAGACAGGCACTGTTGGAACAGATACCGGATGGAGATGCGATTACTGAAAATCCTCAAAATGCCATTGCCGCCGACAGTAAAACTAAAAATGATGGGAATATATCCTTGTTAACTGAAGAGGAACAGTCGGCGCTTCAGGGACAGGACGATGAACTTAAGAAAAATGAAGAAATTTTAAATCTGAAAATGCAGCACAGTCTGAAATTAAAACAGGAGATCGGTTCCTTTGTGGATGAAAATCCGCAGATCGCAGCAAAACTGATCCAGAATTGGCTGCTTACTGGTGGAGGAAACGATGGCAGAAATAGAGGGAAGTAAGATAACAGATATTACCGGGGGGTCCGAACTGGATAAAATGGATGCGCGGGCGAAAGCAGCAGTGGTAGTTGTGTCTTTAGGAGCAGACCGCGCTTCCCAGATTTATAAATATCTCAGTGAACAGGAAATCGAAGACCTGACTTATGAGGTAGCAAAGCTTGGAAAAACAAATAATGCCCAGGTGGAGAATGCATTAGATGAGTTTTATAAAATGTGCCTTACCCACAAGATGATGACAGATGGAGGTCTGGATTATGCCAGAAGTGTACTGGAAAAAGCTTTTGGAGAAACCACAGCCAGAAATCTTCTGGAAAAAGTATCCAAGACTCTCCAGTCCAAGCCATTTAACTTTTTTACAAAGGGAGATCCCAAATCCCTTCTTGCCCTGCTCCAGCATGAGCGGCCCCAGGTGATCGCTCTGATCATGGCTTATATGGATCCTCAGCAGGCGGCCCAGATACTGGAACAGCTTCCAAATGAAAAAAGGATACCGGTACTGGAAGGCATGGCAAATATGAGCCGTGTATCTCCTGAGGCAATAGCTATTGTGGAAGAGGAAATGAAGAGGAAATTCGCTACGATCATTACCAGTGAGGATAATATGAACCTGGGCGGTATTGATTATGTGGCAGATGTGATGAACCATGTTGACCGAGGAAACGAGAAACAGATCTTTGATGAAATGGATAAAGATAATCCGGAACTGTCAAAAAGCATCAGGGACAAGATGTTCATGTTCGAGAATATCATCGATATGGATCCAAGATCTGTACAGCGTTTTATCAGGGATTGCGATTCCAAGGATATTGTATATGCATTAAAGACTGCATCAGAGGATATGAAGAACGTATTCTTTGCAAATATGTCCAAGCGTATGGCAGAAACAGTCAAGGGAGACCTGGAGATCACTACCAATGTAAGGCTTAAGGAAGTGGAAGAGGCACAGCAGCGTATTGTTAATCTGATCCGTAAACTGGAAGATGCAGGAGAAGTAATAATCAATAAGGGAGGAGATGACGATAACATTGTTGTCTGATCAGGATACAGGCTTTGAAAATAAAGCCAGAGTCCGGAAGCTTCCCTTACAGGTATTTACGGCACCGGATGCACAGAAACCAGAAACAGAAAAGCAGAATAAAAAAGAAACGGAAGCTTCTTTAAATGCGGGCAATGATACATGCAATGGTCTGGAATGCAGTCAGGAACAAATAGAGCTGGTGCTTAGGGAAAAAGAAAAAATATTAGAAGAAGCCCGGAAAGAAGCGGCAGCCATTGAACAGGAAGCAAACGAAAAGGCAGAACAGATCTCTGAGGAAGCCCAGATGAAAGGATTTGAAGAAGGCAGACAAAAAGGCTATGAAGAGGGACTGATTAGGGCAGAAGAGGAAAATGAGGCGAAACATCGTGAAAATCAGCGGTTTTTTAAAGAAAGCCTGGAAAAAGCCTTAATAGAGATCAACAAAGAAAAAGAAAAATGCCTCAGAGAATATCTGGAAGAATTAAAAGATATTGCTGTGGCAGTGGCTGAAAAAGTGATCCATATCAGCCTGAGATCCAGCGGTTCTGTTATAAGCAGGATGATAGAAGCTGAAACAGAAAAACTGCAGAAAATGGACTGGGTCAAGATCTATATGGAAAAAGAAGACTATGAGACCATGGTTCAGGCAGATGGACATCTGGCAGAGAAACTGTCACGGCTCTCTGACAACGTCAAATTTATAGTAATGGAGGACGGAAAATGCGGAAGCTGTATCATCGAAATGCCGGACGGGATTATAGATATGAGTGTAGATACCCAGCTTGAAAATATACACAGACTTGTAGACAACGCCAATACATAAAGATTTTATGGATACATAAAGTACACAGAGGTGAAAACCATGTATGAAAATCTCCTGAAGTTAATACAGCAGGCAGAAACAGCAGACCGCATTGGAAAAATTGAAAATGTAGTGGGAATGTCAATGGAAGCTTCCGGAGGCAGATCCGGTATTGGTGATATTGTTATGATCTACAATGAAGCTGAGAACTGTCAGGTTCCTGCGGAAGTGGTAGGATTCAAAAATGGCAAAATACAGCTGATGACCTATGAAAATATCAGCGGGATCACAGCGGGAAGTTTTGTCCGCAATACCGGATGCCGTTTGCAGATACCGGTGGGAGACTTCCTGAAAGGCCGTATCATCAACGCGCTGGGGCATCCCATTGACGAAAAAGGAGAGTTTCCCCCAGGGAAGCTTTATACAGTAGACAGTGCCTATATCAACCCTCTTAACCGTCCTCCTATCAGGGAACATCTGGAATTTGGGATTAAGGCCATTGATGGTTTAAATACCATTGGAAAAGGTCAGAGAATGGGGATTTTTGCAGGCTCCGGTGTTGGAAAAAGTACATTGATGGGAATGATCGCCCGGAATGTAAAAACAGATATCAATGTGATCGCCCTGGTAGGAGAGCGAGGCAGGGAGGTTCTGGAATTTGTTAAAAAGGATCTGGGAGAAGAGGGCATGAAACGTTCTGTCCTTATTGTAGCCACATCAGACCAGCCGGCAATGCTGCGTATGAAATGTCCCTTGGTTGCAACAACGATCGCTGAATATTTCAGGGATCAGGGAGCAGATGTGCTGCTGATGATGGATTCTCTTACCAGATATGCCATGGCACAGAGGGAGATCGGTCTTGCTATTGGAGAACCGCCTATAGCCAGAGGTTATACACCTTCTATTTATGCAGAATTTCCAAGGCTTCTGGAAAGAAGCGGGAATTTTGCAAAAGGTTCCATTACCGGGATTTATACGGTACTGGTGGAGGGAGACGATACCAATGAGCCGGTGGCTGATACAGTCAGAGGTATTTTGGATGGTCATATTGTTTTAAGCAGGCAGCTGGCTAATGCAAACCATTTTCCGGCTATTGATATCAGTGCGAGTATTTCACGTCTTATGAATGATATAGCCGGGGAAGAACACAGGAAAGCAGCTTCAAGGTTCAGGAACATGTTAAGTCTTTATCAGAAAAATGCAGACCTGATCTCCATTGGCGCTTACAAAAAAGGTGCAAACAGTGCTCTGGATGAAGCAGTTGACCGCATAGGTGATATGAATAAATTTCTGGAACAGGAAACAAATGAAAATATCCCTTATGAGGAAAGCATAAGGAGAATGGAAAAAATCGTGGGTTAGCAGTTATAGGAGATGATACTTAAGATGAAGAGATTTAAATACAGTCTTGAAAATGTACTTCATTATAAGGAACAGATTCTGGACAGCATTAAGGCAGAACATGGTACACTTCTGGCACAGATCCGGAAAAAAGAAGCAGAGATACAGGAACTGGAGAACAAGCTGGTATCTGCCCAGAATAAGATGGATGATTTGAAAAAACAGGATGTACAGATAAAAGATATTTGTCTTTATGGTATGTATATCAGTGAAATGGAAAATCAGATCCGGAAAAAACAGGAACAGTTAAAGCTTTTACAGCAGCAAGAAGAAAAGAAAAAAGTACAGGTGATCGCTGCAAAGATAGATACGTCCCGTTATGAAAAGTTAAAGGACAGGCGGCAGAGTGAGTATGAAAAAGCTGCTAAAAAGGCACAGGAGCTGTTTATAGAAGAATTTGCTTCAAGAACAGCCAGATATTCTCAAAACAGGGAGGTAATCTAGGTTGAGCAGGATTGAAAATACCGGTCAGATAAAAACAGGATATTCTGTGAAGTCAGGTACGAACCCAGAAGAAAAAGTGGAGAATGGGTCAGATTTTGCATCGATGCTGACAAAATACCAGAAAAAAGCAGCCCAGAATGACGAAACAAAAAAAGCAGAAACATGGGAAACAAAAAATAAAGAAACACAGCCAGAAGAAACCAAAAACAGGGGAAATGAAAAACAGGTTAATGGCAGGCAGTCCGGAGAAAACGTAAAAACAGATGAAATAAAAGCAGAAATAAAAGTAACGGACATACAGGACGGAAAGAACAGCCAGGATGGAGAAAAAGAGCAGGAGCAGGAACTGGCAGCTGCCTATGTTTCTGAAGCCTGTTACAGGACCTTTGTACAGATAACAGCAGAAAATAGTAAAACGCCTGCTGCTTACAACAATGAAATAAATGGAATACAAGATCTGGCTGTACAGACAACGGTGGAAACAGGAATGGAGGACCAGTCGGCAGCTGTCAGTACCATACAGAAGACCGAAGCCCCCCACACAGAAACAGCTGTCCATGCAGATGACTTAAAGCTCCAGAACAGACCGGCACAGACAGAAGCTGCAGGACGGACCGGAGAAGCCGGGCAGTCAAAGCAAACTGCCAAAATGAACCGGGAAGAAGAAATACCAGACCAGAAGGAACATATTTCCGGAAAGGAAATGACAGCCCTGGCATCGCCCGGTTATACAGGAACTGTTGAAAGTTCAGCTGGCACAGCAGCAAAACCAGCTGCTGTTGATACAGGACCGGCAGACCGGCTGCCAACAGCCCAGGATACATTGACAGAGGATCTGGGAAACTACCTGGATACAAAGATCAGTGAAAAAAAAGGAAAGCTGGAGCTTTCCCTGGAGCCGGAAAGGCTTGGAAAGCTGACTATCCGGCTGGAGTATGAAAAAGGAAAAACAGAGGTCACTATTTTTTCAACCAGTGCAAAAACACTGGAGATATTAAGCAAAGAAGCAGGGCATCTGGCACAGATCCTGGAAGAAAAAACAGGAACCCCTACCGTTATTTACACACCGGAACAGACTGAAAACAGGCAAAACATGGATCAGGATCCCGGTCATGGCAGAAACGGCAGGCAGGATCAAAAAGAGCAGCGCCAGAAGCAGGATGACAGCTTTGCCCAACAGCTAAGGCTGGGACTGGCCTAGAAGGAGGATTAAAGTGATATGGCAGATCAAATAACAGTCAGCAGCACTGCAAACCCGTATCAGGCAGGTGTTTACAGTGCCGGATCCAACAGCAAGAACACGATGGATGTAAACAGCTTTATCAAGCTGTTAGCAGCACAGCTTTCCAATCAGGATATGACAAGCCCTATGGATAACAGCGAAATGATGTCCCAGATGACAAATATGGCAATGGTCCAGTCACTTACTGCCATGACAGAGTCATTAAATACATCAGCTGCTGTTACAACTCAGACATATGCAGGCAGCCTGATCGGTCAGGAGATAACAGTGGCGGTTACGGATCCTGATACCGGGGCAGCAAATGGCGTGAAATATGGGAAGGTAATTTCTGTTGATTTTACCCAGGGAGATCCGGTGGTACGTCTGGAAGGTGATGATACCAGCTATAAGATGTCCAGTGTCCTGGGAGTAGGAAAGCTTCCAGAGAAAGCAGGTGAAAAAGATCCTGACAGAGGATCTGAAAAAACAGATAAGATCACAGAACAGTTAGCAAATGCAGATCTGAAAGACACAGGATCTGAAGATACAGAAACAGAAGAAATGTAAAAAGGAGCAAAAGAATATGTTAAGAGCAATGGATTCAGCAGTATCAGGTCTTCGGGCGCATCAGAACAAACTGGACGTCATCGGCAACAATATTGCAAACGTAAATACATTTGGTTTTAAGTCCCAGAGCTACAGCTTTAAAGAGGCGATGTACCAGACTTCCACCACCTCCACAAAGGGAAGCGAGAATGCCGGTGGTGTAAATGCAGCCCAGTATGGATATGGTTCCATGATGGGTTCCATCAGTACGGATATGAGTGCCTCTACACCAACCTATGTAGGTGGTCTTAATGCAAGTGTAGACGGAGAAGGCTTCTTTATTACATTCCCAAAGAGCACAGAAACGGTTACAGTAGCGGATATGAAGAAAACGGACTTTGATTATACCAGAGTTGGTCAGTTCAATATTGACGGAAACGGATATCTTACAGATGCCAACGGAAATTTTGTTTATGGTTTCCGTCCGGATGAGGTAGATAAGCCAACGAGATTTGATGGAGATCTTGTAGCCATCAAGGTTCCTAGTGATGTAACAGGCAATGATTTTGGTGATGCTCCGCTGCAGCTGACAAATGTAAAGATCAACAGTCTGGGAGAGATTTCAGGTACAGTAAAGTCAACGGATCCGGATAAGGATGGAAAAACCGTCAGCATCGGTAAGGTTGCCATTGCCACCTTCCAGAATCCGGAGGGCTTAAGCAAAAAGGGTTCTTTTTACTATGGGGCAGCAGAAAGCGATAACAGTGGTAATGCTTCCGCTACGATCCCAGGAGGAAGCACCTCTTCTTTAATGACCGGATATCTGGAGGCTTCCAATGTGGATCTTGCAAAGGAATTTTCTGATATGATCACAACACAGAGAGGCTTTCAGGCCAATTCAAAGATCATCACAGTCAGTGATGAGATCCTGTCTGATCTGATCAACATGAAGCGGTAAGGAATATGATCTGTGTAGAACGACTTAACGGAGAGATTTTATATCTGAACTGGCTTCAGGTTGAATTGATCGAACAGATTCCGGAAACAAAGATCCGTATGATGAATGGAGATTACTATCTGGTAAAAGACAGTGTAGAAAGCATCAAAGATCAGGTGACCGGGTTCTTTCAAAGGTGTGTCAGCATAAAAAAAGAGATGCAGATTTAGGAGGAAAAGCAGGTGGATCCTACAACATTACTAGGTATAATCCTGGGTTTTGCTTTAATTGTAAACGGAATCGGTTTTGCCAAGATTGGTAACTTTATTGATATCCCCAGTATGGTCATTGTAATTGGTGGGGCTCTGTCAGCAACTTTGTCCAGCTATCCATTAGGGATATTAAAGGATATCCCAAAGCATTTTGCAGTACTTATAAGGGGAAACCGCTATAATATCCCCAAATTGATCGAACAGCTTGTAGATCTGGGAACCATAGCAAGGCAGAGCGGCCTTCTGGCGTTGGAGGATAAAGCGGCGGAGATCAAGGATACTTTCTTTAAGCAGAGTGTCCTGATGATCGTAGATGCAAACGATCCGGACAAAGTAAGGCTGGTTCTGGAAAGAGAACTGGATAATATGATGATCCGTCACGACCAGGCGGCAGGTCTTTATGAAAAAGCTGCATCTTATGCACCGTCCTTTGGTATGATAGGTACCCTGATCGGTTTGATCAACATGCTGAAGGGAATGAATATGGATGCAGGCGGTTCATCTACTATCGGCAGTGACATGTCAGTAGCATTGATCACAACCTTTTACGGCTGTATTCTTGCAAATGTTATTTTTAATCCGATCGCAAAGAAACTGAGGATCCGTCAGGATGAGGAAGAACTGTATTGTTCTACTATCATTGAAGGGATCATTGCCATACAGGCAGGAGAAAATCCAAAATACCTGAGGGAACATCTTCTTGCATCGATTAAACAGTCACAGCAGCGGAAGATCCTTGCAAAAGCAGAAGCTGGAGATTTTCAGGGGAAGGAACAGGAAGATAAATGAGTAAGAAAAATCGCCCCACAGACAGCGGCGGCAACTGGATGGATACTTATGGAGACATGGTAACATTGCTGCTTACATTTTTTATCATGCTGTATTCCATGTCTAACCTGGACGCACAGAAATGGACTATTTTTGTGAAAAGCATCCCAAGCATACAGAACCAGGGATCAGAAAATATTACCATTAATTCCCAGATGTCAGATACCCCAGAGGTGGATAGCAAAGGCCAGGAGATCGGCCAGGAGATTGCCCAGGAAGCTCTTCAGGCAGAAGATGTAAATGAGCTGTATCTTACGATCGCTGAAAGCCTGAATCAGGCGGGTGTAAAGGAGGCTACGGTCATCAGGGGAGATGATTATACTTATGTTTCTTTTGCAAATAATGTGTTTTTCGGTGCAGACAGCTCCGTGCTTACACGGGAAGGACAGGCAGTCCTCTATACATTTGCAAAAGCCATAGCTCCTGCAGCAGGTGGGATTGAACAGGTTAATATCATGTCCCACACTGCGAAAGTAACAGATAATTCACAGATCAATCCACAGATTATACGAAAAGACCGTATCCTTTCGGCGATGAGATCTGCAGAAGTATGTATTTATCTTCAGCAGCAGAATGTAATAAAGCCGGAGAAGCTGGTGGATATAAGTTATGGTGAATATCGCCCTATAGCAGATAATTCCACAGAAGAAGGAAGGATAAAAAACCGCAGGATTGAATTTTTGCTTTTAGATAATGGGGCAAAAGAAAGAGACCTGAATGAGTATTATAAAGAGTTTAAGAGCGGTGAATATGCGAATACTACAGTAGTAACAGTAGGAGAGTCACAAAGCTCTTCCCAGGGTGGTGAAACCGTACCGGCAGATACAGAGGCACCGGTAGATACCGGTGCAGCAGATGCAGGTGCAGAAGATGCAGGTGCAGAAGATGCAGGTGCAGAAGATGCAGGGTCTGTGGAGAAAATGCAAAATACCAGTGAATAAGAGAGGTCAGGAAGAATGGCAGATGTTTTATCACAAAGCCAGATAGATGCACTTTTAAAATCCATGAGTGCGGATGCACCAGCACAGGAAAAGAAAACAGAATCTGTACAGCCTCTGTCACCAGAAGAAAAGAACTATATTAAATACGACTTTTTCAGCCCGAGGAAATTCACAAAAGAAAAAATGAAGATCCTCAGGAGTGTATTTGAGAATTATGCACGTATTCTTACTTCCCAGATCAACGGTATTTTCCGCGTGATGACGGACATAACGGTGCTGGATGTACAGGAAAGAAGGTATTACGAATACGTAAATGCCCTTCACGAAAACGACTGCATGACAATGATAGACGCATCAATAGCAGGAGAAGAAAAAATGAGTGTTCCACTGATGCTGTTTGTAACTCCGGGTATGGTGATTACACTGATCAACCATATGCTGGGGGGCGAAGATGTTGTAGCAGTAGAGGATGATTACCGGTATTCCGACGTGGAACGTGCTTTGTACAAGCGGATTGTAGAATATATGACAGGTACCTTAAAGGATGGATTTTCGAATTATGTGAGCATTGTTTTTTCCGTAGAACATGTAGAAGAAAATCCAACCATGGTCCAGGATGTAGGTCTGGATGAAACAGTAGCCATTATCATTTTAAATGTGGACATATCTGGACAGGCACAGGAAAAAGTAAAGATCTGCCTTCCGGGCAATCTTCTTACGGTGATCTTTCACAGTATTGACAACCGCAAGCACCTGGCAAGAGGATTTTCTTATCAGGATAATAAAGAGAAGATCATGGATAATATCCGTTACTCCAAACTGCCTATTACAGGACAGCTTGGCACGGTACAGCTGGATCTGAAAGGACTTTATCAGATCCAGGTAGGAGATGTGATCGATCTTGGAAAGCCAAAAGACAGTCCGGTCAGACTTTTTGTAGGACGTCAGCCTTGGTTTACAGGACAAATGGGATGTTATAAGAAAAATGTGGCTGTGAAGATTGAAAAATGCATTACGTCACAAATAGAAGAAAAGAAAACGGATATAATGCCGCAGAAGGAAGAAGATCCTGATAACAGTGACGGATCTGTAAAAGAACAAGGATAAATACGCTCCGGAATACGGGAGTATAAATAAGAATGAAGGAAGAAGAGGAATAAGAAATGGCTAAGATAATGCTGGTAGACGATGCTGCTTTTATGAGGATGATGATCAAGAAAGCTCTCAGTTCAAGTGGATATAACGATTTTATCGAGGCACAGGATGGGGCAGAAGCAGTAAAAAAATACAGTGAGGAAAAACCGGACATGGTAATTATGGATATCACCATGCCAAATATGGACGGGCTTCAGGCTTTGAAAAAAATTCGTGAAGGTGATCCAAATGCCAAAGTTGTTATGTGTACAGCAATGGGACAGGAAAGCATGGTTGTAGATGCGATCAAATCAGGTGCCCGTGATTTTGTGGTGAAGCCTTTTGATGCACAGAGAATTGTAAAAACTGTAAATGACATTTTAGGAAAATGATCCATAAGGAGGGAACTGTTATGGCATTTTTAGGTTCATTCGATATAAGCGCTTCTGGAATGAGCGCACAGCGTGTCAGGATGGATATTGCGGCAGAAAACATAGCAAATATGGACACAACGCGGACAGAGTCAGGTGGTCCATACCGAAGGAAAAATGTACTTCTTGAAAGCTATTCAGATACGTCTTTTGCCCAGGCAATGGAAAATGCAGCACGGGGAAAAGGAATAACCAGCCGTCATGCAGGAGTAAGAGTTTCTGGCATTGTGGAAGATGACAGAGAAGCTAAGAAAGTTTACAATCCGGATCATCCGGATGCGGATGCAGACGGCTATGTGACTATGCCAAATGTGGATGTGCTGAAGGAAACGGTAGACAGCATGTCAGCGACCCGGTCTTATGAAGCAAATGTAACAGCGTTAAACGCAATTAAGCTGATGGCTCAGAAAGCACTGGAAATCGGTAAGTAGAAAACAGGAGGAAAATAAGAATGGGTGCACTCAGCTTTAATGAGATGGAAATAGATGCTCTTGGGGAGATGATGAATATCAGCCTCGGAGCATCAGCGACAGCAATGTCTACCCTTTTAGGATCTACCGTTCACATTACGACTCCAAAGGTAAAGATCCTTACAAGGGATCAGTTTGAGTTTAAAAAGCTGGAACCGGCAGTAGGAGTAGAGATCGCTTATGTAGAGGGACTGGAAGGAAGCAATATTATGATGTTCAGCAGAAATGACGTGCGCATCATAGTAGGAACCCTTCTGGGCGAAGAGGTACCAGATGATAAATTTGAACTGGATGAGATCAACAGAAGTGCTATTTGTGAGGTAATGAACCAGATGATGGGTGCTTCAGCAACGGCACTTTCAGAATTTTTGAAATTTACAGTTAATATATCCACACCAGTTTCTTTTGAGATCACAGACGCAGAAAGCTTTAAAAACAAGTATTTTCCGGAAGAAATTCCTATGGTGGTCATTTCCTTTACCCTTGAGATCGAAGGAAAGCTGAAAAGTGAGTTTTTAAATATTATGCCGGAAAAGCTTGCCAAAAGGCTTTTGGAACCATTTGAGATATCCCTGGAAGAAGCAGCAGAGGTTCAGACAGAAGATAAGGAGTCAGGATCAAAGGCAGTAGAAGAAACTGCAGAGAAGGTAATAGAAGAGGCAGCAGAGAAAGAAAAAACGCAGCCTGATCCAGAACCAGCACCTACACCGCAGCCAGAACCGGCCCCACAGCCAGCACCGGCCCCGCAGCCAGCACCGGCCCCGCAGCCAGCATCTACACCGCAGCCAGCACCTACATCGCAGCCGGTATATTCCCAGATTCCAGCTGGTATTTCTGCAGATATGAATCCGGCTATTTTACAGCTTTTGAATCAGATGCAGCAGTCACAGGTGCAGATGATGCAGCTGATGCAGGATATGGAAAAACGGGAACAGGAAGGGAAAAAGGAATCCAGGGAACCTGCCCTGATCCGGCCGGCCAATGCGCCTGGTCTTGAATCTTCTGGAAGTGAAAATGGAGAAGAAAGCGCCAACCAGGAAATGCTCATGAAGGTGCCGTTGGAGATATCAGTGGAAATAGGACGCACTAAGAAATTGGTAAAGGATATTCTGGAGTTTACCCAGGGATCTCTTGTAGTCCTGGACAAAATGGCAGGAGAACAGGCAGACCTGTATGTAAATGGACAGTGTGTTGCCAGGGGAGATATTGTAGTAGTAGAGGATAATTTTGGTATCCGTATTACCGATATTGTAACCAGGGATATCAATCCGGAGAGCCCTTAATATGATAACAGATATTGTTTCTACAACAGGTATGCTGCTTGCTTTTGTAGTCATTTTGTTTTTGGCATGGCAGGCAAGCCGGTACCTGGGGAAAAACGCCCCTTATGGAAATAAGGGGGGAAAGATGCGGATACTGGAACAACTAAAAGTAGGAAATGATCAGTACATTATTCTTCTTAAACTGGATGAAAACCAATATCTGCTTGGGACTAGTCAGACGGGGATCCAGGTTCTGGAACGGTTTAAGGAGGAGAAAACGAATGAATGAGCTGATTACAGGCTTAAATGGAGGAAATGTTCCTGCGCTGGATATTATCATGCTGCTTACCTTTGCAGCATTGCTTCCTTCCATTGTGGTTATGATGAGTTCCTTTATGCGTATTATAATCATACTTTCTTTTACGAGAAATGCAATGGGAGTCCAGCAGACACCGCCTAATATGGTATTAACAGGCATGGCACTTTTTTTGTCGCTGTATATTATGAGTCCGGTTATAGGTCAGATCAATACGGTTGCCTACGAGCCCTATAAAAATGGGGAGATCACACAGCAGGAGGCAGTAAGCCGCATGGCAGATCCACTGAAGCAATTCATGCTTCGCAATACAGAGAAGGATACGCTGGATCATTTTGTACAGATGTCAAAACAGGAAGTTAAGAAAGATGTGAAAGAATATCCTCTTACTGTTGTTGTACCAGCTTTTATGACCAGCGAATTAAAAAAAGGGTTTCTTGCAGGATTTCTGATTTATCTTCCATTTCTGCTTATAGATATAGTGGTGTCTACCACCCTTATGTCCATGGGTATGGTAATGCTTCCGCCAACTATGGTCTCTCTTCCCTTTAAGTTACTTTTATTTATTACAGTAAATGGCTGGGAACTTTTATTTTCCAGTCTGGTACAAAGCTTCCGGTAGGAAAGAGGTGGGAATATGACAGAAGTGCAGATCCTGGATATCATGTATGAAGCATTCCAGCTGGCAATGAAGCTGTCGCTGCCATTTCTGTTGATCAGTATGATCGTAGGTGTGGTCATTGCTGTTTTTCAGGCAGCCACACAGATCAATGAACAGACAATGACATTTGTCCCCAAGCTGCTGGCTATTATGGTGCTTTTAGGTTTTTTAGGAAGTTCTATGCTGGTCATGCTTCAGGAATTTTTTCAATACATAGTGGAATTGATCGCAAAGGGGTAAAGAAGATCTATGTTTATCACATTTTCAATGGCAGTGATGCGTATGAGCGGAGCCATCGGATTCAATCCCCTTTTTGGAAAAAGTAATTTTCCTGTAAAAATAAGGGCATATTTTATTTTTGCCCTGTCACTGCTCCTGTATCTGTCTGCAGACCAGACCCAGATGGCATATCCGGGATCAATGGCAGAATACATCCTGATGCTTGCGGGAGAGCTTTTTCTTGGGGCAGTGTTAGCCTTTGCAATGGAACTGGCATTCCTTACGATCCGGTTTGCTTCTTCCATTATGGATTATTCAATGGGACTTAGCATGGCTCAGGTTTATGATCCCCAGTATGGAACCCAGTCAACGGTCAGTTCCGGTATTTATTATGCATTTATGGTACTGATCTTTTTTGCCAGCAACAGTCATTTGCGGCTGTTAGAATTGTTTTACCAGTCGGTACAGCTGATCCCTTTTGGAAAAGTGACATTTAATCCCATGCTGGTCCATGTGATCACAGCTGGATTCTGCCAGGGGATCCTTACTGGTATGCAGTTTGCATTTCCAATGATAGCAATTGAGCTTGTATCAGAACTGGCAATGGGGATTCTGATGCGTATCATTCCCCAGATCAATGTTTTTACGGTAAATTTCCAGGTAAAGATCATAATGGGGCTTTTGATGATGCTGCTACTGTTTTCGCCAATGGCAGATTATATAGATACCATCTTTACATATATGTATCAGATGATGTGGAAGCTTTTAAGCAATATGAAACCAGTCTGAAAGGAGTGTCATAGAAGATGGGACAGAGTGGCCAGGAGAAAACCGAACAGCCTACCGCCAAAAAGCGGCGGGATGCCAGAAAAGAAGGAAATATCTTCCAAAGCAGGGATGTAGCTACCGTAGTGATCTTGGCTGGCATATTTTTCGGGATCCGCATATGGCTTCCTTTTATATATGGACAGATGAAAAATTATATGACCTGGGTCATAGATGGAGCAGCCCGGTCCTCAGAAGATATGCTTTCAGCCAGCCTTGTTTTTGTTACACTGTCTGTGTTTTTAAAATGTGCGCTTCCTCTGTTGCTTTTAGCCCTTTTACTTGGAATTGTGGCGCATGGAGTACAAACACGTTTTAATGTATCCTTTAAATCCATCCGGCCAAAATGGAACAGGCTTAATCCTCTTTCAGGTATAAAACGTCTGTTTTCCATGAAAAATGCAGTAGAGTTGGTGAAAAACTCCATCAAGATAACACTGCTGCTGGTATTGCTTTACAACATACTGAAGCAGGATCTGCAGCCCATGGCATCAATGATCGATATGAATCCTGCAGCATCTGCGGCTTATATGATGAAAATGATCTTTGATCTGCTGATACGTGTATGTATTGCCTTTATGGTCATTGCCTTTGGCGATTATCTGTATCAGCGCTGGGAATACGAAAAAGAGCTTCGTATGACAAAGCAGGAAGTAAAAGATGAGTATAAACAGACAGAAGGTAATCCTGAGATTAAAAACAGGATCAAAAGCCTGCAGCGTCAGATGGCATCCAGCAGGATGATGCAGAAGGTTCCCCAGGCAGATGTGATCATACGAAATCCTACCCATGTGGCCATTGCTTTAAAATATGATCCTGATCATGACAATGCTCCGGTAGTACTTGCCAAGGGATTAGATGAACTGGCGTTAAGAATCGTAAAGGTGGGGGAAGAAAACAATGTTTATACCATTGAAAATAAACCACTTGCACGGGCTATGTACAATTCCTGTGAACTGGACAGGCCGATCCCCTCAGAATTTTATACGGCAGTAGCAGAAATCCTGGTATATCTGTATAAACAGGATAACGGGAAAAATAAAGATAAAAAATAATAGTTGGAGATTAATGGACGAATGAAACGGTTATTGAGTTACTCAGTGGTTATGTTTGTGATCACGATCATATTGCTTTTGATCATTCCCCTTCCGGCGGGACTGGTGGATGTGGCGATCATATTGAATATGTCCCTTTCCATGATGATCCTGGTAATAACCATGACCATTCGGGAGCCATTGGAATTCTCCATATTCCCCTCTCTTTTGCTTATTACCACGCTGTTCCGTCTGGGTATCAATGTTTCAACCACGAGAAATATCCTTTCTCAGGGAGGTTCATCAGGCCGTGTCATTGCTGCCTTTGGTGATTTCGTTTTAAGAGGAAACGTAGTAGTAGGTCTGATCATCTTCCTGATCATCGTGTTGATGCAGTTTATTGTTATCACAAAAGGTGCAGAACGAGTGGCAGAGGTGGCAGCCAGATTTAATCTGGATGCCATGCCGGGAAAACAGATGGCTATTGATGCAGACCTTAGTTCTGGCCTGATCAATGAAACACAGGCAAGGGAACGGCGTGCCAAGGTTCAGAGAGAAGCAGATTTTTATGGCGCAATGGATGGTGCGACTAAGATCGTAAAGGGCGATGCAGTTATGTCACTTATCACAACTGCCATCAATCTGATCGGCGGCAGCATCATCGGTATTGTACAGTCCGGCAGCAGCATCTCAGCCGTGCTGAGTACCTATTCCATTGCGACAGTAGGTGATGGTCTGGTATCCCAGATACCGGCTCTTCTTATTTCTACTGCAACAGGAATGATCGTTACAAGAGCTGTTTCAGAAGGCAGCTTAAATGAAGATGTATCAAAGCAGTTTCTGGCCCAGCCTCATGCTATGATCGTTAGTGGTGCAGCAGTGGCGGTTATGGCTGTGATACCTGGAATGCCGGCAGTAAGGACTCTGGTTGTGGCTGCATGTCTTATGGGAAGCGGATTTTATCTTTCCGGAAAGATAAAAAAAGAGCCACAGGCATTGTCACAAATGGCAATGGCTCCTTCTACCCAGCTTCAAGATTCCCCACAGGCTCAGGCAGCTGCTGCAAAAGAGGAAGTAAGTGAGGAAGAATATTTTAAAGATGTAAATAATGTATACAGCCTTCTTACACTGGAGCCAGTGGAGATCGAGTTTGGTTATAGTCTGATCCCTCTGGCAGATGAGTCAGTAGGCGGAAGGCTGATCAGCAGGATCGTTATATTCCGCCGCCAATATGCCCAGGATATGGGGTTTGTGATCCCATCCATCCGGCTCCGGGACAGTTCTTCCCTGGGACCAAGTCAGTATAGTATCCGCATAAAAGGAGAAGAAGTTGCAGGAGGAGAGATCCTGATTGATTATTTCCTTGCTCTGGAACCAGAGGAGGTGGAAGAAGAAATCGAAGGTATTGAGGCCATTGAACCGGCATACGGTATACCCAGCAGGTGGATCAAGCCTGAAAACAGAGATCGGGCTGAATTATATGGTTATACGGTCATTGATCCTCTGTCTGTATTGCTCATGCATCTTTCAGAAGTCATCCGGCAGCATTCATACGAACTGCTTACAAGACAGGAAGTGGTAAGGCTTACGGAAAATTTGAAAAAAACAGCTCCTGAACTGGTGGAAGAGGCAATACCACAGATGATCAGCTACAGTTATTTCCAGAGAGTTCTTACAAACCTTCTAAAAGAAGGAATCCCGATCCGCGACCTGGAGACCATTGTAGAGAATCTGATGCAGACAGCCTCAGAAACAGGTCTTCCTCCAAGAGAGCTGGACCAGACAGTAGAAAAGATCAGGACAGCTCTTAAACGTACCATTACCCGCATGTACTGTACAGATGGATGCATGAAGGTCATCACACTGGATGCCCAGCTGGAACGGGAAATGGTCGCATCCTTGTCAAAAGGGGAAAATGGCTTATATCTGGCATTAAACCCGGAAATGCTCCAGCATGTGATCCGGCAGCTGGCAGAGCAGATAAAAAAGTTCAGTGGTTTATCACAGAATCCGGTGATCCTGACTTCACAGGTTATGAGGATCCATTTTTACCATCTGGTAGAACCCTTTTATCCTAATATCAGGGTGCTTTCATTTAATGAGATCGCAAATAATGTGCAGATCCAGTCAATTGGAAATATAAGTACAATGAAAAAAGGATCATAAGTGTACGGTCAAATGATATAAACAGCAGATAACAGGAGTGAGTAAAGTTATGGAAGATAAGCAGGAAAAGGCAGAGAAGGAGTTATTTGCGCTTTATAAAAAAACGAAAGATCCGGAAATAAAGAAAGAGATCACAATGCAGTATCTGTACATAGCCAGAACCACGGCAACGAAACTATATGATCTTTATTCTACCACCATGCAGATGGAAGATGCAGTGAATGAAGGTGTGGTGGCGATCATAAAAGGGATCGATATGTATGATCCGGATAAAAACATTAAGTTTTCCACTTACATTACAACGCGGGTAAGAGGAGCAATGCTGGATTATGTAAGAAAACAGGAGTGGATGCCCCGGGGATTTTACAAGCAGTTGGGGATTATAGAATCTGCATGCGAGGACATGAAGCGTGAATTAGGAAGAACACCAACAGTTGATGAACTGGCAAAGCATCTTGGAATAGAAAAAAAACGCTGCCAGAGGATCATTTCCATGAAAAACAGGAGAAATATCCAGTCTCTTGATTTTTTATTGGAAAACCAGAATACATCCAATGGACTCCAGATCACAAACAACGATACCCAGGTACAGCCTGAGGAGGCATGCTTGTGGGAAGAGGATATGCGGGTGCTGGCAGAAGGCATAGCCCAGCTAAATGAAAAAGAGCAAAAAACACTGGCACTGCATTATATGGAAGGGTTGAAAATGGAACAGGTGGGCCGGGTCATAGGTGTCAGCCAGCCCAGAGCATCCCAGATCCACACGATCGCCTTGCGTAAGCTGCGCCATTTTATAGAAACAAAAAATGGAAAGGGGATAAAGTCAGATGTATCAGGGATTTTATAATCTGGCGTCAGGCATGCTGACCCAGAGCAGAAACTTAAATACCATCAGCAATAATATGGTGAATATCCAGACTCCTGGATATAAAAACGAAACAATGGTAAGCAGTACTTTCAAAGAAGAAATGCTTTATCGTACAGGACAGTATAGCAAAGAAAATCCAACCCAGCTGGCAACTGTTTCAAAAATAAAGACAGCAAAGCAGGTTTATACCAATTATGACCAGGGCGGTCTGGAACAGACAGATGGGATCTATGACTTTGCCTTAAATGGAAATGGCTTTTTCTGCATCCAGACATCACAGGGCATCCGGTATACAAGGAATGGTTCATTTTCAGTAGATAAAGATGGATATCTGGTTTTAAACCAGGCAGGAAGAGTCTTAAACAAAGAAGGACAGCCTGTCCAGATCAAAAATGAGAACTTTACAGTTGATTCCAAAGGACACATTACTGCTGCTATTACAAATCAGTCTGATGGTGAAGAAAGCGGCAGCCAGGAAGTTACCATAGAGGATTATGGAACTTTGAAAGTAGTGGATTTTCCAGATCAGGGGCAGCTTCATGCAGAGGATAATGGACTTTTCTCTACTGCACAGGCAGAAACAACGCCTGCAGATACAACTGTTCAATGGAAAATGCTGGAAAAATCCAATGTAGACATGGTGGAGCAGATGACAGCTATGATGTCATCCCAGAGAGCGCTTCAAAGCGCAGCCCAGTCACTGAAAATGTATGATCAGATCATGAGTAAGTCTGTGTCAGATGTCGGTAAGCTGTAAGGAGGATAAAGAAATGAATATGTCATTTTATACAGGAGCAGCAGGAGCCGGACAGTTTACAAAAAAACTGTCAGTTGTATCCAATAACCTGGCCAATATCAACAATACAGGCTTTAAACCTAAAACAGCGGCTTTTTCTGAACTGATCCACTATAATCTTAATGATTCTGAAAATGCCCAGACAGAGCTGCAGACAGGTTCAGGAGCCAGAGTGGAGCGTACTTGGACGGATTTTAGTACAGCCGGTGCTACTCAGACCGGAAAAGAATATGATTATGCAATTATGGAGCCTAATGCATTTTTTATGATACAGGATCCTGCATCAGGTGAGATCACCTATACAAGAAACGGTCATTTTCACAGGGGAGAACGTGAAGATGGATTTTATCTTACAACAGAAGATGGAAAGCTGGTGCTGGACCAGAACCGGCAGCCTCTTAAGCTGGAAGTAACAGATGTAGAAAAGCTGCAGGAGGAATCAGAGTCAGAAGACGATGACTACGATACAGATGATACAGACAGCACAGAGGATGATACTGACCTTCCTAAGGTAAGTGTATACACATTTTCAAACCCCAGCCGTCTCTTAAGCGTAGGAGATAATGAATATAAAGCACAGGATGGAATGGAAGCTTCTTTAAAATCAGATGCGGTCCTGCAAAAAGGGGCACTGGAGAATTCAGGCACCGATATGGCAAAAGAAATGGTCCATGTGATCGAATGTCAGAGAGCCTTTTCTTATGCTGTAAAAATGATCACTACATCAGATGATATAGAAGGAACGATCAATTCACTGAGAGGATAAGGTAAAAAATGGAAATAAAGCGATATGAAGATATGGACCTGCAGGCTCTGGATGTAATGCGGGAGATCGGCAGTATCGGTACTAGTCATGCAGCAACTGCTCTTTCCAAGCTTCTGCAGAAAGAAGTCCGGATCTCGATCCCATCTGTGAATATCCTTGGATACAATGATGCCATGAACCGGATCGGTGATGCGGAGGAGCTTGTTGCAGCAGCCCTTGTAAAAATGTCAGGTGATATTGAGGGGTTGATGCTGTTCCTTTTCGACCTGGATTTTGCAAATGAGGTATTGGAAAAACTGCTTGGAAGCCGTTATAAGTCCTTTCTGGATATGGACGAAATGGCCAGATCAGCACTGGTAGAAGTAGGAAACATCATTATCTGTTCTTATATAAATGCTTTTTCACAACTTGTAAATGTAGAGGTGGAACTGTCTGTTCCAAGTGCTACCATCAACATGCTGGGTGGGATCTTAATGGTACCTATTGCTGAGTATGGATATGAAACAGATAAACTGATGTATTGCAATGCAGATTTTGTGATCGGCGGAAAAGCACTTTCTGACTGGCTGCTCATGCTGCCGGACATTCGTTCTCTAAACGATATTTTAGAGAGGTTGGGAGTTTCATAATGATCGGAGCCACAGAATTAAAAGTAGGAATCGGTGATATGAAGTTTTCACGAGGGGAAGGAAGGATCATAACCTATGCTTTGGGTTCCTGTATCGGGATAACCTTTTATGATCCGGTTACCCGTCTGGGAGCACTTCTGCACATCATGCTTCCGGCACAGTTTGAAGGAAAGGATTCCAATCCATTTAAATTTGCAGACAGCGGCATCAGGGAAACCCTCAGAAAGCTGAAAATATTCGGTATGGTAAAAAGCCGGATGGTAGTTAAGATCGCAGGGGGAGCCAAGATGTTTGAGATCAGCGGAAACAGCAGCTTTGGAAATATCGGGCAGAGAAATGCAGAAAGTGTAAAAAAAGTCATGGCCCAGGAAGGAATCTGTATCGCAGCAGAGGATACAGGAGGAAATTATGCCCGTACCATGCTTTTAGATCTTGCAACAGGCGATGTGATCGTGCGTACAGTGGGACGACCGGAACGCCATCTATAGCCAGGGCTTTCATTTATGGTGGTGTCACCATCTGTGACATGCCTGTTTACAGAAAAAAGGAGAGAAGATCATGGTCAAAAATGAAAAAGAAGGGATTCTTTTAGAATCAGGAACAAACGAGATTGAAGTAATGAAATTCACAGTTCTGGGTGAATTTTATGGCATTAATGTGGCAAAAGTCCAGGAGATCATCATGAGTGAAAAGGTAAAACCGATGCCTCATGCAAACCCGGCAGTAGAAGGCATCTTTAAACCAAGGGATGAGCTGATCACAGTGATCAACCTGGCAAAATATCTTACAGGAGATGACCGGGAAAATGGGCCAAGAGATCTGTTTATCGTAACAAATTTTAATAAAATGACGGTCGCTTTCCGGGTAGACAGTATCGAAGGTATCAGCAGGATTTCATGGAAAGATATACAGAAGCCAGATAAGACCATTGCAAATGGAGATGACAGTGTTGCTACCGGTATTGCCCAGTGCGGAAAAGAGCTGGTGATCATCCTGGATTTTGAAAAGATCGTGGCAGAGATCGCACCGGAAACAACTATACAGGTGACAGATGTAGATAAGATGGGAGACCGCCCTATCTGCAACAGTCCTATTGTGATCGCGGAAGATTCCATTCTTTTAAGTAAAATGATCGATGATTCCCTGGAAAGGGCCGGATTTACCAATGTAAAGAATTTTTCCAATGGCCAGGAGGCATGGGATTACCTTTCACAAATACATAATGATTCTGATCTGTATGATAAGGTCAATCTGGTCATTACAGATATCGAAATGCCGGAAATGGATGGCCACAGGCTTACAAAGCTGATCAAGGATGACGAACATTTAAAGAAGATCCCGGTTATCATCTTCTCTTCCCTGATCAATGAGCAGATGAGGCAGAAGGGGAAAGAATTAGGTGCAGACGAACAGCTTTCCAAGCCGGAGATCGGGCATCTGATCACAGTAATGGATGAACTGCTTGCCCGTTTTAAAAAACAGTACAGTCAGCAGTAAGGAGGACTCTAAGGATGGAAAAATATGTATTAACACAGGATCTTGTAACAGGAAATGAACTGATCGACAGTGAGCACAGGAAGATTTTTGACGAAGTCAATACCCTTCTGGATGCATGCTCAAAAGGAAAGGGAAGAGAAAATCTCTCAAGTCTGGGAGAATTTCTTGTTGAATATGTAACGAAACACTTTTCAGATGAGGAGGATCTCCAGAAGCAGTCAAAATATCCGGAATATACAGAACATCATAAATTTCATGAATTGTATAAACAGAAACTGGGGGATGCCATTATAAAACTGGAGCAGGAAGGTCCGACGATCAATTCCCTGGGCGAGATCAACTATATGGTAAGCGTGCTGGTTAAGCATATCCGGGAAACAGACCGCAAGCTGGCCCAGTGGATCCAGAATGGAGCCAAAAATGAAGTTACAGCTTCTAAAGTGGCAACAGGATCAGCTGTATCAGGGAAAACTTCCTATATGGATACCGTTACAAAAGATGAAAGTACAGAAAATCTGGATATCCGTCAGATCCTGGATATAAAAGAACTTCAGCGGATCCAGGATCTGTTTTTAACGGTCACAGGCATGACAGCAGCAGTAGTGGATATGAAAGGAAAATACATTACGAGAGGAAACTCCTTTACCAGCTTTTACAGCAGGTATACCAATGGAAAACATAATGAGCTGCGAGAGTTTACCCAGGATCTTACAGTAGGAGGATTCCGTGCAGGTACAGTGATCGGCGGTATCGTCCTTGGAGATTACCCGGATGATTCAGCCCCAAGCCAGGAAGTAGTAAGTGCCGGTGGACAGCTTTTAGCTGAGATGCTGAATCTGTGGGCTAATGCCCTTTATTACCGGAAGAGCAATGCGGACAGCGTAGAAGCATTTGCAAAAGAGGAAAAGAAAGTACGGGATGCAGTAGGACAGATCAAGTATAAGGCAAAGGGACTGGAGCAGACGGCTACGATGGAAAAAATGCTTTCCCTGAATGCAGCCATTGAAGCAGGCCGTGCCGGAAAAGCAGGTGTAGGCTTTGGTGTTGTAGCAGATGAGATCGGCCGTATGGCAAATGAGTCAGCCGCTGTATATCAGGAGATCCAGGAACTGGTAAAACAGGTAGAGGAATCTATGGAACGCCTTGGAGAATAATACAGGGAGAGCTTTCAGAAAATATTGTATGCAGAAGAGAGGATAAAAGGAGATACATAAATGGTCATTACGGTTTCAAATCAAAAAGGCGGTGTGGGAAAGACCACAACATCAGCAGCGTTGGCTGCAGGATTTTCGATGGCAGGTAAAAAGGTTCTGTGTATAGACCTGGATCCCCAGGGAAATCTTGGATTCTGCCTTGGTCTGGATACCGAAGGAGGATCTACTATACTGGATGTATTAAAAGGAGATATATCCATACAAAAGGCGATCAGCCGCACAGAAGGGATCGATATCCTTCCTTCTGATATTACCTTAAGCAGCAGTGGTCTGGAGTATAATCCGGGAGAAGAAAAAGAATCTATTTTAAAAAATGTTTTAAAGCCGGTAATGGATTTTTATGACTATATTGTGATCGATACACCCCCTGCCTTAAATCTTCTCACAGTTAACGCATATGCAGTTTCTGATTATCTTATTATACCAATGGCATCGGATATCCTCAGTCTGGTTGGTCTGTCACAGTTAAAGGAAACAGTAGAATCTGTCCGCATACAGATCAATCCCGGCCTTAAGATCATGGGTATCCTGCTAAACCGCTTTAATCCAAGAACATGTCTTTGCAGGGATGTATTGGAAATGGCCGGGCAGCTGGCCGGGCAGCTGGAAACCCGGGTATTTGACACAAAAATAAGGTCCGGAGTGGCGATTGCAGAAGCACCGGCCCATGGAGAAAGTATTTTTGAGTACAGTCCGAGAGCATCAGCTGTAAAGGATTATGGAAAGTTTTTAGATGAGGTAGAAAAGATCATAGGTTTCAGGGAGAAATAATATGGCAAAAAAAACAAATAAAACCTCACATGTGCTGAACCTTATCACAGGTTCACAGCCGCCAGTTGCGTCTTCTGGCGAAACACAGCCGCCTTCTTCAGCTTCCGGTGAAACACAGCAGGAAGGATCAGCTGCTGAAGAACCGGTAAGAGTGCCTTCCGCTAATGTGACTGTAGTTGATCCAAGAGAAGAAGGAAAGCTGGCAGAAGAGATCCAGAAGAATCTGATCCAGGAGCTGGAAAAAGAACAGACAGAAGAGCAGGCAGAACAGCCCGGGGAGCAGGAAGAACAGTCGGAAGAACAGCCGGAAGAACAGTCGGAAGAACAGCCGGAAGAACAGACAGAAGAACAGACAGAAGAACAGACAGAGCAGCCCAAAACAAACGCAGGGACACCTGTACAGAAAGAACTGGAACAACAGGAAGAGCAGAAGCAGGAAGATGGTCCAAGTTACCGGGTCGTAAATATCATGGAGGAGATCCTTACTCCGGAACTGATCCTTGACGCACTGAAAAGTAATGATACCTGTACCTGCAGCCGCTGTCAGGCAGATGTGAAGGCGCTGATGCTTACCAGGCTGCCGCCCAAATATATTGTAGCGGATAATACGACAGTCCCGATGCTGTTAACCTTTTACCGCAATAAATTCCGTGTGGCTGTTTTAAGTCAGTCCATGAGAGCCTGTATGGAAGTAAAAGAACATCCACGCCATATCTTATAAATTTTCATGCTGCGCCGAAATATTTATATAGAATCTATAGAATCACAGGGATAAAGTATACAGAAGCGGCGCATTTTATGTACTCCGCGACATCACATGACTGAAAGGAGCAGCAGATATGTCAAGTGTATCAAGAACAAGCAGCAGTCTTGGAAATACAGCTTTAAGAGGATTTGGCGGTTTAGCTTCCGGTATTGACAGGGATGCACTGATCGAACAGATGACAGCAAGAACAACATCCAAGATCACAGCCAAGAAGCAGGCTATGACAAAACTGGAATGGAAGCGGGATGCATATCGTTCTATCAGCAATAAGATCATAGATCTTCAGGACAATTACCTTAGCTATTCAGCAACAAAGAGCTTAAAAAACAGTGATTTCTTTGCAAAAAACCAGGTCAGTGTACAGGGGGATCCTGACTATACAAAATATATATCAGCGACAGGAAACGCAGACACTGCATCCAGAGTATCAGTTCTGGGAGTAAACAAATTAGCAACATCTGCCACATTGATCTCTGGCGAAAAGAAAACAGAAAATGAAAAAGATTCAGCTATTACCTTAGGCGGCATCAGCGCGTCTGATTTTGAAAATAAAGAAGTAAAGACCTCCAATCTTTCCGGAACGAAGCTGACATTTGGAACCTACAGTATTACAGATAAGCAGTTTACAACGGAAGCAACCTTTACGTTCCCCACCAGTTATGAAAAAAAGCTGGACAATGGAAAAACAGAGACAGTTACCATTGATTATACGGCTAGTTCTGACAAGATAGTAGAACAGCTGAATGAAGCCCTTGATTCCCAGGGATTTCTCGGAAAAGATGGAAAGAGCGGCATTAAATTTACACTGAATGGTGATCAGATCCAGATCAGTCAGACAGACAGTATTACCGATAAAGGAAAAAGCTATGTGATCAGGGGAACATCATCTGCTTTAAAGAGTCTTGGCTTTAATTCCGGCAACATGAATCAGGATGAAATAGATAACGGCATTTCACTTAAGGAATTTAACGACCATACATCTTCATTTGAGGCTGCAGCTATAACAAAGCAGCCCCTTTCCGGCTATCTTAAGGGAAAATCAATCTCTGTTTCTTATGGCGGACAGACAAAGAATATTGAACTGATCGGCGATAAGGAAGAGATAAAAGATTTTAAAGCTTTTAAGGATAGCTTACAGAATAAGTTGGATAAAGCCTTCGGTTCAGGAAAGGTTACTGTAGGTGAGGGTCAAAATGGCAGCCTGACGTTTACTGCAACAGACAACAAACAGACATTACAGATATCCGCAGACTCAAAGGAACTCCAGAATGCCCTGGGTATCACATCTACCCAGTCAAATAAGATCAGTACAGGAAGCAGCCTGTGGGAGAACAGGGTCAAACTGGGACTGGGAAAATACAATACAAAAGAGGAATTAAACGACGCATTAAAAAACTTTACAGTCAATGGTGCAAAAATAGATAATATCACTGCAGATACCACAGTAGACGGACTGCTTACTGCGATCAATAATAATAAAGATGCGGGAGTAACTGCCATCTATCTGGGCAGTGAAAATAAATTTGTTCTTTCTTCCAATGAAAAAGGTGAGGGCCGTAAGATCACCCTTGGTGCAGATCCAAAAGATACTACTGATGCAGCAAATCTCATTTTCGGCGGGGTTAGCACAGATGGCACAGATGGTGAGATGAGTATTCTCTATAATGGGGTACAGACCACCATTACCAGCAGCAGCAATACCTTCTCCATTGACGGTCTGGATATTAGAGCCACGAATACATTTAATACAGGCTCTGCAACAGCAGAAGGCGGCGTCAGCTTTACTGCATCAGCAGATACAGAAAAGGTGACAGAGACTGTAAAGAAATTCATTGAAGCTTATAATGCCATGATCGATGAGGTCCGCACCCAGGCAACAACCAAGCCGGACAGTAATTATAAGCCTCTGACAGATGACCAGAAAAATGAAATGAATGAAACCTCCATTAAAAACTGGGAGGATAAGGCAAAAGAGGGTATTCTGTACAACAGCAGCGCTTTAAAAGACCTGGATAATGCTACCCAGGGCATTTTCTCTTCAATGATGATAAACGGTGTTTCTTATGACGATCTTGAAAAGATCGGAATTTCCTTCTCAGATGATTACACAGCAGGTGGAAAGATCGTATTTGATGAAGAAAAGTTTAAAACTGCCATGAACAGTGATCCGGAAAAGGTATCAGACCTGTTCACAGGCACGCATGGTATTGTAAACACCATAGACAGTACTCTTTCTACTTATGCCACCAGATATGCAAGCAGGAATGGAAATTCCTATGGTGTGCTTATTGAAGAGGCAGGATCTGAAAAACTAAGCCTGACTCTGACTAACAACAGTATTTATAAAGAATTAAAGGATATGCAGGAAACCATCACAAACCTGCAGTCCCAGCTGTCAACTGAGCAGGACCGTTATATCAGCCAGTTTACGCAGATGGAAAGGCTGATCAATCAGATGAATTCACAGTCCAGCTACCTGTCACAGTTAGGTGGCTGATGGGGGTAAGGAAGCATGTACGAAAAGTTTAAGCAGTACAAGGAAAGTACGATCTATTCTATGAGCAATCTGGAGTTGTTGCTTTTATTGTATGACGAAGCAGTGAAGCGTCTGAAAATGGCACAGATCGCACTTGAGGATAAAAAATATGAGACTTTTGAAGAATGTCTCGAAAGAACAGGACGGATCGTCCGGTATTTAATACAGATACTGGATATGCAGTATCCCATCAGCAAGGATCTGAAACGTATCTATGAGTACCTGATCTATGATATCAGCCGTGTTAAAGCAGGAAGGGAACGCAGGGCAGAAGAGATTCCAAGGATCAGCCACATACTTTCTGAATTAAGAGATGCATTTAACCAGGCAGGAAAGATTTCCGGCGATCAGCATATTGTGAGAGAACGAAGTGTTTTCGGTTAAAGGAGAATATATGAGCGCAGACTTGGAAACAATTTTGATATATCTTCAAAGGAGATATAATATATTAAGAGAAGTTTGTAGTCTGACGGAAGAACTGGCGGAGGCAGTGGAGCGCGGCGACACAGTCTCCGCTTCTCTTCTTTTAGATATGAGGGGAGAACAGCTGCAGCGCCATGCAGACTGTGAAGAACAGATCATCCTGCAGACTGCGGGAAACAGCCTTCGGGACCGGTATCTACGAGATCTGGCTAAAGGTCCATTAATGAATGTAAAAAGCTGTTTTAAAGGAAAGACAGAGCGCGAAAAAATGCTGGAGAAGCGTATTGAGGATCTGCGTTGCCGCACAGAAAAGCTTTTAGATAAGATACGCAGGATCGATGGGGGACTTAACAGAAGAATATCAAAAAACAGGTGAAGTTAAATGGAAAATCAAAACTTTTATGAAGGCCGCATACTGGTAAATATGGCTGCATCTGTTATGCGCCAGGATGATTTAAAGCCGCTTCATGGAAATCTGGACTGGGAAAGGCTGTTCCGGGTTGCAGATTATAACAAAATTTCAAACCTGATCTATCTTGCAATCCTTGGAAATAATGAAAAAATGCCGGAACGGTGGAAAACACGCTTTTATGAGCGCTACAGCGATATTCTGAAATTCAACGAAAGCTGCACAGAAGGAGAACGGGAGATACTGGTCCTTCTGGAATTAAAAAAAATCCCGGTACTCGTCCTTTCCTCCAGCAGCCGCAGACAGCTGTATCCAAGGGAGGAAATGGCAGGGGAAAGCTCTCTGAAGCTTTTTTTTCTTGACCCGGAAGATTATCTTTTTGCAAAAGGCTATCTGGTCAATATAGGCTACGAAACGGATACTCTCTATCCGGGAGTGGGTGAAAAGATGCGTATACCAGGTCGCTTTTCTGTGGAGATCTATCATACCTTTCCTTTTAAAACCCAGGTATACCAGAGGGGGATGGAAAAGCTGCTCCAGCGTGCTTTCCTGAAAGAAAATGGTGACTACATTTATGAATGGAATGCCATAGACCAGCTAGTCTATCTGATGATCCAGTCTGCTTACCTATATGTAACAGGACATCTGCAGATACGCCATCTGACAGACTTATATGTATTTTACAGAAAAGCAGCAGAAGAAGACCAGTTTCAGGAGCTTGAGAACCGGCTAAAGGAATTTAAAGTAAATATACTGGCGCAGAAGCTTCTGCATTTAAGCTATATGTGGTTTGGAACACGGGAAGAATGTGCCAGCATGGAGACAGAGGAAGAAGAACTCCAGGTATTTGATATACTGGAGAAAAATGTATTCTACGGCATGACAGGGAAATTTGGGCCGGAAACAGATGAACAGGCGCTGGATCTTAGATCAGACATATTAAAAGAAGAAGAGCGGGAAAACCGCATGGAAAAAAGAGCATTATTTTACCGGCGTCTGAGAGAGTTTTTTTCTCTCGTACGCCGGCAGCTGAAAGAGCTATATGATATTTTGTATAGCAGATAAGAGTCATTTTATCAGTATTCACCCGTTTGCGGGTCATTAAGCTTATGGTCTATTTCTTCATATAAGAATTCAGTCCTTTTTCAATAGAGCGCAGTGAATCTGTATCAGATAATAAGGCATCCAGGTTGCTGCGTTCTGCTTCTGTCAATTCTTCCCGCAAAATAGAAATATGCTTCGGGGCATTTATAGCCAGGCTGACAGATCCATTGTCGCAGTCAAGTACAGTGATGCGTATGTCATTCCCGATCAGGATACTGTCATTTTTTTTACGTTTCAGTATCAGCATGGCTATTTATCTCCTTTTTTAGTGTCCTGTTCCTTTATCTCTTTACCAAGAAGAGAACGTAAGGTATGGCGGTAATCATAGTCAGCGTTGGATAAGATCACCTGGATTCCTTTGCGGGTATCCGGATTAATGGCAAGAGGACATTTCAAGTTGACGGTTCCATCCAGATAATCCTTCTTTACAGCACATATGACATAATAGGATAATTCATCACTGGAATTTACTTCCAGAAAGGATAATTCTTCTGGTAGAAGAACCGGTGAATAAGAAGGAAAGAGTGCTGCTGCATCGATGAGAAAAAAGGCTACATAAGGTTCGTCTACAGACTGCAATATCAGCAGGGAACTGTCATCTTCCTCCATAGAGAGGGGAAGATAGTCATGGTACTGGGAAAAACCAAATAAACCATCTGGAAATACAACCAGTTCATCTTTTGTATAATCAATTTCGCCGTAATATTTTGTATCAATCTTCATGATTGCATAAGCCTCCGGGGGTCAGTTTTTATATGGTAACATTAAGAGCAGGGGAATCCGGCTCTTTTTTTGGTGGAACATAATTGGGGGTGCCGGTATACACAAACTCTACTTTTGGATAAGAGGTTATGATGGTCATTTCCAGGGCTGGTACGTATTCCAGATTGCCAGATGCCACACGAAATTCAAATTCACCTCTCTGAAGGGTATACAGCCCATTATTGTCAGGGCTGCCAGAAAATGGATCACAAAAGCTGTTTCCTGATCCAGAGACGTTTGCTGTGCCATGTACTCTTTGGACAGTATCCCGGAGATTAAAAGCTTGTCTGATATCCTGGATACAGGTCATGCTTTCCGGAGAACTGATCCCGTAATTTTGAGCCTGACGTACTTTCAGGCGGTATTGGGAAATCGCCTGATGCTGTCTTGCTGCCAGCTGGTCCTTTGAAACCAGACTGGCATTTTGACGGAAACGGACAGATTCAAAAGGTTTAAAATTTGCTTCAATCACAGGTTTCATACATTTTCACCTTCTTCAGACCTGAAAATAGAAAATTATTTTTTGCTTGTTTTTTGTAAACAATGTACCGATATCATTTTATAAAATCAAAAAGAGATGACTGCATCAGGTTTGACCCCATTTTTAAAGCAGCAGAATAGGAGTACTGGTAAGAGAACATTTCTGTAATGGCCTCATAAGGATCAGCTCCGAGAATGTCTTTGTATTCCTCTGTCAGGTTGTCGCTTAAAGTATCAAGACGGGTTTTTGTAGTTTCTACCAGGGAATATTTATTGCCAAGGTCGCTGTAAATGGTGCTGATGGTATGCTCTGTATTAGCTGCATCTTTAAGTACACTGCCCATAGTATCTGTAAATTGATCAACGGTCGTAGTATCATTGATATAATTATCACAGGCCATAACCGAACGGCTCAGAAGTGCCACAGGAGTTGTTTCCAGGGCAGCTTTGACCGCATCCTTTGCATCCGCATCAGACATGGCATTTAAGGAATCTGAAGTAAGCCCCGTAAGCATATTCAGTCCTCCGGTATAGGTATCTAAAAGAGACTGGCGGTTGGAAATATCGCCATAACCGATATCTACCCGGCCTTGTTCTCTCATAGCTGTCACAAGGTTGTTCAGGTCATCATCGCTTAAATGATAACTGTAAGTATTGTTATTTTTGTCATAAGCCATGGTCATATTGACCGTCTTTGTGGTACCGTCTGAATACTTATGGGTATAAGTAAGGGTTTTTCCATCTCCGCTTAAAGAAAACGGAGCTGTTGTAATATCATTTCCTCCATAAACATAGAAATCCTGATACTGGCTGTTCAGATTGCTGACCATGCTCTGCACATCCTGAAGAAGAGCATCTCTTTTTGTCTGGACAGAAGTTTTTGAGCTGTTATGGGAGGAATCCAGCACATACTGCATGGAAGTCTTACTGTTGCTTAAAGTTTTCTGGATATCCCTTGCGCCCTGCTCCTGTTGGTACAGACGGTTTTTAATATCACCTAAAATAGAACTTTTACTCTTTGCATCCTGATATAAATGATCCATTTTCTTTCCCTGATAATAAGCAAGAGGATTATCAGCAGCTGTTTCATAAGCAGCGCCGGTAGAAACCTTGTTCATGCTTTTGTTCAGATTGCTTTGAAGATCATTTAAAGAAGAAGTATACCTGCGGTAAACAGATGAACGTACAACTCTCATAATTTATTAATCCTCCTTATATTTATGCACCAGTATTACTGATCAGGGTATTCAACACTTCATCAAGGGCAGTCATCAGACGGGAAGCAGCATTATAGGCTGAAACGTAGGCCATCATATTGGTTGCTTCTTCATCCAGGCTGACACCGGAAAGAGAGTCTCTGGAGTCCTGGATACTGTTTAAAACAGTTGTGCCCGTCTTTAATGCAGTCTGGTTGGAGCTGGAATCAGATGCCAGCTGGGTGGAAAGGTTATTCATATAATCAGCAAATGTTTTCCCGTTCAATTTCTTGGTATCCTTCATAGCTGCGATCATATCAAGGATTGTATCTGTGCGGTTGGTGCCGTCTGTAGAAATATGGATCGTTCCACTGGTCCAGCCTTTGCTGATACCGATATTTCCGGCTGTTATACCATTTGTTGAGTCATCGGTGGAATTAGATAAAAGATTCTGATCCTTGTGGTTGTTGCCATTGTTGCTGGCATTCATGGATTTTGCGAAAGTGTCAGCTAACTGATCCAGTTTTCCTGAGTAATACTGGTATCCACGGACATCATCCACAGCAGTAGATCCATTTATCACATTGCCGGTACCTGTTTTCTGGAGCATATCCAGGCTTGCCTGAAGAGAGCCGCCTTCAAAATGGATCCCTTTTAACTCTGCGTATACATCATTGGTAGCTGCCGGTCCATTCCCTTGATAGCTGGGGGCTTTTTCAAACTTGATGGAAATGTTTGCAGGATCAGAAACAGAAGCAGCTGTCTGGTGATCGCCTTTTAACATACTTAACTGACCGTAGTTTTTTGTGAGACCGTCAGCACCAAGGTCAGATCCGTTTACCAGGATCAGCTTCTGGCTCTTTCCCTGGGCATCAATATAATTCATGCTCACTTCCAGGTCATCAGGCCAATCCTTCTTGCCGATCACAGCACCATTTGCATCATAGTCATAGGCGTTATTCCCGGAATGGGCATCATCCTTGTAATATCTTGTTTCAACAGGAATATAACCGGAAAGCTCATCCAGAAGAAGATTTCGTTCATCCTGGAGTTCCAGGGAAGGATGACCGGCAACCTGGTTACGTTTGATCTGCACGTTCAGGTCGCCGATCTGGCGGAGGATGTCATTGATCTTCTGTACATCGCCCTGTTCACTGCTGCCTTCCCCTGTGAGCCTTTGAAATTCATTCTGTTCGGCCTGTGTGATCTGTCTGGATGCCTGGTTAAAAAGATTACATACAGACTGCATTTTAGTTCGCAGCTCACTTTCATAGATGGGATCGGATACCTTTGCAGGATCCTGCATGCTTGTAAGGGTAGACTGGATATTATCAAATGCCTGGCGGATGCCGGAAATGGTTGTTTCGTCCAGTACCTTTGACAGAGAATTAAGGGCAGTCTGTAAACGATTGGTATAGCTGCAGTCAGCAGACTGGCTGCGGTATTGGATATCCAGATAAGGATCTCTGATCTGTGAGACCCGGTCCATGCTTACCCCAAAGCCTACTGCAGTTTCATTCCCATTAGAATAATGGGAAACAGGATTCGTATAATTAAGGCTGGATGCCTCTAACTGCTGCCTGGTATATCCGGCAGTATTCATATTTGACAAATTCTGTCCTGTAATATCCAGACGTTTCTGGTTGGCCTGGAGAGCGGACAGAGCGGTATTAAAACCGGAAAAAGTTGCTCTTACCATAAAATATTATTACCTCCAAAATATAAGTATCCTGCAGTCCCCACAGTTTTATCAGACATATTTGTCATAAACATGAGGATCGCTCTGCTTCGCACCGGAAAGGCGCTGTTCTAACTGTTTCATGCGGATCCGGATCAGACGGTCTGTGCCGCCTTTTATCTTTTTCAGCTTTTCAGCCTGGCTGGATAAACGTTCCAAGATCGGAGAGAGAAGTGCCACAGCCTCCTCGCTGTCCTCCTGCATCAAAATCTGGCGGAAAGTAAGCCCCTCAAGACCCGACCTGCGAAGAAGATCACTTCGTTTTTTATCTAGTCCGCGCAGCTGCAGTAAAAGCATGTTTTCATCATTTAAAAGAGATTCCAGCTGGTCAGGATGATCAGCTGAAACAACGGTTAGTTTATCAGCCTCAACCCGGCATAGCTGTTCTAATACAGTACACAGCTGTTCTAATACCGGGATCAGGCTTTCAGGCGCCCTCATAGATTATACATGGCCCTTGCAATGGCCATGGGATCCGGTTCGTAGGTTCCTTCCTCAACCTGTTTTTTCAGTTGGGCAGCCTTTTCAACGGAAACGCCTTTCTCGCGGCAGACATCTTCTGTAATGCTGTGGGCCAGAGAGCGTGCGAAAAGTGTTTCATCAGCCGAAATACCTTCGGTGTATTCAAAACTGGCTCGGTCAAGATCAGCTGGTTTTGCAGAAATATTATCAGACAAAGCAATATTGCTTTGTCTCATTGATACATGTTCCATGTGTATTTGCTCCTGGATAAAATTTTGAATTTTCATACAATTACTCCTCACCTTAAAATAAAACGGCAGGACCACAAAAGTATCCTGTGATTTTCACATGCTTACTGAATCTATATCTATGTAAATTATCGCCTTTTTTCTTGAAAATATAAGAAAAATAATAATTATAAAAAACGGGAAAACGCCGATTAAATATACATATGGAAGCATGCAGGGTAATTCGGTATCAGAGGGGTCAAAATCTTTTGACCCCAACATCATAATATATAGAATCAAAAAGAAAAGGGATAAAACATGTCTAATATATTACAGGTAACAGATCCTTCTACATATATAGATAATAGAAATGTCCATACAGGCCAGGAGCAGCAAAGCGCCCTGAACAGTTCCCAGATCCAGAATCCTTCTGACCCATCCCGTGTAGTGCGGGCAGATGGACAGAAAAGCGGTACCGCTGGTGACCAGGAAAATGAAAGTGGCTTCAGCGTTCGCAATTATAATGGAAATTATACGGACTTTCTTCAGAAGCTGGGGCAGGAAAATGAAATAAAGGATTCCCTGGGCCGGATCCTGTTCCGGGATGGAGCCTTTATCGCTAAAGGTGATGAAGGTCTGGGTAAAATGGTGCAGCAGCTGCTGGATTCTGCCAGTTTTGAAGATTCTGGCCAGCTGCTGGATTTTTTAAAAATGCAGGGACAGACTAAATTTTCCGGTACTTTCTTTGAAAACCTGAGAACTCTTTTGCAGCAGGAAGGAAACAGAGGCCTGCAGGAAACAGCCCTCAAATTCCTTCAGGTATTCAACAATTATTCCAGCGGTGAGCATCTTTTAGAACAGATGCAGGAACTGGCAGATGAAATAAAAGGAATGCTTTACACCTCTGCAAGACAGGAATACGCATCAATTCTGGATCAGCTGGACTGGAAGGCAGAAAATGGGGAAACGAAGGAAAATTCCCAGGTTCTGTTTCAGAAGCTGGTCCCCTTTCTTTCAAGATATATTTCCCGTACTCATGATTATGGCAATGTAAGAAGCAGCGTGATCCAGCTGATCCTTTATGGGGCACGTTATGAAAACGGAAGCAGCACCCTTCTCAGAAGCCTTTTTGAACAAATGGCAGCTAATAGGGATTTTAAACGTTTTTTTGAAACAGAGCCTGAAGAACTGTATGCTGTACTTACCGGTTCAAAAGGAAAAAAAGGAAATATTTATGGAGATATTTTTGGCTCACTTGTGGAAAGAGGGGCCAAAGGAGAAGCCGGGCTGGAACATGTACAGGATTTTTATCAGCTGATGCGAGGGATGCTGGTAAACGAAAGCGTATATATGTCTGTGAATCATTTTGTCCTTCCTTTTCAATATCAGGGAAAAGAGGCAGTATCTGAATTTTGGATCGATCCGGATGCAGAGAAAAAAGAAGAAGAAAAAGATGGAGGCAGGAAAATACGCCTTCTGGTGGACTTTGAGATCAGGGGATTGGGAGATTTCCAGCTTCTGGCAGATCTCCAGGATCATAAAATATCCATGGAGCTGGGAGTTCCTAAAAATCTTTCTGCCGGAGCCGGAGAGATACAGGCAAAGCTTCAGGAAATATGTACCAGAAACGGGATGCGCGTGAAAATGATGCAGGTGCAGGAACGGAAAGCTCATTACCGTCTGCTGGATGTTTTTCCAAAGATAAGAAAAAAGGAGAATGGTATTAATGTCAGCGTTTGAGCGGTTATTAGAGCAAAAGGCAGTTGCGCTTCAATATTCGCCGGAAAAGGACACTGCCCCGGTAATCGTTGCTTCCGGAATGGGATATATGGCAGAAAAGATCACGGAAGCAGCCAGAAAGTCAGGGGTTCCGGTTTATGAGGATGATTCTCTTGCAACTCTTTTAAGCAGATTACAGCTGGGAGCGGCTGTGCCGGAAGAATTATATCAGGCGATCATAGAGATCTATATTTACTTTTTAGGATATGTGCCGTCACCGGAGGAAAAAGAAAATGAAGAAAAAGTCGAAAATACCTGACAGAAGATCCAGACACGGACGGGAAATGTTTCTGCTCCTTCTTTCGGGAGTCTTGCTGTTCCAATGGGGAAAGATAGATGCTTTTGCAGCAGCAAAAGAGATTAAAACAGTAAATATCCGTGTTACATCCAAGCTGGAAGTAGGCAGCAAGCTTCCGGATATAAAACTGCAAACGACCACGGTTTCAGATGGAGAAGTGGCAGTAGATGCAAGTGGAGGTAAATACAGCGTTTCCGAGGCCGAATGGACGGATAAAAGCTCCAATGAACTGAAAGCTGCTGAAGAGCCTCAGATGAAAGTCACCCTGGAACCGGAAGATGTCAGTGAAGATTATTTTGTTTCCAGCTATAAAAAAGCGAATGTAAAGATCAGTGGGGGCACATTTGTGTCTGCCAGACGAGATGGAGATGAACTGGTAGTTACCCTGCGGGTAAAAGGGATCAAAGGAGACTATGCTGCTCCGGAAGATGCCTGGTGGAATGAAAAAAGCCTGGGACAGGCTAAATGGGAAAAGCCGGATAACACATCCGGTTATTACGAAGTGCAGCTTTACAGAGGAAAAACGAAAGTTTACAGCGTCTCCCAGACCAGTGCGGTTCAGTATAATTTTTATCCATATATGACAAAAACAGGAGAGTATACCTTTAAGGTACGCACAGTACCGGGAACGGATTCCCAAAAAAAATATGGTGGAAAAAGCGAATGGATAGAATCCGGGGAGCTTTCCATTACAGACCGGTATGTATCAGATGGTAAAGGACAGCAATCAAAAAATCCTTCTGCAAAGCGCGGAACCACAGATAAAGTAGGCTGGGTAAAAAAAGGCAATATATGGAATTACAGATTTCCGGATGGCTCTATATGCCGGGGTACATGGCAGTCGGTCAACGGATACTGGTATTATTTTGATGTCAATGGCACGATGCTCACCGGCTGGCAGAAGATGGCAAATGACTGGTATTACCTGTATGGTACCGGGGAAATGGCAACCGGATGGGCAAAGATCAATGGACAGTGGTATTACTTCTGGCCATTAACGGAAAATGGGCATACACAGGGAACCATGGCTTATGGAGGCTGGAAGATCATAGGGGCGGATTATTACTTTTTCAGGGAAGACGGCTCCTTATATACCGGCTGGCTGGAACAGAATGGTTCCTGGTATTACTTAAACACACTTGACAACAGCCTTCAGGGAGTCATGTTTACCGGCTGGCTGATCCGGGAAGGGAAAACTTATTTCCTGGATGCTGACGGAGTTATGGCTGCCGGCTGGTATCAGGTTGACGGGAATTGGTATTATTTTTGGCCGGATTCAGGTGAAATGGCAAAAAACCAGTATATCAATGGATTTTATGTTAATGGGGACGGGATCTGGTACAGGTAAAGATATGTGAGGAATGGAAATGAAAATGATCAGAAAAATACTCCTTTGTGCCGGAACAGGACTGCTGCTTAGCACAGGAAGTTTACAGTCTGTGCCAGGGGGAATCTTTCATATGGATACAGCTTATGGGGCAGAGAGCAGCATCATCGAGACCATGAGTATTAAATTTGACACCACTTTTGGAGATCCGGAGGAAATACCACAGCCCCAGATCACCATCAGCGGATCAGGGGTATCCATTGGGGATATTTATTACAAAACAGAATATGAAAACTGGAAACCTGGTAAAAAGGTACGGATGGAGATCACTGTGGATGCTGCACAGGGAAAGTATTTCCCTGTGTCCCTTGGACGATCCAAATGCCGTGTGACCGGGGCTGATTTTGTATCGGCGAAAGCCCTGGATAATACCTCCATGCAGGTAAAAGTGAACTATACGCCGGTCACTGTTCTGGGTGACACAGCTTTAGCAGGCTGGAGTTCACATGACTCAGAAAAGGCAGTGTGGAAGAAGGTAGACTATGCTCCGGGCTATACCCTGACTTTATATGGAAATGATAAAGTGGTGAAACGGATGACAGTTACAAGTAACTCTGTCAGCTTAAAGGAGTACATGACAGATCCGGACAAGATCTACTATTATCAGGTAAAAGCGGTCCCGGTTACGGCAGAACAGAAAAAATACTTAAAAGAAGGGGAATTTGTTACATCACAGGAACAGGATATAGATGACAGTGCGGAAGAGGAGAAAGAACATGCAGCAACTTCCCAGAGCTGCAGTACTGGTCCAGGCGTAGCAGGTTCTCTAAAGGGAGACAACTTTGTTATGCCGGATGGGACTCTGGCAGTTAATACCTGGAAGCTGGTGGGAGGTATATGGTACTACTTTAACGCTGAAGGAAACCGTACCAGGGGGTGGTTCTTGTATGGTGGAAAATGGTATTATTTCGACGGAAATGGATATATGAAGACCGGCTGGGTGAACACAGGAAACGGAAAATGGTATTATTTAAACCCTGATGGAAGTATGAAGACCGGCTGGGTGAACACAGGAAACGGAAAATGGTATTATTTAAACCCTGATGGAAGTATGAAGACCGGCTGGGTGAACACAGGAAACGGAAAATGGTATTACTTAAACCCGGATGGGGATATGAAGATCGGCTGGCTGTATGATAAAAATATCTGGTATTATCTAAATAACGATGGATCTATGGCAGTAAACCGTTCTCAGGACGGCTGGTACCTTGGAGCAGACGGCGCAGGCCGAAAGGAGTAAGAAATATGAGTTTAGCACCGATAACAGGAGATGGGGGAAAGTTGGCTGCACAGGCAGCGGATCAGACACAGAAGACAACACCGGTCCAGGAATTTCAGGGGATACTGAAAAATGGGCTGAATGCCATAAAAGAAGATATGGATTCTATTTTCGAAGAAGCTTCTGCTTTATATCAGATCCCTTCTAAACTTCTCAGGGCGGTGGCAAAGGCAGAGTCAGGGTTTAATCCAAAGGCTGTATCCAAAGCAGGGGCTATGGGCGTGATGCAGCTGATGCCGGGAACAGCCCGTTCTCTTGGAGTAAGCGATCCTTACAATGCCAGACAAAATATCCTTGGAGGGGCAAAATACTTAAAACAAAATCTGGACCGGTTCGGAGGAGACGTAAGCCTTGCACTGGCAGCTTATAACGCAGGTCCGAACAGTGTGACCAAATACGGAGGCATCCCACCATATAAAGAAACCCAGAATTATGTAAAAAAGATCATGGCGGATTATACGGGAAACAATACGATCCTGGCAGGACGTACGGTGAGTACCGGAACATATGGGAAAACATCCGGCAGTACAGCAGTGAGCAGCCTTATAGGAAGTGGCCTTACAGGAAGCAGTCTGACAGCAGGCAGTCTTTTAGGCAGCTTTGCGGGAAATACAGGTCTTTCCGGCACCGGCAGCCTTGGTACACTTCTGGCAGCAGGAAAGGGAGAGAACCTTTCCGGGGAAGACTGGTCTAATATGGTGCAGATCCTCCGTCTTCAGATGATGATGAATATGGGTAAGGATACGGGTACGCTGATCTGACAGACAGATATCGGATTGCCGCGCGCTTTGCACTCCCGCAATTTCGGCCTTTTGACCCTGGTATCAATAAAATAAGGCATTTTGCCGATAATAAAAACAAATGGTTATTTGATGATATTCATAGAAGATACAAAGGAAGGTGAAACATCATGCAGGTGCAGAATAACATAGCATCCATAAATGCTGCCAGAAATCAGGGGATCGAAACAGGAAAGCTGAAAAAGTCCCTTGAAAAGCTGTCTTCCGGCTTTCGGATCGTCCGTGCGGGAGATGATGCAGCTGGACTGGCGATCTCGGAAGGTATGCGCAGCAGGATCAACAGCCTGAACCAGGCGATGAGAAACATTGATGACGGCATCGGACTTACCAATGTAGGAGATGGCGCTTTGACAGAGGTCCATTCCATGCTCCAGAGACTGAAGACTCTGGCTTTAAAATCCGCAAATGGAACTTACGATCAATCCAACAGGGAAACCTTGAACATGGAAAAAAACCAGATCCTTGAGGAGATTGACAGGATTGGTTCTACCACTAAATTTGGAGAAATCTCCCTGTTTTCCAGGGCAGATGCCAATACAAATACAAATACACAGGGCTGGCAGCCGCCAGTGCTGGACGATACGATCCCGCTCCAGATCGGCGGTTCTACTCAGGCTGGAGAAGTTCTGGATGTAGAACGCTATTATATAGGAAGCAAGGAACTACAGCTGGATCAGACAGATTTTTCCGATGTAAAAAAGGGACAAGAATCTGTGGGATACATTGAAAACGCGATAGAGGCTGTTTCTAAAGTCAGGGCATCCTTTGGAGCTGCTTATATGCATCTGGATCACACCCACAATAATTTAAGCGTTACAAGTGAAAACATGCAGGCGGCAGAAAGCCAGATCCGTGATACCAATATGGCAGAGGAGATCACAAAATACACCAGCAGTAACATCGTCCTACAGTCCTCTAATATGATGCTTACAAATGCAAATAATCTCCCTCAGACCATACTTGAACTTTTAAAATAAAAATGAAAGAAATAATGAAAAACAGGCTTATGTTTTTTTAACATAAGACGATATATATATATAGAAAGAAAATTCTGCTGTTCCAGAAAGGGCCCTTGGGACAGTAGAAGACAGAGGAAAGGAGTCCACTGCCATATTTTCTTTTATAAAAGGAGGAATTCATTATGGTAATTCAGCATAATATTGCAGCGATCAATTCTTACAGAAACTTAAGTACCAACCAGAGTGCACTGAGCAAAAACTTAGAGAAGCTGTCTTCCGGTTACAAGATCAACCGTGCAGGCGATGACGCAGCAGGTCTGGCTATTTCCGAGACCATGCGTTCCCAGATCAATGGTTTAAACCAGGCTGTAAACAACGCAAACGATGCGATCGGTCTGATCCAGACAGCAGAAGGTGCTATGACAGAGACCCACTCCATGCTTCAGCGTATGAAGACTCTGTCTACCCAGGCAGCAAACGGTACTTATACCGAAACTGCAAGAAAAAACATCAAGGCTGAGATTGATGCACTGAACAAGGAAATCACCCGTATCGCTACGACGACAGAGTTCAATGGTGAGAAACCTTTAAGTCCTAAAGCAGCAAATCAGGCACTTACCTTCTTTATCGGTGCTACTGCAGATAAGACCAATGCAATGACCGTTGGACAGCAGATTATGACAGCTGACGCATTAAAGCTTGACAAAGTTGATGTAGATACCACAACTAATGCATTCAAGGCAATGAAATCTATAGATGCTGCAATTGACACAGTATCTACTTACCGTGCAACCCTTGGTGCTGCCCAGAACCGTCTGGAGCATACGGTAAACAACCTGAAGGTTACTTCTGAGAACATTACCTCTGCGGAAAGCCGTATCCGTGATACAGATATGGCAGATGAGATCACAGCTTATACAAAGAACAACATTCTTTTACAGGCTGCTCAGTCTATGCTTTCCCAGTCCAACGCTATGCCTCAGGGTGTATTAAGCATGCTGCAGTAATCTTGAAATTGATTCTGCATCTTTTAGGGGATCTGCTTTGCGCAGATCCTCTTTTTTTAAATATGTCGTAACTATTCAGTACCTTCATAGTTACGTGCAAAAATCCATTCCAGATCAGCTTCGCTGATGGGATTTTTGCCTTCCAGCCTATGTTTTCTTACGGTCAGCGCAGCAAGTGCGCAGACCTACTGAACAGTTACAATATGTCCTTTAGAACTTAAAAAGAAGGTAACAGATGATGAAAAAAACCATATCACAGTGTATGATCGTGAAAAATGAAGAAAAAAATATCCGCCGCGCCCTTTCCTGGGGGAAGGATATCATGTGTGAACAGATCGTAGTAGATACAGGAAGCAGTGACCGTACTGTGGAGATTGCCAGGGAAATGGGGGCAAAGATATTTTTCTTTCCATGGATCAATGATTTTGCTGCTGCCAAAAATTTTGCCATTGACCAGGCAAAAGGAGACTGGATCGCCTTTCTTGATGCAGATGAAAGCTTTACTCCGGAGGATGCAGCGAAGATTCCGGAGATATTGGAATATGTGGGAGACGATGTAGACGGCCTTCTTACAGGGATCGTAGATCTGGATGAAAACAACCATATCACAAGCGGCGGCACCATGATCCGATTCTTTGTAAACCGGCCGGAGCTGCGCTATGTAGGAAAAATACATGAACACCTGGTCAGAAAAGGAGAATCCGGACTGCATCTGACCGATGCTACAAAGCAGCTGGCTTTCCTCCATACCGGTTACCAGGAACAGGAGAAGAAGGATAAGTCCAAATTTGAAAGAAATCTGAACATCATCCTGGAGATCCTGAAGCAGGAGCCTGAAAACTGTGATTATCTTGGATATCTGGGAGATACCTATTCTTCAGACGGAAAAAATGAAGAAGCAAGGGATGCATACAAAAAGGCGGTGGCAGCCATGCCGGAAAAACTGGGGGTATATGATCAGCGAAGTTCTTATACCTATACAAACCTGTTAAGGGTCTCCCAGTGCCTGAACGCACCGGAAGCCGAGGTGGAAGCTATTTATAAAGAGGCAGTGGAAAAGCTTCCGAAAGAGCCTGATTTTGACTGTGTTATGGGGGACTGGTACTGGAGAAAGGGGCAATATGAAAAAGCAGTACAGATGTATGAACTGGCTATAGCAAAGCTGGAAACCTATGGAACAGTGAACAGGGGGATCATTACCACCTCCATGCTGATCCAGATGTATGAGTGTCTGGGAGAAGGCTGCAGAAAGCTGGGAGATTACCAGAAAGCGGTCCGCTATTGTGTGATCGTACTGAATACTGACCACAAAGATATGAATGCGCTGCTGACTCTGATCAACTGTTTTGCAGAGAGCAATGTCAGCGCAGAAGAGGTAGTCCAGTTTTTAGGGAAGATTTATGATTATTCTGATATAAAAGACAAGGTGATCCTTCTGCGGGTGGCTATGGCAATGGGCAGAAAGGATCTGGAGCGGATGTTCAGGGGAATCCTCCTTCCTCAGGAGAGGGAAGAGTTTGATGCAGCCATGGAAACGGCCCAGAGCGGGGCACCGCTGTCATAGACTTTTTTCAACTCTCCCATGAGAAGAGGAAGCTCCCATTCACAGGTGCTGTTAGCAAAGCTGTTAGGATCTGCGATAGAAACATTTCCGTCAGGAAGGAGCTTTGTGATCAGGACAAAGTGACCGTTTTGCGTCAGGCTTCCCTTACCCATAAGGGCGACCAGGATATGACCGGAAGAAAGAAGGGAAGCTGCGTTTTGGGGCGAGTGGTCTGTTACAGATTCTACCTGAAAGCCATATGCAGTAAGGACAGATGGGATCAGACTGTGATAGGAGCCGCTCTGGGGGGCATAATAGCCATTGGCAGAAGACCAGTCTGCGATCGTTACCGGGGTAATGGCTTCTCCGTCATTTGTGAAGCTGGAGATGAGCATGGCTGCAGCAGTAGGACCACATCCATACTGCTGCATGGGATCTGAACCGCCGTAGAGATAACTGCTCCAGCGGGTATCTCCCTGATTATAGTAGTACATCGGTCCCATACTGGTATCCAGGATGGCAGCATCATAAGAATTGCCATCTGATCCCGGCTTTGCCTCCATATGCAGGTTTTCTGCTTTTCCAAGGATCACAGGAGATGTATTTGCAGTCACAGAAGATGTATCTGGGATCCCCTGTGTCCTGGAAGTATCCTCTGAAAGCTCTGTTTGTTTTTGGATTTTTGGTTCTGGCTGGGTCTGCTTTTTAAGAAAGTCTTCCAGTTCATGAAATTTCTGGCCACTGGCAGTCTGTACAAAGGAAATAGCGGATCGTGCGTCTTTTATGATCTGGGAAGAAAAGCCTGGGCAAAAATAAAAGCTCAGGCTGGCAGTGATCACCGAAACTGTACCGGTAATGGAAAGCTGGATCATCGTTTTCGCAAGTTGGAACTGTTTCAAGGTTTTATTTATCTGTTTTTTTTGATTCTTTAAAGTTCTATCTTTCATTTTTATCCATTTATTTCTTATCCGTTAACGAAGGGATACACGGGCCAGGACAGTCTGACCAATGGTATTTAAAGGACACTGCTGGCATACAGCGCCAATCTTATGTGCCTCCATAGGCATGCCGTATACAACACAGCTGTTCTTGTCCTGTCCGATAGTATAGGCGCCGTTTTTGCGCATGCGCAAAAGACCGGCAGCTCCATCTGCTCCCATTCCTGTGAGAAGAACGCCGATGGCGTGTTCCCGCACATGTAATGCAACTGAGTCAAAAAGCACATCCACGGAAGGTCTGTGTCCGTTTACCTTTTCTCCTTCCTGTACACTGACTGCATAGGAGTTTCCAAGAGGTACCACACGCATCTGCAGACCTCCGGGAGCTAAAAGCATGAGACCTTTGCGGATCCGGTCCCCGTTTTTCGCCTCCCGTACTTCCATTTTGCAGATCCTGTTTAAGCGCTCTGCATACATGGCTGTAAAACCGGCAGGCATGTGCTGGGTGATCACAACTCCGGGAGTATCTGCAGGAAAATTCTTTACTACCTCGAGAATGGCTTCTGTACCTCCGGTAGATGCCCCGATAGCGATCACGGTTTCAGGGGAAGCACCCAGAGGAATCTTTGGTTTCTGCAGGAAAGTATTTCTGGCAGGAGGTAAAGAAGAAACCTTGCGGATACCACCTGCCTGAGGGTCTGCAGGAGCAGAAGGAAGGTGTACGTGGGAAGCAGCCGCTACCATGAGTTTGGAACGGAGCATAGAAAGAAAGATCTCTTTAGACAGTCCATTGGTTTCATCCGGTTTCCGTACAAAATCCACAGCTCCGGCTTCCAGGGCATCAAAAACCCTCAGGTTCAGGGAAGATACCAGGATCACCGGGATAGGGTGGACGGGAAGCAGCTGCTTTAAAAAATCAATGCCTGACATTCCCGGCATTTCAATATCCAGGGTAAGCATATCCGGCTGCAGCAGCGGGATCTTTTCCTGGGCGTCAAGGGCATTTACTGCATATCCTACAACCTGGAAGCGGTCATCCTCAGAGAGAGAATGGATCAGCCAGGTGCGGAACAAGGGTGAATCATCCACCACCATTAATTTTAATTTATGATCCATGATCATAATGCCTCCTTAATAAGATAGCTGTAACAACGTATGAGATAACCTACGGGATCAGATCTTTCGGTAAATAGCCGGTTCAATATAGGAAAACGGGCAGCTTTCCTTATCCAGGCTTTCAGAATGTCCGATAAATAAGTAGCCTCCCGGAGCGGTAGCATCATAAAAGCGCCTTACCAGTGCCGCCTTCGTAGGACGGTCAAAATAGATCATCACGTTTCTGCAGAAGATCAGGTCAAACTTTTTGCGGAAATGGATGGGATCCATCAGGTTAAAGGAACGAAAGATCACATTTTTCCTTAAAGCATCTGAAACAGTATAGGTTTTATCTCCTATGGGAACAAAATAGCGTTCCTGCCAGGAAGGCGGAAGCTCTTTTAAGCTTTCAAGGGAATATCTGGGATCCATGGCAGAATCCAGAACACGCTGGGAAATGTCCGTAGCAAGGATACGGGTATCCCAGCTTCCGGGAATAGCGGAAAAATATTCTTTCAGATACATAGAAATGTTATAAGGTTCTTCACCGGAGGAGCAGCCGGCACTCCAGATCGCAATAGAACGGTCCCGGGAATGCTTGTTTGCAAGCTCAGGAAGAATCTGCTTCTGGAGAAAGTCAAAATGTTCTTTTTCCCGCATAAAATAGGTATAGTTGGTAGTCAGCTTGTTTAACATAACAGAAACCATCTCAGGATCTTTACCTGAGATGATCTCATCTATGTATTCTGTAAAACTATGAAACCCTTTCTGCTGCAGCATATTAGTAAGACGGCTGGTGATCAGCTGTTTTTTGTGGCTCAGATTGATACCATAGTGCTGTTGGATATAAGTGTAAAGACGGTTAAAATCCCCGTCACTTAATGTAAGCATTGTATGACCTCCTTAGGAATCGGATGTACTCTCGGAGTCTTTCCTGCACCTGCCTTTGCGGCTGACAAAAAATCTTCTCGCAAAATCAAGTACAAAAAGATTCCGGGAGTACATTAAGAGCTGACCAGGGACTTGCAGTCAAAAGACATAAGCACAGTCCCATTTTCAAGTGTGATCATACCATCTAACAGCTTCTGTCTGCGTTTGATAGGGATCGGACGTACATCCTGAAGATCAATATCGATCACCTGCTGCACAGAATCCACAACGATGCATACAGGAAGATCGTCTACATTTAAAACGATAAAGCAGGTCTTACTGTTATATTCCAAAGCAGGCTTGCCCATATAGAGCCGTATATCTACTACCGGAAGGATCTGACCACGCAGATTGATGATTCCCTTAATATAATCAGGTACCAGTGGAAGATGAGTGATCGCACAGTCATTGATGATCTCCGTTACGTTATTGATACTTAAAAACAGAGTCATGTCTCCCGACTCAAAGGTAAGACAGCGTTCAACGGACTGGTTTTCAGCCGGTACGTCTGTCCGGATATTTGTTTCTGTTACTTCAGCCATTTTAAAACCTCCTGTTTACGCATTCTCTACAGCTATGGAATATAAGCTGAGGATATCCAGAATGATGCTGATATTGCCATCACCCATAATGGTACAGCCGGTGATGCCGTGGTCTTTCAGGTTAAATTCACTGAGAAAAGCAGGAAGCGGCTTTACTACCACCTGCTGCTCGCCGATCAGATCATCTACAAACAGGCAGTAAGAACGGTCATTTGCTTCCACCCATAAAAGGATACCGTCTTCCATCTGGGTAACCTCAGTTGGAAGGTGATAGAAGGAATGGAGGCGGACGATAGGATAAAAATGGTCAACACGTTCTACCATTTCATTGCCATATTCATCTTTGATCACCTGATCTGCTTTTACCTTAAAGGACTGACGGATATTGGCGATCGGTATAGTAAAAATAGAATCACCTACCGTTACTTTCATTCCATCTACAATAGCCAGAGTCAGCGGGATCTTCATGGAAATCGTAGTTCCTTCACCGTAGGTACTGGATACAGAAACGATACCGCCTAAGGATTCTACATTTTTCTTTACAACATCCATTCCAACACCACGACCGGAATATTCAGTTACCTCTGTATTGGTGGAAAATCCGGGAAGCATGATCAGCCCCAGGATCTCCTTCTGGCTGTATTCAGAATCAGGCTTGGTCAGCATGTTCTTTGACCGGGCTTTTTCAAGAATCTTCTGGGGATCCATGCCATATCCGTCATCTTTAATGGAGATAACAACCTCACTGCTGGTATGGGAAGCGGAAAGTACGATTTCGCCCTGGGGATCCTTACCGGCAGCAATACGTTCCTGGGCTGTTTCTTCAATCCCATGATCCATGCTGTTACGCACGATATGCATGATAGGATCCTGTATATTGTCTACGATCGTCTTATCTACCTCTGTATCTTCACCTACAATGGTCAGACGGACGTCTTTTCCCAGGCTCTGCTTCATATCACGCACAATACGGTTCATTTTCTGGAACACGCCGGAAATCGGGACCATGCGTAAAGACATGGCAATATCCTGCAGATCATTGGTGAGTTTACGCAGCTGGCGTGCTGATTTCATAAAATTATCCCTGTTGTCCCTTGGCAGCAGGTTTAATTCAGGGGAAGATGTGACCATGGATTCAGTGATCACGATCTCACCAACAATATCCATCAGGCTGTCCAGCTTCATCAGGTTGACGCTGATCAGATTCTGCTTGACCGGGGCATGGGAAAGCATAGGAGCTGCTTTCCCGGCAGCTGTATCTGTGGATGCAGGTGCTGGTGCCGTGGGTTTAGAAACAGATGCCTTTTTTTCCTCAGCTTTTGCAGGAGGAGCAGCTTTTGGGACATTTACAAGCTCATAAGATCGGATGTGGTTCTGGGTTTTTAAAATTCCTTCAGCCTTAGAAGCGTCTTCACTGGAGTCAAAAGCAAGGAAAAAGCCATTTTCTGCGATCTTCTGTGAAGTATCCGGATCTGTTTCCATATCACTGGGATAGAAACGAAAAGTCACTTCACATTCCCTTACTGCATTTACGATCATATAAGCCCGCAGATTCTCCATTCCCACGCCTTCTTCCAGAAAAACATGGAAAAAGCAGGCTGCATCCTTATCATCAGGGAGAGAAGCAGGAGCTGCAGCACCAGGAGCTGCAGCTCCAGAAGCTGCAGGTGCAGCCTGTGAAGCTTCCGGCTGTGCAGGTGCAGCGCCGCTGATCTTCTTCAAAAAAGAATTGATCTCATTGGAGAACGCATCAATATCAGTAGAAAGAGGTACTCCCTGTTCTACTTTCTCGATTTCGCTTCTTAAATAATCCTCTGAACGGAACATCAGGTTGAAAAGCTCTTTCTTATGTTCAGGATCCAGAGTTTCGATTCCTTTATCACGGATATAAAAAAATACATCTTCAATATGATGGGCGATCGTGGAGATCGAATTAAATTCCATCATTGCAGAAGAGCCTTTGATCGTATGCATGATACGGAAGATCTCATTTACGTCATCGGTGGAAAAATCACCGTTTTTCTCATCAGCAACCAGCATTTCGTCTAACTGGTCTAAAAGATTGTTTTCTTCATAAAGGTATGTATCCAGAATACTGCTGTCCATACCACTGCTCATATTGTACACCGCCTTTTTTCATAATAATCAGAATAGTATTTCTTTTAACTTTATCGGCGGTGGTTGAAAATGGATAAGGGGATTTCAAAAAAGAAACAGTAAGTTGATACAACAGTTATAAAAAAAAAGAAAACGCCGATAAAATTATCAGAGATAGGATATCTGATCATTTTTGGAGGAAACCGTAAAAATGGCGATCAAAAGAAAAGAAAAAAGAAGGCTTTTGCAGACAGCGGCCCTCTTAATGCGGGCAAATGAAAGAGTGTTCATGGGATTCGGCCAGAATACAGAAGAAATGATGATCGATGCTCTTTCACAATCTCAGGAAACAGCCCTTTTGTTGGGAACAGAGCTGGAAAATGTGGGAAAAGCAGATCTGGTCCCCCTTCTGGAAGTATATTGTGAAGATCTTTATGAGATGAGTCAGAATCTTCACAGTAAAAAACAGATTGCAAGGCTGTATAAAAAAATAAAGAAAGAATTGAAACTTTTATATGAACGTATGGAGAATGATATGGAAACAGACCGTCTCTGTTTTGTCTTTCTTCCATATAAAGTGTCTATGTGGGATTCTATGGAAACCGTCTGGAAAGCGGCAGATAAGGATCCGGATTGCGATGCCTATGTTGTACCGATCCCCTATTTTGATAAAGACCAGGACGGGAATCTGGCAGTAGAACACTACGAGGGAGATCAGTATCCATCAGATGTTCCTGTCACAGATTACCGCACATTCCGCCTGGAAGATAAAAAACCGGATGCGGTGTTTATCCACAATCCCTATGACCAGAACAATAGATTGACCAGCGTCCATCCTGATTTTTATAGCAGCAGATTGAAGAAATATGCAGACCAGCTGGTATATCTGCCTTATTATACCACACCAAGTACTGGAAACGTAGAATCTGCGAAACGCCAGGCGAGAAGCACCGGGTTTGTCATTGAGCCGGGAACTATTAATGCAGACTGCTTTGTTACAGCAACAGAGCAGGAAAGAGAACTGTTTATCAATATTTTGTGTTCCGGACTCAAAGGAGTTCCAACAGAGCAATGGGAAGAGAAGGTACAGAACTTTGGATCACCAAAGATTGAACGTGCCCGAAGTACGAAAAGACAGGACAGTTCTCTTCCAGAAAAATGGAGGGAATGTCTTTACAGACCTGACGGAGCCAGGAAAAAGACTGTATTTTATAGTCTGTCTGTAGAGGCACTTCTGACCCAGCCAGATATGATGCAGAAGATAGAAGAGGTACTTCAATATTTTAGAAACAGAAAAGATCTCGCTTTATGGCTTCGTCCTCATCCACTGTATGAACAGACACTGGAGGTGATGCGGCCCCAGTTTTTACGGAAATATAGAGAACTTCTGGCTTCCTATGAAGAAGAAGGCTGGGGAATCCTGGACAGCGGATACGATCTTGATCTTGCCATTGCTTCCTGTGACTGCTATTACGGAGATTACAGCTCTGTAGCCCAGTTGTTCTGGGAAACAGGAAAACCGGTTTTATATCAGGATTCCCTGGTAAGAGAAAAGGAATGTAAGATACCATGCTGGCCGGGAGCTTTTTGGGAAGATGAAAAAGAGGTGTGGTTTGTTCACGGAAAAGTAAACCTGCTGTTTCATTATGATAAACAAATGGACAGACTTTCCTGCATAGGAAAGATTCCGGGAGAATTGGCATTTAAGGGAGATCTGTTCCGTTCTGTTGTACGGGTAGAAGACAGACTGTATCTTGTCCCATATTTTGCCAGAAACCTGGCCATTTACCATATAGATAAGGATCAGTTTGAGTCCGTACAGATCCGTGATGCAGAGCATTTTATAGAACAGCCGTTATTCCTGAAAGGCTTTCAGAGAGGTAATGTACTATATTGTATGCCTGCATGGTACAACAGCATCCTTTGCATAGATCTTACTTCCGGACATGTAACCTATACAATGGTGGATAAGAATAAAGTACGTGGTATTCCGGGGGTATTTGGCGGGGCTGTTTCTATAGGCAGAAACATTTTATGTCCGCAGACTTATAAAAAACGATGGCTGATCCTGAACACGGATACAGGAAAAGTATCCTGGTGCAGTTTTGCAGATCCGGAAAGGGAAATCACTTCGGTTACAGTTTGTGGTGATACTCTGGTATTTTTCGATGCCAGAACAGGATGCATCCTGAAAGAAACCAGAGAAGAGGGAAAAATAGAAGAGCTTTTATATATTGACAGCAACGAAATACAGCTATATGCAGTATCCGAAAATGAAGTGATCGCAGATGATCTGGGATCAGGAATCTATTTAAAGTTTTGTCTGGATGGAACAGTGGTTTGGAGAAAGGAACGGAAAGAAGAAAAGACCGTATTAGGCAGCAGATTTAGGAAAGTTACAGAAGGAGAAAAAAACTGTGATATCCGTTTTACAGAGCAGGAATATCAGGAATGGAATTCTCCGTCAGCAGCAATTTATAAGGATATCCTTCCCACAGATCTGTATTATGTAGAGGAGGAAAATGAAGTCCTTACGCTGGACAAATGGCTTTCTCTCTGTGACCAGATCCAGATGCCAGTACCAGATGATAGACACAGCGGTAAAATGATCAAGGACTATGTAAAAAGCAAGCTTGCAAATGGATGAAAAGAGAAAAATGAAAAACCAAACATCCCTTATGATTTTTCGGTACTTGCCGAATAATAAATATAGGGATTAGATTCCACAATATTCCACGAAAGAAATAACAAAGAGAGGGAAGGAACATGAAGAACCGTAATATGAAGCAAAAAATCACGATTGCTTTTGGAGCAGTGGTCATCTGTTTTTTTGTAACAGTTGGTGCACTTTTTTATGGAATGGTTAATATCAGTACAAGATATACCCAGTTCTATAAAAATAACCACGAAGCGATCGTACATGTAGACAAGGTAAAAATCTATACGCTGGCAACAATCCAGAATCTGGTGGAGGCTATGATTAATGATGACCCCACCGCCACAAAAACACATCTTTCAAACGTTGATTCGTATAGAGCCGGCCTTGAGGAGAACGCAGGCTGGTTCCTGGAGCATTATAATGGAGATATGACACTGGTAAACCAGTTTCATACACAGCTTCAGGCAACTTCTGAGGTCACAAACAAGGTCATAGAGTATCTGTCCACTGGTTCTGACCGTGCGAAAGAGCAGGCAAGGCTCACGTTTATCAATGAGTTTGACCCGGAAGTGTCCAAGCTGGAAGGAATTCTGGATCAGTTTAGCGATCAGGTGACAGACCTTGTTGGTAATGATTACAATTCTTCCATGCAGACCAGAAACGTCCTGTTTATTGTAGGGATCATAATTGTTATCGTTGCACTGATCCTTACCGTTATTATGGCAACGATCCTGATACGTTCCGTAGTGGAGCCGGTAAAACAGCTGCAGGAAGCTATGAAAAAGATGAGACAAGGTAATATGGATATTGAGATCGGATACAAGTCTGAAGATGAACTTGGAAGGCTTTCAGACGATCTGCGGTCTGTAGCAGCGTTCCTGAAAGCGGTAGTGGCAGATGAGACAAATATCCTTACAGAGATGAGCCGCGGAAACTTTAATGTGTATTCTTCTATGTCAAAGGATTATGTAGGAAGCTATGTTGCGATTTATAACTCTATGGTTCTTCTGAGAGATAATTTAAGCACGACGCTTTCGAGTGTTACCCAGTCAGCTGATCAGGTGGCAGCAGGTTCCGATCAGGTATCCTCCGGAGCACAGGCATTATCCCAGGGTGCTACCGAGCAGGCTTCTTCCGTGGAAGAACTGGCAGCTACCATTAATGAGATTTCCAATAATGTTGAAAAGAATGCCGAGAATGCAAAGTCAGCCAGCGACATGGCTGATAATGTAAGAGAACAGGCAGGAGAAAGCAGACAGCGTATGCAGGAGATGCTTTCTGCCATGACGGACATCAGCAACAGCTCCAGTGAGATTGGAAAGATCATCAAGACGATTGAGGATATTGCATTCCAGACTAATATTCTTGCTTTGAACGCAGCCGTAGAAGCAGCCCGTGCAGGAGCAGCAGGAAAAGGATTTGCAGTAGTAGCAGACGAGGTTCGTAATCTTGCAGGAAAATCAGCAGAAGCTTCAAAGAATACTTCTGCTCTCATTGAAGGTTCTCTTCACGCAGTTGACCGTGGTACAAAGATTGCAAATGACACGGCCAAGGCATTGCAGCAGCTGACCGAAGGCGTTCAGGGAGTAGCACAGACCATTGAGGAGATCTCTTCTGCCAGCGAGTCACAGGCAGTTTCAGTAAAACAGGTAAATGAAGGCATCAGCCAGATCTCCAGCGTTGTACAGAGCAATTCTGCAACTGCAGAAGAAAGCGCTGCAGCCAGTGAGGAACTTTCCAGCCAGGCACAGATCTTAAAGGATTTGGTAGGTAAATTCACATTGAAGGATGGTTCTGCGGATCCTGTATCACATACAGCACAGCCAGGCAAGACAACAGGAGAAACAGGAGAAAAAGAACCGTCATCCACTATCTCTTATGAGGATAATGACAAATACTAAGGCTGTGGTTAAAAAAGAATAGATAGTGTGTATGAGCGAGCCCACAGCAGATTTTATTTTCTGTTGTGGGCTTGATTAAAGTTGGAAAGGAAACTGAAAATGGCAGAGCCAAGAAAATTATCACCGGAAGAATTCAGGACGATGCAGCTGTTAGAGCTGGATATGCTGGAGGAATTGGACCGGGTATGTAGAAAATATGATATTAAATACTGTATTACCTATGGAACCCTCCTGGGAGCTGTCAGACATAAGGGATTTATCCCATGGGATGATGACTCTGATATAGCAATGCTTAGGGAAGAGTATGAAAAATTTCGTAAGGTTGCACACGAAATGGATCCTTCTATCTGCTATTTCCAGGATCATTTTAATGACCCGGAGTATCTTTGGCAGTATGGGAAACTGCGACGCACTGGAACTACATTTGTCCGTGCAGGTCAGGAGCATATGAAGGGAAAAAATGGGGTATTTGTGGATATCCTTGTGATGGATGACTGCCCCAAAAGCTTATTGGGGATGATATTTCATAGGTTCTGGTGCTTTTTTCTTCGAAAAATCCTCTATGCTCGGGTAGGAAAAGTAAATGCCAAAGGTTTACCGAAGCTCTGCTATCAACTTTTAAATTTGATTTCTGTAAACTGGGTATATAAACAGGTTGGGAAAATGTCAAAAAAAGTAGTAACACCAGCCCAAATAGAGTGAGAACTCTATTATCTCCATTATTTCAATATCATAAAAACTATAATCACGGAAAAGCACATTTTGGAATGCCTAAAAGTTGGTTTTTAGAGCGTTCAGAATATGATTTTGAAGGGCATAAATTTTATGGAACGAAGGATTATGATGGATTTTTAAAATATTTTTATAATGATTATATGACACCTCTTCCTGTAGAAAAAAGGCAGACACATGCTCCTGTATCAAGTTTTGACTTTAATGTAAAAAGCAAAAATGTAAAAGAAAAAATGCAAAATAATAAAGGAATCTGTGAGAACACAGCCAATACGGAAACGGGAAATAGTCATACTATTCTGATATCGCCAATTGGATTTTAAAACGAACTGAAATAAAAAGTAACCTGTCAAAAAAGATTCATGCATTGTTTGTGCCGAAGGCAGGAGCGATACAAGGAGGACATGTCGCGATGGCATGTTTAAATTAATGAAAATAGCAGTTTTATCAGATATACATGGTAATATGGAAGCTTTTCGTGAAGTTGTAAAATATCTGGAAAAAGAACAGATAAAAAAAGTACTCATTCTGGGAGATATTATTGATTATGGTCCTCACTCAAATGAGGTGATTACCTGCTTAATGGATCTTCCATGGGAAATAATCGGTAATATTCGTGGAAATCATGAGGAAGCAGTCATAGAACAAAAATATGACATGTTTTCTTCTGAAAGAGGGAAAAGATGTGCAGAGAATACGCGAAAATTGCTGAATGCACAAAGTTGGCATTATTTGAATACCATAATGGATTCAACAGCATTAACAGAGGTAGTTATAGAAGGAAAAAAATGCTTAGCAGTTCATGGAAGCCTTAAAGATCATTTGTGGACAGCTATCAGACCTGGGCAGGATTTAAGAGAATATAAAAAATATGACTATGTTTTTTCTGGACATTCCCATTTACCGCATATATTTGGTGAATATTATTATGTAGATAATATAGAATACAGAAATAAGAAACGTACAATGTTTATTAATCCAGGGTCTGTCGGACAGCCAAGGAATCATAATCCCAGAGCACAATTTGTACTATGGGATACAGAAACAGATGAATTTAAGATGTGTGCAGTTGATTATGATATAGAAAGAGAGCAGAAAGCATTTTCTGATAAAATAGATTCTTTTTATAAAAAAAGGTTATTAACAGGAGTATGATGATAATGAAAAACTTGTATGTGATCAGTGGAGTAACTGGAATGACAGGAAATGAATTGGCAAGACAGCTTGTCAGAATGGGACATAAGGTGATAGGTTTTGATAATTTTTTTGCGTCTTCTCTTCATACAGTAGAAGACATAGTCAATAATTCACTTTTTACGTTTTATCAATACGATATTAATGATAATGCCCAGATGGACAGCCTGAAACAAGAAATACAAAAAGAAAAGGGTCAATATGGTTTACTTGTATACATAAACTGTGCTGCAGTGGTACATACGGAACATTTTTATCATGTAAATCGCACGTTTACAACCAATGTACTGGGAATGAAGATGTTTCTTGACCAGGCGATAGAGAATGGTGCAGATATTTATATAAATTGTTCAACGTCTGAAGTATATTCTATGCAGTCATGGACACCGGATGGAGTGAAAGAGTCGGATTTTATTACTATGTCTGATGCAGAACACAGCCAGAGAACGAGCTATGCTACTGGAAAACTTATGACAGAATTTTTTATAAAAGATGCTGTGGATGAAGGTAAGATTAAAGGATGTTCGATTCGCTTTGCTAATGTTTACAGTAAAAATGAATTGTATCCAAAACATATTATCCCTTATATCCTTCACCAGTTAAAGGATACAGGAAAGGTGCAGCTTTTAGAAAATAGTAAGAAAAATATGAGAACATTTCTTTACAATGAAGATTCTTGCAGGGCTGTGATTGCATTGATTGATTCACCGGAGGCTTTGGATGGTTCTATTTATAATGTGGCAACGGATGAGGAAATATCCATTGTAAATCTGGTAAAAATGTGTGGGGATAAAATGGGGAAGAAAGATCCACAGATTGTATTTACAGGATTTAGAAAGTCAGATCCGGAAAGGAGACTGTTAAATACAGATAAAATCCGGGAAAGAACCGGATGGATGCCGAAAGTAACACTTGAACAAGGTATTGAAGAGTGTGTAAAGGAATTAAACAAATGAAAGTTTTAATCATAACGGTGGCGGGCATGTCTACACGATTCAGCCGGTCAGTAGGTAAGCCGGTCATTAAGTGTTTATATCATAATAAGTCATTAAAAGACAGCTTGTTGTATATTTTGTTAGAACGCAGCAGAGAATTTGACTATTTTATTATAGTGGGTGGATACAGATATAAAGAGTTATGCGAAACAATCAGGGCATCATTTAAAAAGTTTTCAGATAGGATTCTTTTGATTGAAAATCCATATTATTCAACCTATGGTTCAGGATATAGTCTTTATTTAGGACTGCAAAAAGCCTTTGAAACAGGGGCAGATGAGATCGTTTTTGCAGAAGGAGATTTATATTTTAATGAAGACGATTACCAAAGGGTGTGTAGTGCCGATAAAAGTGTGGTTACTGTTAATAGAAATCCAATCCTAGCAGACAAATCAGTTGCGCTGTATTTTGATATTGCTGGTGAAATCCGATACATATATGATACAGGACACAATGAATTACTCATAAAAGAGCCCTTTTTTGCGATTTATAATTCTGGACAGGTCTGGAAATTTTCAGATAAAGAAATAGCAAAAAAAGTATTTAGCAAAATAGATAAAGAAGAATGGAAAGGAACTAATCTGATTTTTGTTGAAAAATATTTTCGTACTATTGGGAGAGACAAGTATGAACTGATTACCTTGGGAAATTGGGTTAACTGCAATACATTAGATGACTTCAACCAAATTCAGGAGTATTAAAAGATGAAAACAATCAATGAAAAGCTGGAAAAATTGAAAAATGAATTGAAAAACAGGAAAGTCAGAATTATGATCATTGGCCTGGGAAGTGTAGGAAATTATTTGCTGGATTATCTGGTTTCTATGGCGGATGAGAATATGGAAATCTGCGTGGTTGGAAGAAATGAAGAAAAAATGAACTCGGATGTAAATATCGTTAAGGTTGCGTCGTTGATCAGAGGACAAAACAAATGTCAGGTAAAAATAAATGCTACTGTTGATTTAAACGATATAAAAACGATTGAGCATGCTATAGAGTGTTTTGTACCGGATATCATTGTCAATAGCAGCCGTGCTTACTCAGGGTTGAAATATGGAAGCATTTCGTGGAAAACAGTGCGGGCTTATGGAATCTGGTCTCCTTTATCTATACGATATACAAAAAATATCATGGAGGCTTATGAAAGAACTGGTTCAGATGCGATTGTTATTAATACATCTTATTCAGATGTGGTGATACCATGGTTGAAATCGGCAGGTAAGGCATATCCGGACTTTGGAAGTGGTAACATCAATCATCTGGTATACCGATTTAAGCTTGCGGCAGGCAATATTCTCTCGATTAGAGACTTTTGGAATATAGATATTACATTTGCAGTTGCCCATTTTCATGATGTATGTATTAGTAAAGAAGGTCATACAGAGGGAGTTCCAATGCTGATCGACATGAGATACCATGACAGTCCACTACCTTTGGGGATTGATAAAATCATATCCAATTGCAATATCCCTATGCCAGTTGATGCTAAAAGAAATATGATGAATGCTTCTAGTAATTTTGAAATTATTCAGGCAATCCTTGGGGCGGTAAGAACTGGAAAAAAGACAAAACTTCATTGTCCTGGGGTATTTGGTGAGATAGGTGGATACCCGGTTATTATTGATGGAAGTGGTGAATCTCCACGAGCGTATATAGATGAAACTGTTTTTTCTTTGGAAGAAATGAGGAAAAAAAACAAAGAATCTATTTATTTAGACGGAATAGAGAATGTCCAGGATGGTGTTCTTGTTTATACAAATGAATTGTTACAAAAAGTAAAAAAAGTTTTTGACGTGAATCTTACAAAACAGGTTTCTTTTGATGAAATAGATAATACAGCAGAGTTTATTATCAGGGAAATAATAGAAAAAAACAAATAAAACGAACAAATTAGAGGAGATTCAAATATGGGCATTGTATATACATGCTTTACAACAGATGTGATCCATGCAGGGCATTTAAATATCATCCATGAGGCACAAAAATATGGAGACGTAGTGGTTGGTGTTATGACAGATAAGGCATTAGTACAGTTTGACCGTTTTCCCACAATTTCTTTTTATGAAAGAAAAAAAATGGTGCAAGAAATTACTGGTGTGTCAGAAGTAGTCGAACAGGATTCAATTATGTATGATACGGTCATTAGGAAAATAAAGCCGGATTATGTTATACATGGAGATAATTGGTGTAAAGGACCTATGAAAGCAATCCGCGAAAATGCAAAAAAAGCAGTGGAAGCTTACGGTGGTAAGATCATTGATATTCCATATACATATGATCCACAGATTAAAGAACTCAGTAGGAAAATGAGGGCGAGACTTGCTATGCCAGAGTACAGACGGAAGCGATTAAAGCAGTTACTTGGCATTAGACCGATTGTAAAGGCACTGGAAGTTCATAATGGAATTACAGGTCTTATTGCAGAGAAAACGGTGGTTGAGCATAATGGCAGATTGGATCAATTTGATGCAATGTGGATTTCTTCTCTTTGTGATTCCACAGCTAAAGGGAAACCTGATATTGAGCTTGTTGATATGACAAGCCGGTTTAGAACAATTGATGATGTTACAGAGGTAACAACAAAACCTATCATTTTTGATGGAGATACAGGTGGGCTGACAGAACATTTTGTATATACAGTGAGGTCTCTTGAGAAAATGGGAGTTTCAGCTGTGATCATTGAAGATAAAACGGGGCTTAAGAAAAATTCGCTGTTTGGGACAGATGTGGCACAGACCCAGGATAGTATAGAACATTTCAGCCAGAAGATACGCGCAGGAAAAAATGCCCAGCTTACAGATGATTTCATGATCATTGCAAGAATTGAAAGTCTTATTCTGGAACGCGGAATGGAAGATGCTTTAAAGCGTGCAACTGCTTTTGTTAAAGCAGGTGCAGATGGAATTATGATTCATAGCAGAAAAAAAGATCCAGCGGAGATACTGGAATTTTGTGATAAGTTCAGGATGGTAAATACGGAAACACCTTTAGTAGTGGTTCCCTCCTCTTTCAATACGATTACGGAAGAGGAACTGGCAGTTCATGGGGTGAACCTTGTGATTTATGCGAATCAGTTGACTCGCAGTGCATTTCCTGCCATGCAGGATACAGCAAGAGAAATATTGAAATATCATAGAGCGAAAGAAGTGGATGACCGACTACTTCCGATTAAGGATATTATTACATTAATCGATACACTATAACAAGTGTGGAAAGAGAGTAAGGAGTGCAAAGAGCTTATGAAAGCAGAAAAGCTAGTACAGATTATAGGATCAGATTTTTATACAGGCGTGCCGGATTCACAATTAAAAGCACTTTGTGATTACCTGATGGCAACATATGGAATCAATGAGAACCATCATATAATAGCGGCAAATGAAGGAAATTGTACAGCTTTAGCAGCTGGTTACTATCTGTCCACAGGTAAGATACCTGTAGTATACATGCAGAATTCAGGAGAAGGAAATATTATTAATCCTGTTGCATCGTTGTTAAATGATAAGGTCTATGCGATACCCATGATATTTATTATAGGCTGGAGAGGTGAACCGGGAATACATGATGAACCTCAGCATATTTATCAGGGAGAGATTACTTTAAAACTTCTCGAAGATATGGGGATAGAAGCTTTTGTAATCCGCAAAGAAACAACGGATAAAGAAGTAGAGCAGCAGATGGAATGCTTTAGGAAAAAATTGGCAGTTGGAAAAGATGTAGCTTTTGTAGTCAGTAAAGGAGCTATTTCTACGGATACAAAGATTTCATACAAAAATCATAACAAAATGCTGCGAGAAGATGTTATTCGGCTTATTGTAAAAAATTCTAAAAAAGATCCAATTATTTCAACTACCGGGAAGGCATCGAGAGAACTTTTTGAAATAAGGACAGCAAATGAACAGGGGCACCAGTATGATTTTCTGACAGTAGGATCAATGGGGCATACGTCTTCTATTGCCCTGGGTATAGCACTAAATGAGCCAGATACAAAGATATGGTGTATTGATGGTGATGGTTCAGCTCTTATGCATATGGGAGCTATGGCGATAATAGGTTCTACTGCCCCCGCAAATATGATCCATGTAATCATTAACAATGAAGCGCATGAAACAGTTGGAGGCATGCCAACAGCGGCTTCTGTTAATTTTACAAAAGTTGCGAAAGCCTGTGGTTATCCACATGCAGTTTGTGTTGATACATTTGATGATTTGGAAAGAGAACTTAAGAAAGCAAGAAAACGAAAAAAGTTGAGTTTAATAGAGGTGAAGTGTGCTATTGGATCAAGACAAAATCTGGGTAGACCAACAACAACAGCTATTGAAAATAAGGAAAAGTTCATGGAGTATCTGAAAACATTAAATGAATATCAATTAATAACCACCTCTTTGAAAAGAGATTAATTTGTGAAGCGGATATTTTATTTTTTTGAGCGGGGATAATTTTCGTTGCGATTGGTCTGGCGAATCGGGAACTTCTGATCATCAAACAGAATAAATGCAGAAGATATGTCATCTGGCTGGAAACGGATATCGACCTTTGCGGAGATGAATTGCATGGGAACATCATAGCAGACGCCATCAATCGTAACTGTGGAGTCCTTACGGACTTTTCTGGTAATCCGGTTATAAAAACAGCCATCTAGCCATTGTCTGGACTCTGGCTTGCCTTTGCTAGCCCCATCACGGACATGGGTATGCAACAAAAGGATTCCAAGGGATACGCAGGACAGGTCTCCATTCCGGGCGGAACTGAGCCATAAAGGTGTCAAAGAGAAATTTAGATGAAGTTTTTATACGGATTAGCTTGCAAAGTAGTGAGTTTTTTCTTATCATCATAGAGTACATATTGGAATTTGCCGGAAAGAACTTTATGGCAATAAGAAAATGCAAAGAGCTGTTGGAACAGCAGTATGGTAATTACATGGAACTCCCCCCCAAAAAAAAGAACAAGTTCCTCACCACTTTGTGTGTGATTTTAAAATTTAAAAGGAGACAAATAAAACATGAAAAAAAGAATTGGAATAGTTAGTTATAACATCTATTGTAACTTCACAAATTATGGCTCTGCACTTCAATCATGGGCACTTTGTCAGTCTATAAAAAAGATTGCTGGGAATATAGTTGAGCCTGTCCTTGTTGATTATTGCCCTGAGGTTTTAGCTGATAAAGACCCATTGAATCCAGTTGCCAATATGTGGGATAAAGATGAGGAATCTCGTAAGATGTGTGAGCTTACACTGCCCGCTATTCAGGAAAATTATTATAAGTTTGATAAATTCTATCATAAGCGTTTTGAACGCACGTGTAAGAAATACACGGCTCAAAATTTTAATGATATTTCTATGGATGAAAACATTACAGGCTTCGTATGTGGAAGTGATACGATCTTTTGCATTGATGAGTTTGGAGGCTTCGATGATGGATATTTCGCAAATTATGATTGTATGAAAAAGAATAGCGTTGCGTATGCCGCAAGTTTTGCAGATTCACATTTTGATCAGGACGATTATCAAAAGTTGAACGAAAGGCTGAAAAATTTTAATGCGATTGGCTTAAGAGAAAATCAAATGATACCATATGTCGCTTCTCATGTAGATGTTCCAGTTCAAAGGGTAATTGATCCAACATTATTGCTGACAAGTAATGAGTACGACAAAATAGCGGACGAACGGCTGGAAAATGAGAAGTATCTGTTACTTTATTCGCGTAGATATAATCCTCATATGGAGGCTTATGCAGAGAAGCTTGCAGCAGAAAATGGCTGGAAGATCGTTGAAATTAGTTTGCGCGCAAAAAATGCTGAAAAAACTAATCGCCGAATGTTCTATGAGGCAGGGGTTGAAGAGTTTTTGTCCCTTACGAAATATGCAGAATGTGTTGTGACAAATTCGTTCCATGGAGCGATATTTGCTGTTCAATACAGTAAGCCGTTCTACGTATTCTCCAGAGAACTGTGTGATACTAAAATAAAAGAGCTTCTTGCCCTGTTTGGCTTGACTGACCATTTGCTGGTAAGTGGAGCGGAAGACAAGGGTAATTTGAACGATATAAATTATGAAGTAGTTCATAGTCGCATAGCAGAAGCTAGAAAAAAATCTCTTGAGTTCTTGCACATGGAATTGACTTCCTGCTTTTAATGGTGGTGTGAGATATGGCGGGATACTTGATAGACAAAGATAAGGGAAAGTGTTACGGCTGTGAAGCCTGTGTTCAGATTTGCCCTAAAAGTGCATTGAAGATGGAAGAGGACGATGAAGGATTTCGTTATCCGATTCTTAATAAAGACTTGTGTGTAAAATGTAATTTGTGCCACCAAGTCTGTCTTTATGAGAATATGCCAGTGCGATATGGCAAGGACAAGTATGTTTTTGGTGGATATATCAAAGATGAAGAAGTACGTTTTGAAAGCACTAGCGGCGGTGCATTTTCAGCTATTGTCGATACTTTTTGCGATGACAATTATGTGATTTTTGGTGCAGAAAGTAAGGGGCTTTTAGTTTGGCACAGTTATATTACCGACAAGAAAAATTTGGCTAAGTTTAGAAAATCAAAATATTCCCAAAGCAAAATGGGTAAATCATATCAGCAGGCTAAAGATTTTTTGAATTCCGGAAAGAAAGTGCTTTTTTCTGGAACGCCATGTCAAATTTCTGGATTAAAGGCGTTTTTGCGTAATACGAATCAGGATAACTTATTAACCGTGGAGGTTATTTGCGAAGGCGTCCCGAGTCCCCTTTATATTCGGAAATATGAGCAATCACTAAAAAAGAAATTCGGTGCTTTAATCGAAAGCATTGACTACAGGTATAAGGGCCACTCTTTTCTCGGACATCACAAATGGGACTTTGAGATAATGAGGACCACAGTTATGATGAACGATAATAAGAAAAAAGTAATTGAAAAAGACCGTTGGTTTAACCCATTTTGGTATATTTGGTTGAAGCATCTTATGAGCCGACCTTCATGCTATGAATGCCTCTTTGCGACAACGGAACGGACAGCCGATATATCTCTCGGCGACCTATGGGGAGTACATATTTATTGTATGGAATTATATGGTAAAAATGGTGGTTCTTCTCTGGCAATTGCAAATACTGAAAAGGGAAAATCTGTATTGAAAAAAGCTGAAGGTTCGATGTATGGGCATGAGTTGAGATTTGAAGATGCTTTAAGGTATCAAGGTCCAATGCGTAAACATATTGAAATGAACCCTAAGCGAGAACAATTTATGCAGGATCTGAAAAGTGAAATGGATATTGAAGATATTAACAGAAAATGGGCAGATAAGCCATCGCTAAAACTATTATGGCAGAAATACGTTTGGGGTAATCGTCAGAAAGCTTTTGTGTGGTCTATAAGGAATAGAAAGTAACATATAAAGGAGATCAGTACAATGTATTATCTAAACCAAAAGATAGAAAATCTGGTTAGAATTTTTGACCAGAATGAACGGAAGAGCTATCTTTAAAGCATTTACAAAGAAAGGTGGCCGGAAGCATGGGAAGATTTGTAAACCCAGACAGCAGTGCGTTTCAGGTTGCTCTTAACTCCAGAATATATGTGGATAAGACTGGCTTGATCGAGTATACAAATAGTGTTCTCGATACAACGAATGCCTATATCTGCAATAGTCGGCCGCGCCGGTTCGGAAAGTCTTATGCAGCAAACATGCTGGCGGCATATTACAGCAAGGGTACGGATTCCGAGCAGATGTTTTCAGGATTGAGGATAAGCAAAGATGCCGATTTCAAGAAGCATCTTAATAAATACGATGTGATCCATATTGATATTCAGTGGTTTTTAGCAAACTGTGATGATGCGGATAAAGTGGTCTCTTTTATAACAAAAAGTGTTCTGGATGAACTTCGTGGCATTTATCCAGATGCGCTGCCACAAGAGGTAGTGACTCTTCCGGATGCGCTTTCACGGGTAAAGGAATGTACTGGACAGAAATTTGTTGTTATCATAGATGAATGGGATGTTATTATCCGAGATGGAGCAATTATAGAAAACGTTCAGGATGAATACCTTAATTTTTTAAGGGGAATGTTTAAAGGTGTAGAACCAACGAAGTACATCCAGCTGGCATATCTTACGGGAATTCTGCCGATTAAGAAAGAAAGGGCCCAGTCCGCAGTAAATAACCTGGATGAGTTTACAATGCTGCAGGCAGATGAATTGGCTCCATACATCGGTTTTACCGAAAATGAGGTAAAAGGACTCTGTGAAAAATACAACAGGGATTTTGATAAAGTCAAAAAATGGTATGATGGGTATCTGCTTGATGGATATCAAGTGTATAATCCCAAAGCTGTTGTAAGTGTAATGACAAAAGGACGATTTAGAAGCTATTGGTCTGAGACCGGTTCGTATGAGGTAGTTGTACCACTCATCTGCATGAATTATGATGGGCTGAGGAATGCGATTATCGAGATGCTTTCAGGTTCAGAAGTTAAAGTTGATACAGCAACTTTCAAAAATGATCCGGCTAAGATACAAAATCGTGACGATGTGATCACCTACTTGATTCACCTTGGTTATCTAGGATACAATGAGGATAGTGAATCAGCATTTGTTCCGAATGAGGAGATCAGACAGGAACTAATCACAGCTGTGAGAAGCAGTAATTGGGATGAACTGATTGCATTTCAGCAAGAATCGAGAAAACTTCTTACAGCTACACTGTCAATGGATGAAAAACAGGTTGCTGCTGAAATCGATAAGTTTCATTCACAGTATGCATCAATGATCCAGTATAACGATGAAAATTCGTTGAGCAGCATAATCACTATTGCTTATCTGGGAGCAATGCAGGATTGAGAAATATGAGAAGAATTGATTCTGCTTGGAGCTGATCACACCTTCCGGTTATATCTGAGTACATTTCCGGTTTAACTACCACTGCCAGCCGTTTGCTATAGGCTCCTCCCACTACCTTCAGGTGGTGGGAGGAGCCTTGTAAATCTTTAGTCATTACCCCTGACTCTCAATATATTTTTGTATGGTAGCTGACGATACTTCTCCGATGCTACAAGCAAAATATCCGTCTGACCCAAATATCTTTTTCTTCCAATACTGTTTAGACAGAAGCGAACCATATTTGTGCCATAAATAATACGTTGTTTCTTGATTTACAATTTTGACAATATCGCAAACCCTATCTGTTGTATCGTAACTTAATAAGAAATGTATATGGTCTTTGTCGGTTTCTATAGCAATAATTTCGTAGCCATAAGTATTAGCAATATCGAAAATCTTTTGTTTAACATCATCAGCGATAGAACCTTTGAGTAATTGTTTACGATTGCAAGTGTACAGATCTGTTCACAGTTACAAAGAAGCTATCTTGTGATATAAGCCTTCAACAGCTCAAAGGTATTGTGAACTCCGTCCATATGGGAGCGTTCGTAATTATGGGAAGCATAGACTCCAGGACCGATGAGACCGTGACGGATATCATATCCGGCGCGCAGGGTAGTCTCCACATCGGAGCCATAATGCGGATAAACATCAATGGCATAATCCAGCTTCTTCTCCTTTGCAAGGTTGGAAAGAGCCGTGATCAGATCATAGTTATAAGGACCACCGGAATCTTTGGCACAGATCGAAACCATCCGTTCGGTGCAGCCAAGGTCGCTGCCGACACAGCCCATATCGACAGAAATCATCTCCTCTGTATCATCCGGTACGACACTTCCGCCGTGCCCTACTTCTTCATATACTGTAAATAATAAAGAAACCTTGCGGTTCAGCTTCCAGGCATCTTCACGTACGGCTCTGGCGAGACCCAGCAGGATAGCGGCAGAAAGCTTGTCATCCAGAAAACGGCTCTTGATGTATCCGCTTTCTGTCACAACCGTGCGTGGGTCCATGGCGATGATGTCACCGGTCTGGATCCCAAGTGCCAGAGTATCCTGATCGGAAGTGACATTTTCATCCAGCAGGATCTCCATATTTTCTTCGATCAGCTCGGTTTTCTGATCAGCCACGTGGGAAGAAGGCTCCTTGTTCAGTACTACACCGGTGTAAACTCTGCCATCACGAGTGTGAATGGTGCAGTTCTCGCCGTCCGCTGTGGACCACTGATGACCTCCGATGGTTGTGGGCCGCAGACGTCCGTTTTCCTTGATGGAGCGAACCATAGCCCCCAATGTATCAACATGGGCTGCCAGTACCAGAGGAGAGCCGGAACCACCCAGGGTAACGAATACGTTCCCCTTATTGCTGCGCTCCGGGGAATACCCCAGAGAAGATAATTCGGACAACAGGTAATCAGTCACTTTTGCTGTAAAGCTGGACGGACTCGGGATAGAAGTTAAGGTGTATAACTGCTCTTTGATAAAATTCATATGAGAGTTCATGTTTACATTCCTCCTGAAGGATATTTCTGATTACTATTGTAGCGAACCGGAGAAGAAAGGTCAACAAAGGATCTGACGAAAAGAAGGACGCTCCAGCTCACCGACAACCGATGACGATCAGAAAATGAGGTCTGCAAATCGGGAAAGTTTCTTTACAGGAAATTTTGCATATGAAAAGTTTCGTATCGCTTTACAAACTACCGGGTTCTCCGATATAATTGCATTGAGAAATCGAGGGATAAGAGGAATGGATAGTTTAAGGAAACAATATGAGTGAATTTACCTGTAATAGGATATCAAACAAGAAGGAGAGACTAGGTTGTTGCGAACAAAAAAGGCATTATTTCAGGGCGCTCTGCTGATTGCCGGTATAGTCATGCTGTGCGTCGGCGTGATGCGAGGAGAGGCGGATACCGTGTTAAGTAAGGCGATCAGGCTGTGTTTGGAGTGTGTAGGAATTGGATAACAGAAAACATATCATATCAAAGATACTGAGCCGGTTTCGCGGCTGGATCCAGGCAGCGGCGGCGCTTCTTACGAACCCTCACCTGCCGAATTTTTTCAAAGGCGGGATCTATCAGGGAAAGGAAAAGGCAGTCTGCGTGCCGGGGCTGAACTGCTATTCCTGTCCGGCGGCAGCCGGGGCATGTCCGATCGGTTCCTTTCAGGCGGTGGTCGGCTCATCGAAATTCAGCTTTTCCTATTATATAACAGGATTTCTGATCCTGGTTGGTGTCCTTTTAGGGCGCTTTATATGCGGATTTTTGTGCCCCTTTGGCTGGCTGCAGGATCTTCTTCACAAAATTCCGGGAAAAAAGCTGTCCACGGAAAGGCTTAAGCCTCTGACTTATCTTAAATATGCCGTGCTGTTTTTTACCGTGATCGCACTGCCGGCGCTTGTTGTAAATGATGTGGGAATGGGTGACCCATTCTTTTGCAAGTATCTCTGCCCGCAGGGAGTTTTAGAGGGGGCAATTCCTTTGTCAGCCGTTAATCCGGGGATCCGGTCGGCATTGGGACAGCTGTTTACCGGAAAGCTTATGATCCTGATCGGAGTTTTCGTTCTAAGTGTGCTGTTTTATCGGCCGTTCTGCAAATGGCTCTGTCCCCTCGGTGCGTTTTATGCGCTGATGAACAAGGTATCCCTGCTTGGGATCAAAGTGGATGAACACAGATGCATCTCCTGCGGAGCATGCAGAAGAGTCTGTCAGATGGATGTCGATGTCACAAGCTCACCCAATCACACGGAATGTATCCGGTGCGGGAAGTGTATCAATGCCTGTCCCACGGATGCCGTCAGCTTTTGCTACGGCTTTGCGTCCGACTCAAATAGAAATGGAGAAAAGAAATGAAACGATCAAATATGACAGCGATCCTGCTCATCGTTGTGTTGGCATTTGGCCTCACAGCGTGCGGGGGAGCAAAGAATAACAAGGAAACTGCCTCCGGGCAGACGTCAGAGAGCGGAACGTCACTGTCCGCGGAGCCGGGAGATGACAAAGAAGCAGCAGACCTGTATCAAAAGCTGATGCAGAAGGAGGAGGACATCCAGTCAGCCAATGCAGAGCTCTGGGAAAAGCTGTTCCTGACGATCGATAAGGACCAGGTGGTAAGCGGAGACAATAATAATTACGGCGATTTTCTTCGGAAGGCGATCGAAGCTGCAAAGGATCAATTTACAGCAGATGAGTTGAAAATTCTGAATGACGGAGCCGGACAGATCCGGGAGATCGAGGAAAAACTGATGGCTCTGGAGGAGAAATATCCGGATTGCGTCAAGATGCCGGGGGAAGGTGAGAGTGCTGCGGCAGGAAATGCTGAGAGCGGTCAGGAAAAGTTCCCGGACTTTCAGGGAAAGGATCTCGATGGCAAGGAGGTAAACAGCAGTGAACTCTTTTCCGGCAATACCGTAACCGTCGTGAATTTCTGGTTTACGACCTGCAAGCCCTGTGTCGGAGAGCTTGCGGATCTGGATGCGCTGAATCAGGAGCTGGCGCAAAAGGGCGGTGCGGTCGTAGGAATCAATGCATTTACGCTGGACGGCGATGAGGGTGCGATTGCCGAGGCGAAGGAGATCCTGTCAAAAAAGGGAGCATCCTATCAGAATCTCTGGTTTGACTCCGACAGCGATGCCGGCCGTTTTACCGCCGGACTGTATGCATTCCCAACGACCTATGTTGTTGATCAGAACGGGAACATCGTGGGACAGCCGATCGTAGGCGCGGTCACATCCCCGGAGCAGACGAAGGCGCTTAATGCCCTGATCGAGCAGGCGCTTGCCACTTGTAAAAGAAATCCCCGCCCCGTATAATAAAAGTCAGGGAATGGAACCATGATTTCCAGGAAAACATTTGAATGGAAAAGGTGAAAAAGGTGCAGACAGACCAGAAAACAGGCGCACAGGCGGCGGACCCGATGACGGGGGCAGAGGCTCTGGATCCCGTCTATCGGCGGCGCTGTCTTCTGGGCAGTTTATCTGGCGTTTCTGCATTTTGTGGATAATGAATATCTGGGATTTTTCGTGGTTGCGATTTTGATCACGATCTACTCGGAGATCTGGGCGAGAGTTCTGAAGACACCGGCGACGACGATTTTGATGCCGACGGTCATCCCACTGATTCCGGGAGGATCCCTGTACTATGCGATGGACGCGGCGCTCCGCCATGATGCTCCGGAGTTCATCCTGAAGGCCCAGAAAGCCATCGGGCTTGCGGTCGCGCTTGTGGCCGGAATCATGATCGTTACGTCATTGAGGCGGCCGATCGAGGCGCTGGTGCACATAGTAGCTAAGAAAAAATATTGACGAACAAATGTTTGCAATATATAATGAATTTATGGGAAAGCAGAATACATAAAAGGCGGCCTGCCCTCCATAAAAGGAGGGGCTTCCCCCTCCGGACGAAAGAAAGGAGGGCGATGCCAATGTATGTTACATATTCGGACTTGATCCAGATAGGTATCTTCATTGTAGCTCTCGTAGGATTGTGTTACACAATTTTCGGGAAAAGAAAATAGCCGCCACTACCCCAATAGTGACGGCTGTTACATTGTAACAAGCTAGTTATAAAGGGTAGGCCGTGTGTATCTGACTTTCCCTTTTTGTATCTATAGTCTATCATATTCGAAAAGTGAATTCAAGTACTATTTCCCTTCAGTTGTCACCGACAACCCCGGCGTTACTGCTTACGCTTTGCGTAAACAGTAACGGGATTTTGCCGATGCTTCGCATCCTAAATCGGCAAAATCCGTATCCAGGACATTATATTATGGTATTTTCGGTGCCGAAAATACCTACTTGGAATAGCGGTTGCATATTTTCATGAATATGGCGACATTTTAATCAGTTCTCTTCGATCTCTTCACACATCAGGGCTTCTTTCCTGCGCTCAAATTCCTCATACATCAGTCCGCGCTCTGCGGTTTCGATCTCGCCTAACTGGTTATCGTAGGGATCGGTGCGCCAGTATTTCTTTTCGACGGTAAAAGGTGCCTGAAAGGCGCGGTTGGCGACCATGCGGTATGGGTCAAGGTTTCCGAAATAGAAGCGGCGGCGTTCCTCGTTCTCGGCGCGGACAGCTCCAATCCCGTAAGAGGGATCCGCGTAGATCCAGCCGAACGGGGCGGCGTAGAAGCGAACCCAGTCATGACCGCCGATGAAGTCCGGCTCTGCGGCGAGTCCGCTCTGCCACTGGGCGGGGATTCCGGCGCAGCGGCACAGGGTGATAAAAAGAAGTGCGAAGACTCCGCAGTCCCCCGTGAAGGTTCTGGCGCAGTTCCCCGGAATATCCTCCAGGGAGAAGTAGGCCGGCATGTAGGTGTATTTGAAGTTCAGGGTGATGAAGTCGTAAAAGTTTCTGGCTTTTTCGAGTGGAGTCTCACAGCCTTTCGAGAGTTCTGCGGCGAGTGCACGGATGTACGGAGTGAAGACGATGTGCGGGGCAAGTTCAGCGAGATCATCAGATACGCCCACCTCAAATTCACGCAGAGACGAAGAACTGGATTCATTACTGGAATGAGCATACAGCTGGACAGTCTCTGCGGCCTTGTGATTCAAACCGGCAGACAGAGTTTGCTCCTGAGATACCGTTCCAGGGTTCACTTCCGTACCAAATGTTTTGCATGCATCAGATTTCTTTAACGCACTTTCTGTATCATGCCACACCGCTGTATGCACATACGAATACTGGACGGAAAATTCATGATTTTCTTTCAGAGTCTCTTCCCAGCATATAGTGCGCTGCGGTGCGTCTTCCGGTGCGATCTTTGCGTTTTCAGGAAAAACGGATTCGATCCGGATATCGCTCTGCTGGTCGCAGGCGGCGGGGATCGGGAGATGGACGCGAACGAACATTTCGGGAGTGAATGCGGAATCTTTCACTTTGACAGATGCGCGGATCCGGATCCTGTTTGAAAGAGAGCCTTTTTCTTTCATGATCTCCATTGCACGGTTTAAGCGGAGATCTCCGCGGCTTCCTTTTCCGGCACTCTCAGAACCGTCAAGAGTGACAGCGGTCCGTTTCCGGAAGTCAGGCATGGATTTGCACATGCTCTCAAAAAAGCGGTCAAAGATCCGCATTTCGCCGTTTACATAGATCCAGCGGATCTGCCCGATGGAGAGGTAGTGGTCAAATTCGTCTTCCGTAAAGTCCGGGATCCGGGTCCGGATCTTTTTGAGTGCATCTTCGCGGGTAAAAGGATAATCGGAAGGCATGCGAAGGATCATTTCCCGTTCTGCCATCAGGCAGTAACGGAGCGGATCCGGAAGCGCCGGATCGGAGAGCTTCCGGTCGATGAGTCGTACTGCACCGTCAAAGTCTCCGTGAAGCTTCATGCGGAGAATATCTTCCGGGAGTCCGATATTCAGATAAGAAAGAAGATTGTTTTCGATCATAAAAGATTCCTCCTGTGTTAATTCAAGGCGAAGATATGTGAAACTCGGTGTGTGATCCCGTGAGTTGTTCTGACCGGTACAATTTACTGCCGGAGATAAAATGGCGTCCCCATTCTAACAGGGAAAGAATGGGGACGCCAGAATTGGATCACTCACAGATGAAGGGACAATGTAGGGAAACACAGTTCCCTGTCATCGTGAGCAGCCATAAAATAGCAGACTCATGAAATGTACTCACGATCAGACAAACAGCTTCAATAGAGCGCCCATTCCGAGTCCCATGAAGTTTCCGATGGCGGCACCGAGAACTCCCATTAAAACACCGATACCTGCGAAGGAACCGTCATAAGCGGTTGCGATGATCGGAGCGGAAGCAGATCCGCCGATGCAGGCAACGGAAGCAGTGGAATCCATGCAGAGATCCCAGTGGAAGATCTTGGAGAGGATGAACATCAGCACAACATGGACAAGAAGGATTCCGAGCCCATAGACAACCCACATCGGAGCAGATAAGAGGTCGATCAGGGTTGCTGTGGATGCGATGAGGGAGACAACCGCATAGAGATAAACGCTGGAGAGCTCTGTAACTGCCGGAAGTTTTCCGAGCGGAGTCATTGCGCAGATCAGTCCGAGGATCGTTACAAATACGGTCGTGCAGGTACCTTTATCAAAGAAGGAAAGTCCGACACCCTTGAAAAATCCATTCATCTGAACGCCGATGTACTGGGAGACTGCAGATACAACGAGGGTGAGACCAATCAGGAAGATCCAGTCTGCAGCATTCGGTTTTACGTTTGTCTCTTTTGCAACTTCCTCGTTTGCAGCTGCAGCGACAGCGTCGAGTTTGGAAGTATCAGCCTTGCAGGCCTTGTTCCACTTCTGGGCATATTTTACAGCAAAGAGCAGAAGTGCGATCCAGAGGGAGTAGCAGGCAGTATCGAGAGCCAGAGCGCAGGAGTAAGCACCGGAATCGACCGGAAGAGCATCCTCCATGGCAGCCATGTTTGCAGAGCCGCCGACCCAGGATGCGTAGAGGGCAGCTGTTGCGCCCCATGTCTTGTCAGCACCGCCGAGTGCATTTGCAAACAGCGGGAAAAGAGCGAAGAATCCGATGCCGAGGGTGATGGCACAGCCCATGAAGATACAGATCATACGCGGTCCGAGTTTTCCGAGCTTGCGGAAATCACAGCGGAGCAGCATGACGAAGATCATGGCATACAGGATGTTGTTCTTTAAGGCACTGTAGGCTGCGGAACACTCATCGGAATTGTAGAGACCGATGGTGCAGAAGAACATGTTGAAGATGTAGATCCATACGAGCGGCGGAACGATGTTGAAGATCTTCCACTTCATGTATTTTTCAAGTGCGAGAAGACCGCCTGCGAGCAGCATCAGGAAAGCTATGTAAGTAAAACCGTTTGTAATCGTTAACATAGGATCACGCTCCTTTTTCTATTTGTGTTGTCGTTGTATCAGAGCTGGCGAAGAATGTATTCCTTTACCGGTTCCAACGTGCTCTTTTTCCATGCACCTTCCTCCGCTTTCTCCGAAAACGGGACGATGATGTGGAAATCCATGTGGGCGCCCTCGAAGTAACCGTCAGGCTCAGTGCTGAAGAAATATCCGTTCCAGACATCTTCGGCGGCATCTGTAAAGCGCTCCGGCTCCAGATAGATCATTTTCCTGCGGTCCTCCGCGACAAAGGCCTTTGCGGAGAGAGGTGCCAGAAGTTCATACTCCGCGGCCGGGATGTCTGTGAAGATGGCAGGAAGTGGGGCGATATCGATCCGCTCGTCTCCGCGGATGATCCGGATCCCGATCGCCTCAAAATCGATCGCTTCTTCGGTGAAGATCAGTTTTAACAGGACTCCGACATCCGTATACAGGTGGACGCGCTGATAGTCGGTATCAAAAATGAAGTTTCCGAGTGAATAGAAAATTGCTTTTCCGTTGTCAAAGAGCTCGTAGTTTTCCGGGACATGGGGATGATGGGCGACGACCACATCGGCTCCGAGTTCCAGAAACTTGAGGTAGCGGTCTCTGGTGTAGGGACTTGGAAGACTTGTGAATTCTTCCCCGCCGTGGGAGACGATCACGCACCAGCGGCAGCGGGACTTGATCTCGGCGATTCGTTTTGCGATGAGATCGAGGTCATCCCAGCGGAAAATACCGGGTTCGGTGGCGGTTGCCGGGATGCATTCCGCCTGGTAGGCGACACAGAACATGCCGATCCCGCCTGCCTCGTCGAGATACACAGGTTCGGACGCTTCGGTGTCATTCATTCCGGCCCCCATCGTGAGACAACCCATTTCTTCGGCGATCTTTTTTGTGCTCATAACACCTTCCCGCCCGGCATCCATCGTGTGGTTGTTCCCGATACTCCAGATGTCCGCATGGATATCTTTCAGGACGCGCGTCGCCGCGGGATTCATGCTGTGAAAGAAGACTCCGCGGGATCCGTCATCCTTCGCGTCGATCAGTGCGCCTTCCACATTTGCGACAGTGTGATCAGCGCTGTGGAAAAAATCGAGGACGGGGGCAGACAGCAGATGTTCATCCTCCCAGCGGTGATCCATGTAGCGGTCAAATCCGATATCTCCGGTAAAAACGATCGATGTTTTCTTCTTTTCCATGGAACCACCTCCTATCTGACCAGCCGGTAAAGAGCTTCTGCAAAAATATGTACATTTTCCATCAATCGGTCGATCTCCATGAACTCGTCCGGCTTGTGCTCGCGGACTTCATCGCCTGGGAAGATCGGTCCGAAGGCGACAACGTTCGGGATCGCTTTCGCGTAGGTGCCGCCGCCGATGGATTTCGGTATCGCAGGAAGTCCGGTCTCGTCTGCGTATACATGCAGAAGAGTCTGGACCAGCTCGCAGTCTTCCGGAAGATAGAGACATGCTTTGTGGGTTTCATTTACCTTCAGGAATCCTGCGTTCAGGAATGCCGCGTCGCAGATCGGAGCACAGTCATCGTAGGTGAAGGTTACCGGGTAGCGATAGTTGATGCGGATCAGGAAACTTGTCTCATCGCCCTGGATCGTTCCGAGGTTGAATGTGAGTTTTCCGCTCGGTTCATCGGAAAGAGCGATCCCGAGGGAGGTCCCGTCGCTTTCCAGCCCGACATGATCGGAGAGAAAGTGAACAAAACCGAGTAACGGTTCATCGAGCGGAAGTGTTCCGAGCGCATCCATCAGGAGGCCGATCGCATTGATCCCGAGTTCCGGGGAAGCTCCGTGGGCACTGACGCCGTTTGCGAGGATCTCGAATCCGTCTGCAGTTTCAGTGCAGGTGATCCGGTCACATCCGGCGGCGAGGACCATGAGCTGCGGCTTCATATCGTCCGGGCAGGTGATCTCTGCTCTGGCGGAGGCCGGGACTACATTCGGCGCGGATCCGCCGGAAATCTTTGTGAGACGGACATCGCCGGTCTGGGTGTAGTCTGCTTCATAGTTGACATTGATGATCCCCTTTTCCCCGTTGATGACCGGATATTCTCCATCCGGGGTGAATCCCATGACAGGGAGTTCGCCGCCGTGGCTCTTGTAGTATTTCATGTCATTGCTTCCGGTCTCCTCGTTTGTTCCGAAGAGGATCCGGATCCGGCGTTTTAAGGGGAGACCGCTGTCACGCAGGGCGGCCATCGCGTAAAGGGCGGCCATTGTCGGACCTTTGTCATCCATGGAACCACGGCCGAAGATCTTTCCGTCCCGGATCTCACCGCCGAACGGATCGAAGGTCCATCCTTCCCCTTCCGGGACAACATCGAGATGCCCGAGGACGGCGATCATCTCATCGCCTTCACCGAATTCACACCATCCCATCTGGTGATCAAGATCAGTGGTGCGGAAACCGAGTCCCTTTGACACAGCCAGGGCGTGGTCAAGGCATTTGCGGACATTGGGGCCGTATGGGGCGCCATCCGCAGGCGGTTCCTGCACACTGCGGATCCGGATGCTTTCCGCCAGGGATTGAAGAAATGGTTCTTTTTGAAGTTCGACAGCTTCTTTCAGAGTCATAGATACTCATCCTCCTCTCAAAAAAAATCCGCCAAAAGCAGACCAGGAAGACAAGAGCGGTTTGATCTCGCTTTTGTCGTTGGTTCTCGCTTTTGCCGGATTTCAGATTGCTTGCCAGACAGCGGTAACTGCCATTTGCAGAATGAAGCAGCAACATTGCGTATTCATTTGTGTTTATTATAATGAGATGGAAATGGTTTGTCAATAAAAAAATAAAAATTTGGTTAAAAATATTAAAATTACTGAAAATACAAAAATGAGAACAAAAAGTACAGATCTTTCGAAGCGTAAGACAGGAGACGTGGAAAAATAATTGCGGAAATTCCGGAGAGCATGCCGCCGGTCCGGACGAGAGAGCAGATGTGATTACTTTTTATGGGCAGGAATTTTCTGAACTGAAAACCCCGTACAATATAGTAGTGGCCGCAGATGTACTGGAATTCGTACAGGGATTGACAGAATGGATTTCCTATATTATGATGCTGAAATATGGTGGGACAAGTATTGGAAATGAGAGCGTGACTGAACCCAGCCGCGCGCGAGCTGATGAAAAGAGGAGAGCAGAATGGCTGAAACCGGTGAGGAGACATATTATATTGTAGGAGAATCAAGAACGAATGTGGATAACGCGATCACAAAGGTGTATGGAAGCTTTTTTATCGCGTTTGAGGTGATCCCATCAACAGGAGAGATCATACAGACAGACTGTTCGAGAACGCTGGAGCTGACAAATGATTTTATACGAAAGCTTTTTCTGCATAAGCACCTGGAAACGGATGCGAAGGTGATCGAGGAGGCGATCCAGCGCCGATATCATGGTTCTTCCTGGAAAGCGCTGATCGTTGCCTATCGGGACGCGTTAAAGCATTATCAGCGCGCGATGGCCGCCGAAGCAGAGGAAAAGGGGAAAAAAGGTGACAACTGAAAAGAATGAAGAGATGACAAGCGAAGAAGTCCTGACCTGCGCGATCAATATCGGGGAGCAGCTCCTCGTGAGCGGGGCGGAGATCAGCCGTGTGGAGGATACGATCCGGAGGATCTGCAATGCCTACGGGATCCGGCAGAGCCATATTTTCTCGATCGCGTCGTGTATCATCGTGACGCTGGAGACGAAGGAGCGGAAGTGGATCACGCAGACGCGAAGAATTTTAAGTTACGGGACGGATATGTGGAAGCTGGACCGGCTGAATGACCTTTCGAGGCGGATCTGCGCGACGCAGCCGTCGTTTGCGGTGATCGATCAGGAATATGAAAAGATCTTAAAGGGACCGACATATTCCCCGGCGGTGCAGTGCGGGATCTATGCAATGACAGCCGGGGCGTTTGCCATTTTCTTTGGAGGAAATCTGTGGGATGGATTTGCGTCCCTGTTTGTCGGGGCGCTGATCCGCGTGACCTTATATGCGCTCTCCGCGATCAAGCTGAAGGCAATCTTCTCCAATATCCTCTGCTCTCTGATCTCAGGTATGGCATGTATTCTTGTCTGCTATCTCGGGATCGGACAGCATGTCGAGATGATCATGATCGGGAATATCATGCTCCTGATCCCGGGAGTCCTGATGACGAACTCATTCCGGGATTTCATCAGCGGGGACATGATCAGCGGACTTCTGCATTTTTCGGAGGCGATGATCACAGCCATCTGTGTGGCAGCCGGGTTTATTCTTTCTAAAATACTTCTTGGAGGGATGTTATGAGTCAGGATGTTCTTTCAATCATCGCATCGTTTTTCGGGTCGTTCGGATTTGCGATCATTTACAACATCCGCGGGCGCAGAGTCTTGATCCCGGCGATCGGCGGGGCAGTTTTCTGGGCAGTGTATCTTGTATTTTTACATTTTGTGAATAATGAATATCTGGGATTTTTCGTTGTGGCGATCCTGATTACGATCTACTCGGAGATCTGGGCGAGGATCTTAAAGACACCGGCAACGACGGTCCTGATGCCGACGGTCATCCCGCTGATCCCGGGAGGTTCCCTGTACTATGCGATGGACGCGGCTCTCCGGCGCGACATGCCGCAGTTTATCGTAAAGGGGCAGGCGGCGATCGGACTTGCGATCGCGCTTGCGGCGGGGATCATGGTCGTGACGTCGTTGAGGAGGCCGATCGAGGCGCTGGTGCACATAGTAGCTAAGAAATGACGAACAAATGTTCGCAATATATAATAGTGATGTGGGAAAGCAGAATACATGAAAGGCGGCCTGCCCTCCGGTTTCGGAGGGACTAACCCTCCAGACGAAAGAAAGGAGGGCGATGCCAATGTACGTTACATATTCGGATTTAATCCAGATAGGTATCTTCATTGTCGCTCTCGTTGGATTGTGTTACACAATCTTCGGGAAAAGAAAATAGCCGCCACTACTGCAATAGTGACGGCTGTTACAATGTAACAAACTAAACTATGAAGGGTAGGCCACATGGATCTGACTTTCCCTTTTGTATTTATAGTGTAGCATATTCGGAAATTGAATTCAAGTCTTTATTTATTTTCCGTCGTCACCGACATTCCAGGTATAATCTTCCCTTCAGCTGCCTTCTTAAACATCTCCTCCATCGTATGCCATCCCAGCACCGCGCACTTGACCCGCGCCGGCATATGGGACACATCCTGTAAGATGGAAGCTTCCTCCAGAGGTTCCAGCTCATCGCCCTTCGCAGTGCCTTTGATCATCTCAAGAAACAGGTTCGCGAGGCGCAGCGCCTCATCCTTTTTCTTTCCAATGATCAAATCTAACATCATATCTGCGGAGGCCTGGGAGATTGCGCAGCCGTCTCCGACGAAAGCTCCGTCGACGATCTCATCGTTCTCGACTTTTAATTTCAGCCAGATATCATCACCGCAGCTCGGGTTTACGCCCTCTAAGACGAGGTTTGCGTCCGGCAGCTCATGCTTGTGAGTCGGATGAAGATTGTGTTCAATTAAAATTTCATTATAAAATGTATTACTCATATCCCATTTTTCTCCTTAATCCGCCAAGACTCTCAAGGAATGCCCGGATCTCCTCCTCTGTATTGTAGAACGCGAGGCTCACACGCGTCGTGGAGGCGGTTCCAAGGTACTGTAACAGCGGCTGTGCGCAGTGATGACCGGCGCGGACACAGATATTGTCGGCGTTTAAGATCTCTGCCACGTCATGGGGGTGAACGCCATCCACAGCGAAGGACAGGATTCCATGATGGTTGTCCGGATCGCTGCTCCCGAGAACACGGATTCCGGGAATATTCATCATGCCCTCGTAGGCGATTCTCGTGAGCCTGTTCTCCTGTGCCTCGATCGCGTCGAAACCGATAGTTTTCATGTAGCGGACTGCCTCAGCCAGCGCGTAAGCGCCTCCGGCATTGACGGTTCCCGCCTCGAACTTATGCGGAACCTCCGCCCAGACAGCGCCCTCTCTTGTGACAGATTCGATCATCTCGCCGCCGGTGAGGAAGGGCGGAAGCTTCTCAAGAAGCTCTTTCTTTCCGTAAAGAGCGCCGATTCCCATTGGAGCCAGCATCTTGTGACCGGAGAAAGAAAGGAAATCCACACCCAGATCCTGCACGTCAACAGCGATATGCGGAACACTCTGGGCACCATCGCCCACTAAGATCACACCGTGGCGGTGGCAGATCTCAGCGAATGTCTTTAAATCATTCCTGCATCCGAGAACATTGGAGATCTGCGTGATCGCGGCGATCTTCGTGCGGTCCGTGATCATGCTCTCCAGACGCTCAGCCGGGATCGTTCCGTCCATGTCGCATTCTAAATATTTTACCGTCGCGCCGTAACGCTTTGCGGCCTGCTGCCACGGAAGAATGTTGCTGTGATGCTCCATGATGCTGACAATGATCTCATCGCCCGGCTTTAACAGGTACTCGGAGAGGGTGTAGGCCGCAAGATTCAGGCTCTCTGTGGCGTTTCTCGTAAACACGATCTCCTCAGGACATGATGCGTGAAGGAAGTCAGCGACTGTCTTTCTTGCGTCCTCATAACACTCCGTCGCCTCTTCACTTAACTCGTAGAGACCGCGGAACGGGTTTGCGTTATATTTCTCATAAAACCGCTTTTCCGCGTCCAGGACACATGCGGGCTTCTGGGAAGTCGCCGCATTGTCCAGGTAGATAATGTCACGGTTTTTTAACAGCGGGAAATCTTCCCGGATCTTATTTACATCCATTGGAACCCTCGCTTTCTAAGTAGGAGGCAACATCTGCCTTCGTCTTCTCATCAGGTACGAAACGGAGAACCGCGTCGATCCTTGCTTTCGCCATCATCTTATAGATCTCGACGAGGGTCATGCCGCGGCTTTCCAGATAGAATACAAGGTCCTCATCCAGCTTTCCGATGGTGGCACCATGGTTTCCTTCCACGTCCTCCTCGGCGCAGAGGATCAGCGGGATCGTCTGGTTGACCACATCGTCGTCGAGAAGAAGAACATCCTCTTTCTCATTTCCGACAGCCCCCGCAGCGCCTTTCTTAAAGTCGATGGTTCCGCGGAACAGCTTTCTCGCGTTTTCATGGAGCACGCCGTCGGTCCTGATCTCACTGACGGATTTCTTTCCCTCGTGGAGTGCCACGTAGTTCATATCGAGCACGCAGTCATCGGCAACTGTGTAGGCGATGTCTGCTGTAAAATTACTCTTTTTGCCGATAAGTTCAGCTTTACAGCCGTTGTAGACCTTATCACCGCTAAGGAACAGGTGGATGACGGAGAGTTTCGCGCCATCAGCAACCTTCGCCCCAATATCATTCAAAACGGTTTTCGCGTTTTTGTTGCGGATGATCTGGACGAGAGTCACCTTTGCGTCTTTTTCCAGAATCAATTTCGTCTGCACGGCGGAAAGTCCGGTGTGTTCAGACTGGGAGACGGCAGCAGGATTTTCTCCGACCGGGCTGGGACTTCCGGTCCCTTCAGGATCGCCGTTTCGTTCAGCTGCCATATCCATGATAACGGTCATATTGCTTCCTTCTTTTGCCAGAATTCCAAAGGTGTTCAGGCTGTGCTCAAAAGCACCGTAGGCAAATCTGATCCGCGCCGGTTCCCCGGAGACATCGCTGTCAGCAGAGAGCAGTACTGCACCCGCGGAACTTTCCTTTACCAGCATATCCATATCGGATCCCATGCCGCCAGCGACATCCTTAAAACGGTCCGGAAGACCGGCCGGGCAGACAGCTTTTTTGATCCCTTCCGGGATCTCAAGGTTTCCTTCATGCGCTCCGGAGACAGAAATCCCGGAGACCGCAGTCTCATTCATTTTCAGCCAGTTCCATGTCTTTGAAGGGAGCTGGTTGATCTTCATGTTCTCCATCATCCAATACTTCCTTTCATTTCCAGATGGATCAGATTGTTCATCTCCACCGCGTATTCAAGCGGAAGCTCCTTCGAGACATTATCGGCGAAGCCGCTGACGATCAGGGCTCTCGCGTCCTCCTCGGAGATACCGCGGGACATCAGATAGAAGACGGCGTCATCGCTGATACGGCCGATCTTTGCCTCGTGTCCGACATCGGCGTCCTTTGTGCGGATATCCATCGCCGGGATGGTGTCGGAACGGGAGATATCGTCGAGCATCAGGGACTGGCAGGAGACAGCAGATTTGCTGCCCTTTGCCTTCGCGGATACGACAACGGAGCTTCGGAAGGTGCTGATCCCGCCATCCTTGGAGATTGATCTCGTATTTACATAGGAAGAAGTCTTCGGTGCGTTGTGGACGACCTTACATCCGGTATCGAGGTTCTGTCCCTTACCGGCGAATGTGATCCCGGTGAACTCGGATCTTGCGCCCTCACCGTTCAACACGCTCATCGGGTAGAGGTAAGAAACATGGGAACCGAAGGAACCGGATACCCACTCGATGACTCCGCCTTCCTCGACTTTCGCCCGTTTTGTGTTTAAATTGTACATATTTTTCGACCAGTTCTCGATCGTAGAGTAGCGGAGCTTTGCGTTTTTTCCGATGTAAAGCTCGACACAGCCGGCATGGAGGTTTGCCACATTGTACTTCGGTGCGGAACATCCCTCGATGAAGTGTAAGGACGCGCCCTCATCGACGATGATCAGAGTGTGCTCAAACTGTCCGGCACCTGCGGCGTTTAAACGGAAGTAGGACTGCAGCGGGATCTCGACGGAAACTCCCTTCGGAACATAGACGAAGGAACCGCCGGACCAGACAGCGCCGTGCAGGGCTGCGAATTTATGGTCATGGGGTGTCACGAGTTTCATAAAGTGGTCCTTTACCATATCGGCATATTTGCCGGTCAGGGCACTTTCCATATCGGTATAGATAACGCCCTGCTCCTCAACCTCCTTGCGGACATTGTGGTAGACGAGCTCGGAGTCGTACTGGGCACCCACGCCTGCGAGGGAGGTGCGCTCCGCCTGCGGGATCCCGAGCTTTTCGAAGGTGTCCTTGATCTCTTCCGGAACCTCGGACCAGTCCCCTTTCATCTTTGTGTTGGCACGGACGTAGGTGGCGATGTTGTCCATGTTTAATCCTTCGATGGACGGGCCCCAGTCCGGAACCTTCATTTCATTATATACTTTTAAGGAATTTAACCGGAAATCATGCATCCACTCCGGGTCATGTTTCTCCTCGGAGATCTTTTCCACAATGTCCTCGGTGAGACCGTTTTTAATACGGTAAGCGTCCTTCTCGTCATTGCGGAAGTCGTACATGTTGCGGTCAACGTCCTCAACATACGTCTTTTCCTTCATTAATCGTTCTCTCCCTTCTCATTTGCGGAAGCGATAAACTGCTCGAAGCCGTTCTCATTGATCTCATCGACGAGAGAACCATCGCCCTCGGCAACCAGGCGGCCGTCTACGAGAACATGGGTCTTGTCCACATGGAGAGACTCCAGGATCCTTGTGCTGTGGGTGATGATGAGGAGCGCGCCGTCCTTGCTCTTCTGATACTCCTCGATTCCCTTGGAAACGGTGCGGACCGCGTCGACATCGAGACCGGAGTCTGTCTCATCGAGGATCGCTAAGGACGGATTTAAGAGAAGAAGCTGCAGGATCTCCGCTTTCTTTTTCTCACCGCCGGAGAAGCCGACATTCAGATCACGGAAGCCGTAGGACGGATCCATGTCGAGAACCTCCATGGCTTTCTGGAGGTCTTTATTGAAATCCCAGATACGGATGTTCTTTCCGGTCCTCGCGGAGAGGGCGCTGCGGATAAAGTTGGAGAGGGAGATCCCCGGAACCTCCAGCGGATTCTGGAAGGAGAGGAACATGCCGAGGCGGGCGCGCTTGTCAGCTGCCTCTTTTGTGATATTCTCGCCGCCAAAGAAGATCTCACCGTCGGTGACGTGGTAATTCGGGTTTCCCATTAAGGTACATCCGAGGGTGGATTTTCCGGCGCCGTTCGGTCCCATGAGAACATGGGTCTCGCCTTTGTTGATGGTTAAGCTGATTCCGTGCAGGATGGATTTTTCTTCCACATCCACGGAGAGATTTTTTACATTTAATAATGGTTCTGACATATCGGATTCCTCCATGTATTTTATATAAGGTAAAAATGTAAGTTTCAGCAATTTCCGGACAGATATGAACCGGCACCGGAGCTGATCTCCGGGATACGTTCCGTCTGCCGGGACTAAACCTAGTTGCTTACTAGGTGATGCAATGATATTATACCTGTATTGAGAAAAATATGCAAGAAGCAATTCCTACAAACATGCTATGAATTGGTATTTATTCCTGTACAATCCGATATTTCCGGGAAAATCTGCAGGATTCATGAAACTGCAACAATCGGAAAACAATTCTGAAACATGGGCATGGTAGGCTGAGCAAAACAGCGGAAATCACAGACGGGATCGGACCGGAGGCAGGAGTTTCTATACAGAAATTTTGCAAACCTTACGAAAATATAAAATCATTATAAACTGGAAAAACAGATATTGACAGAATGACAGGGTGTCACTATAATGTTGACAGGTTGTCACTTTTGCAAAAGAAGGGAAATGTCAGAAATACGTTTTGTGATTTCGACAGAAGGGAGATGGAATTATGCCGACCGAGCGGTTTCTGCGGCTTCCGAAAGAGAAAATTGAAGCAATTCGGATCGCAGCGGCAAAGGAGTTTATGAGAGTGCCTCTTGAGGAAGCATCGATCAACCGGATCGTCCACGACGCGGATATATCAAGAGGAAGCTTTTATACATATTTTGAAGATAAGCAGGATCTGTTGAAGTGGCTGATCTACGCCCAGGCGGAACAGCATTTTAACAACTATATCGAGCGGCTCCGGGAAAACGGAGGCGATCTGTGGGATATGCTTGAGAGTGTGTTCGACCGCGGAATGGATCTTATGGAGCGGGCAGGTCTGATCAATATTTTTCAGAATCTGATCAAGAGCGCAAAGTTCATGGATATTTTCAGGGGTGATCCGGAGTATGACCCGCAGGTATGCCGGGAGAATCAGAGCTTTATGAAGCTATTATATGAAAATATCGATCAGGACAAAGAGCCGATCAGCAGGGAGGCTTTAAATGAGCTGATCGAAATGCATATGGTTGTATTTATGATGTCGCTCAAGCGCTTTTTCCGTGACGGGGAGAAGAAAGAGGAAGCTTCTGAGTATTACAAACGCCATATCCGTATGCTCCACTATGGCATATGTGCATATAGATCAGACAGCAGGGAAGAGGAGCAGCGGTAAGGAATAGAAAAGCTGCCCGCGAAACAGAACATGCGGACCGGAAGAAAGAAAAGAATCCGCAGGAGAGATCAAAAAGCAACAGGTTGCAGAAAATGAGGAGGAACCATGAAGAAAGCAGGTAAGATCGTAATCGGACTTGTATGCGTCGGCGCATTTGGAGTCCTGATGTTCACAAGATTTACGAAAAAAGAAGAGCCGATCGAGGCCGTTCCGAACCCGACCGTCGTCGTCCAGACACCGGAGACAGGAAATATTGAACTTTCCACAGGACTGACAGGTACCGTGGAACCGGCAGATCAGGTATACATTATCCCGAAGGGAAGCGGAGAAGTACTGGAGGTTTATGTAAATCAGGGCGATACCGTACAGAAGGGACAGAAGCTGTTCCGCATCGACAACAAGCAGTTAGACGCGGCAAGGATCACGTTAAATACGACTCAGGTATCCTTAAATGATGCCCAGACATCTGTAAACAGGATGAAGGCGCTCTACGAGAGCGGGGATATTTCCGCTCAGGCCTACGAGCAGGCGGTAAGCGGTCTGTCCATGGCGAAGCTCCAGTATGATTCCGCAAAATTAAACTATGATACCCAGAGCGAGAACACGGTCGTTACCGCGCCGATCGCCGGTGTCTTAGAGCAGTTTGGCGTGCAGGTGCATGATATGTCTGCGGGCGGTTCTGTCGCAGGTGTTGTATCCGGTGCAGGCGGAAAAACACTGACCTTCAACGTGTCGGAGCGTGTCATGAAGGGATTAAATATCGGTGATCCTGTGACGGTGGAGAAGAACGGAACGGATTACAGCGGCGCGATCTCCGAGATCGGCAGCATGGTGGACGCGTCCACAGGACTTTTCAAGGTGAAAGCGACCTTGGGGGACGCGGACGGACTTGCCAGCGGAACGATGGTAAAGGTTTATGTGACAGCGGAGAAGGCGGACAACGTCATGGTCGTTCCGGCAGACTGTGTGAACTACAGCAATGGAGACGCTTACGTGTATACATATGATGCCGCGACATCAACGGCGAAAAAGACTCCGGTGGAAGACGGACTCATCGATTCTGACAAGATTCAGATCGTTTCCGGACTTTCCTACGACGACGAGGTCATCACAAGCTGGTCCAAGGAGCTTTATGACGGCGCCGCTGTGAATATTCAGGGCAGTGATGATGGCGAGGAAACGGAAGCCGACAGCGAGGAGAGCTCTGAAGGAGATACAGACAGTAGTGAGACAACAGCAGAAGAGACTACAGAAGCCGCGGAAACGGCAGCAAAATAAGGAGGCACAAGGAACATGGGACTTACCAAAAAGGTCTTAAAACGGCCGGTCACAACTGTTCTTGTTGTGCTCTGCCTGATCGTATTCGGTCTCAGCTCGATCTTTTCATCCCAGCTTGAGCTGATCCCGGAAATGGAGATGCCGATGCTGATCGTCAGCGCGGTCTACCCGGGAGCAAGCCCGGATGACGTGGATCAGCTTGTGATCAGTAAGATAGAGGATGAGATCGGAACGCTTTCCGGTGTCGATTCCGTCACCAGCATGTCTTCGGAAAACTTCGGAATGGTCCTGGTCCAGTATGACTATGACCAGGATATCGATAAAGCTTACGATGACTTAAAGAAAAAGCTGGATGGGATCAAGTCGGATCTCCCGGATGATGTCGATACCCCGACGATCATCGAGATGGATATCAACAGTACGCCGTCCATCACCCTCGCGGTCAACAATGACAGCGTGGATAACCTCTATAACTATGTAAATGACGATATCGTTCCAGAGATCGAAAAACTGACTTCCGTAGCCAGTGTCGACGTATCCGGTGGTCAGGAGGCCTATATCAAGGCGGAGCTGATCCCGGAAAAATTAAGCCAGTATCATGTGAACATGAATACCATCATTGCGGCTTTAAAGTCTGCGGACTTTTCCATGCCGATCGGAAGTACCTCCGTCGGAAACAAGGATCTTTCCGTGACATCCGGAACATCCTTTGACACGATGGAGCTTTTAAAGAAGATCCCGATCACACTGGGCAACGGAAATATCATCTATATGGAAGATGTTGCCAATATCTACAATACCGTTGAGGCAAAGGACAGTATCGGACGTTACGACGGCAAAGACACGATGACGATCGGTGTCAAGAAAAATCAGGACAGCGACCACATTACCGTTTCCAAGGCAGTCCAGGAGACAATGCAAACGTTAAAAGCACAGGATCCGTCTCTGGAGTACGTCGTTGTCAATGATTACAGTGATCAGATCAGCAATTCCTTAAAGAGCGTATTCCAGACCATGATCATGGCAGTCATTATTGCGATGTTCATCATCTGGCTGTTCTTCGGGGATATCAAGGCATCCCTGATCGTCGGAACCTCCATCCCGGTATCAATTTTAGCGGCCCTCATCCTCATGAAGACCATGGGCTTTACGTTAAACGTCATCACCCTGTCGAGTCTGGTTCTCGGCGTCGGAATGATGGTTGATAACTCAATCGTAGTTCTGGAAAGCTGCTTCCGCTTTACGGATAAGGGCGGTGGCTTTGTTGAAACGAGAAAAGCCGCAATCGATGGTACTGCAGCTGTGCTGGAATCCATTATCGGCGGTACCGTTACGACCTGTGTCGTATTTATCCCGTTAGCTCTGATCTCCGGAATGAGCGGACAGATGTTCAAGCCGTTAGGCTTCACAATCGTATTCTGTATGATTGCGTCCCTGATTTCCGCGATGACGCTTGTACCGCTCTGTTACGTGTACTACCGTCCGAAGGAGAAGGAAAATACCCCGGCCTCCGGCATCATGAGAGCTCTGCAGAATGGATACCGTTCCCTGATGGAGAAGCTTTTAAAGAAAAAAGCGATGGTCATGGGAACCGCCGTTGTGCTTGTGATCTTCTCCCTGTTCCTTGCGACAAAGTTAAAGACAGAGCTTATGCCGGCAGATGATCAGGGAACGATCGCAGTGACGATTGAGACCCAGCCGGGTCTTAAGATCGAGGAGGTCGATAAGATCCTCCAGAGAGCAGAGAACTATGTGACTCAGGATCCGGATCTTGATTCCTACATGCTCTCCTACGGAAGTTCCGGACTTTCCATGAATATGGGCGGAAGCGGAGCGACCCTGACGGCATATTTAAAGGATGACAGAGGCAGAAAGACGGATCAGGTGCTCAAGGAATGGAAACGCGATATGCAGAAATGGTCGGATTGTTCGGTCAGTCTGGAAAGCCAGAGCTCTCTGGGTAGTGGGATGTCCATGGGAAATGCGGAGGATCTCGAATATATTCTTGTCAGCACACAGTACGATGACTTAAAGAAAGCATCGGATGAGATCGTTTCCGAGCTCCAGAAACGCCCGGATGCGACAAACATCCACTCTTCCCTTGAAAACAGTGCTCCCCTTGTAAAGATCAATGTGGATCCGGTCAAGGCGGCAGCGGAGGGACTTTCCCCGACCGCCGTTGCTTCCCAGGTATACATGATGGTCAGCGGAACGACGGCAACGACCCTGAATGTTGACGGAAATGATATCGATGTAAAGGTTGAGTACGCGGATGATGAGTACGATACGATCGATAAGCTCCAGGGAATCGTTCTTCCGACAGCGACCGGCGGATCCGTAGCCCTTATGGATATCGCGGATATCGGCTTCAAGGACAGCCCGCAGAGTATCACAAAGAGTGATAAGCAGTATCAGGTGACGATCACCGGTACGCTGACAGAGGGAGCGGACAGCACCACGAAGGATAAGATCCAGAAGGAGGTCATCGATAAGTACTTATCCGGCACGATCTCCATGCAGGAAAACACATCCACAAAGATGATGAACGAAGAGTTTGCGTCCCTGGGACAGGCGATCGCCACAGCCGTATTCCTTGTATTTGTTGTAATGGCTGCACAGTTCGAGTCACCGAAGTTCTCCATCATGGTGATGACGACGATCCCGTTCGCCCTGATCGGTTCCTTCCTGTTCTTATGGTTAGTGGACTGCCCGATCAGCATGACCTCCCTGTTAGGCTTCTTAATGTTAGTCGGAACGGTAGTAAACAACGGTATTTTGTACGTCGATACGGCGAACCAGTACCGGGCAACGATGAACTTTAAGGAGGCGGTCATTGAAGCCGGCGCGACCCGTATGCGCCCGATGTTCATGACAACACTCACGACGATCGTGGCAATGATCCCGATGGCGGCGGCTTACGGAAATGCCGGTAAGACGATGCAGGGACTCGCACTCGTGGATGTCGGTGGACTGATCGTCTCTACAGCGATGGCACTTCTTGTTCTTCCGGTCTTCTATGTGATCATGAGCGGAAAGAATACGGATAAGGAAGAAATCGTTGACGTAGATTAAGCTTTGAACATTGAAAGCGGATCCCTGCAGAGTCTGCAAGAGACGGCCGCTGCCCGGTCGGGAGGCGGTCAGCCGGAATGCGGAACGCTCTGCGGGGCTTCCTGCTTTTGGAGGCGGAAGCCGGGGTGAATAAAATTGCCACCGGATTGCCGTATTTGGAAAGAAAATGTAAGAGAAATGTTATTGCGTTTCTGCGATGAAATCGTTATGCTCATAGATGGAGGGAAACCTATGAGACAGAATCAATGGAAAAAGGCAGGTCTGACCGTGCTCTCAGCCGTTTTTATGGGAAGTCTTTCCCTGGCGGCAGCGGGTACCGGAATTCCTGCGTTAGCTGCGACGAAGGATGTCGCGGTCACAGAATATGACGAAGCAGCGCTTGAAAAGTTTAAGGACAATACCCTGGAATACTGGGAGCTCCCGGGACTGATCGAGAGGTATAATACGGATTATCAGAACCAGCTGCAGAAGTATTATTACAATCCGGGCGGATCCACGGGCCTTACAAAGGACCAGATGTCAGCGCTGGCGGCGGATCTCCGCGCGGAGGCGGATGAGCTGGAGAATGACGCGGATGATCTGAAAAATGACAGCTCAACCCGCAGCGAATATAAAGAATATAGGACAAACATGCATGCCCTGCGCGCTTATGCGCAGCAGCTGGAAGATACCGCAAATGGAAAAAAGAACGGCGGCTCAGCACTCCGCGGACTTCGTATCGCGAGAAATGAGAAGACAAAAACCGCAAGGGAAGCGATGCGCACTTATGAGACATTAAAGGATCAGTATGATATTGCTGTCTTAAATCAGGAGATCGCAAAGCAGAATTATGAGGCGGCACTGAAGAAAAAAGATCTCGGAATGATGTCAACGGAAGATGTTCTGACCGTAGAAGATGCCTTAAATTCCGCAAACGGAAGTGCGCTTCAGGCGGCATCCAGTCTAAACAGCCAGAAGCAGACGCTGATCACGATGTTAGGCTGGGAGTACAACGCGGACCCTGAGATTACAAAGGTTCCGGAACCGGATCTTACGGTGATCGATTCCTTCGATCCGAAGAAGGACGAGGCGAAGGCCATCGAGATGAACTATACGCTGTATGATACAAGAATGGCAAAGGCCAGTTCCTCCGGCGGAGCAGTAAAGAAAGCCAGAAATATCAAGGACCAGGAAGATTCTATCCGTTCTTCCCTGGATCTTATGTACCAGGACGTAAAGCAGAAACAGAAAGCCTACGAGGCATCTGAGACGCTTTACGGAGCCGCAAAGGCCGACAAGGCAGCTGCTGACAGGAAAAATGCCCTCGGAATGATGAGCCGCCAGGAATACCTCCAGGCGGAGTCCGCATGGCTTTCCAGTGAGGCATCCCACACAGCGGCAAAGCTCGACCTTACAGGAGCAATCGAAAACTATCAGTGGGCGCTTGAGGGACTTCTCGATATCGGTTCCTCATCGCAGAGCTAAAGGAGAATCAGAATGAAAAGAAATTTGACAGGACGTGTGATTCCGGCAGCACTTGCGCTTGCGCTTGCGGCAGCGCCTGTGAACGCTTTCGCAGCGACGAAGGCGGTTCAGGCGACCGGTGTTGCGGATGAGAACGGATTTATATCCCAGCCGGGAAATGAGTACGATGACGCGACGATGAAGAAGCTCGCGGATAACATGCTGGAATATGACGAGATCGGGAAGCTTGTTGAGGTCTACAGCCAGACGTTTAAGACAGTGAAAGAGACATATTCCGATAAGAAGGACGCAGCAAAGGATGTCGTGAAGCTGAAATCAAAATTACTGGATAGTTCGGGAGAGCTTGCGGATACGGCAAGTACACTGAAAGGCTCTCTTGACGCAGCCAAAGAGATGATCGGTAAAGTTCCGGCAATGACTCCGACAAACTACGCACAGCTCTATTACAGTTCAGAACTCATGGACTACCAGGCAGACGCAATTGCGCTGCAGGGCGACAGCCTGGAACAGGTATCCCCGGAGCAGATGCATATCAAGCTTGTGGACAGCACCCGCGCGGCGCTGACCGCCGGCGCCCAGAGCGCCATGATCGGCTACAAGCAGTTAAAGCTCAACGAGGAGAGCTTAGAGAGCGGACTCACACTCTTAGAGGCAGTCTACCAGTCCACCCAGAACCAGGCAGCCAACGGTCTTGCGACCCAGAGCCAGGTCCTTTCCGCGAGACAGCAGCTGGAGTCCACCCAGGCAACGAAACTGACACTGACATCCAGTGAGCAGAAGCTCCGTCAGACTCTCTGCACGATGCTCGGATGGAAGTATGACGCAAAGCCGGAGATCAAGGATGTCCCGGCAGCTGATCTTACAAGGATCGACGGAATGAACCCGGAGAAGGACAAACAGGCGGCGCAGGACAACAACTTTACGATCCGATACAACGTGCTGGACCTCGACAACAAGGACGCAGGCTCCGTCGAGTACCAGAACTTACAGCGCACGATCAAGCAGGAGAAGGAAGAAGTCGCGTCCTCCCTCGTAAACCTTTACAACGACGTTCTCCAGAAGAGAAACGAGCTCCAGACAGCAAAGGCAGCTTACGAGCTGGAAAAGACGAAGATGGAGACTGCCGAGAGAAAATGGCAGTTAGGAACCATCGGACGCCTTGAGTATATGCAGCAGCAGAACTCCTTAAAGACAAAGGAGATCGCGGTGAAGACCGGAGACCTCTCATTGTTCCAGGCAATGGAGACCTATGACTGGGCTGTCAAGGGAAACTTAAGTCTTAGTCAGTAAGCTGCGGATGCGCTGAAAATAGTTCAGCAATCCGAAAACGGACTTTCACAGTGGGCAGGGAAGATGTTCCCTGCTCACTTTTTTTACTTGCGGTTTTGTCTGTATTGTCAGGGCTGGCTGCAGGGGGGATAGCTGTATGAGATGTGTCCTCGCCTGTGACCGCTGGGCTGGTGCTTTTCAGAAAACAGGCAGGTCTCGCCTTTAAAAGCGCCTGAAAATCTTCCTCCGGAATCAGATCTTTCAGCGTTTCCTTTGATTTTTCCGACATCGATGCATGAATGCTGTCCGTGTAGCATAGGGATGGGTACAGAACACACCAGAAATTGTGCCCGGCACCGTTCCCGATGGTCACCCGGACGGCTTCATACATCCCGGCGGGAAATGTCATGTCCCCGTAGGTGCGCACCGGAAACCTGCAGGTCTCGATCCCCACATGTACAGCGTAATCATACCCGAAGCTGTGGATAAAGTCTTCTGCTGCGGCTTCCAGTGTGGAAGATTCAGACAGGATATATGCTTTCAGCTCCTCTTTTCCGGCGATCTGACCCGCGGCGGCCCCGTCCCGGATCTTTTCCAGAAGAAGATCCTTCACCCGAAGCTTTAACGCCTGGTCTTTGGCGGAATCACTGTTCGCGAGAACATGGAACCGCAGGATCTTTGGGGCAATATCCGCCGCCAGAGCCTCGTCCCGCGCCCGGATGCCGGACATGGAAAGAAGAAAACAGATCAAAAAACACAGGAAAGAGAGACTGAGCTTACAGGTTCGTTTCATAGATACACCTTCTTTGCTTTTTACTTTTTATGTCAGAGGCAAATGTTATTTCCTGTTTGTAATTATTACCAGTTGTGCTATAATCTAAACGATAACATGTCAAAACAGCCCGTCCAGTGCCAGTGCATCGGGGGAAATGATTCGGGTGCACAGTGGTCCTGTAAGGAATCTGCCGGCTTTGCTGACCGGGATCACGCGCCAAATCTCACGGACGTTCGACTTGAATAGAAAATCAGAGAGGAATCAAAAAAAACATCATGGAAAAGAAAAATATCGTTGTCCTGTTTGGCGGACAGTCATCTGAGCATGTAGTATCCTGTATGTCTGTACAGAATGTGGCAGCAAATATCAATGAGGAGAAATATAATGTGATCCTCGTCGGGATCACGGAGGACGGACACTGGGTAAAGGTGGACTCCTTAAGCCAGGTCAAAGATGATACCTGGAGAGAGTCAAAAACTGGGGCGGTGCTGTCTCCGGACGCAAAGGAGAAATGCCTGATCGTCACAGAGAACGGATCTTTTGAGAAGATTCCGGTGGATGTGGTATTCCCGGTCCTTCACGGTCTCTACGGTGAGGACGGAACCGTACAGGGAATCCTTGAGCTTGCGAAGGTCCCGTACGTCGGCTGCGGCGTTCTCGCTTCCGCGGTATCGATGGATAAGCTTTCCACAAAGCGCATGGTAAGCGGACTCGGCATCTGTCAGGCAGCTTACGTTTCCGTTATGAAAGCGGAATTAAAGGATATGGATGCGGTTATCGCGAAAATCGAAAAAGAGATCCCATATCCGGTATTTGTAAAGCCGTCTAACGCCGGTTCCTCCAGAGGTGTTACAAGAGCAGACAACCGAGAAGAGCTGATTACCGGTTTAAGGGAAGCAGCTGACAATGACCGCCGTATCCTCGTAGAGGAGATGATCGTGGGCCGTGAGATTGAGTGCGGCGTATTCGGTGACGGTGATTCCACGAAAGCCTCCGGCGTGGGTGAGATCCTTGCTGCGGCTGAGTTCTATGATTTCGACGCGAAATACTACAATGCGGAGTCCAAGACCGTCGTTGACCCGGAGCTTCCTGACGGAGCCACAGAGCGTGTCCGTGAGGATGCCGTTAAGATCTTCAACGCGGTGGACGGCTACGGCTTATCCCGCGTGGATTTCTTTGTAAAGGCCGACGGAACGGTCGTATTCAATGAGATCAACACACTTCCGGGCTTCACCGCCATCAGCATGTATCCGATGTTGTGGGAGGCAAGAGGTGTAGACAAGAGACAGCTGATCGACGATCTGATCGATCACGCGTTTCGGAGATATGAGAGATAAAAATGTTCACAGCGGTCCGTGCCTGAAGCCGTGCGGACCGTTCAAAATGATATATCAGGGGAGATTTACATGACAAAGGATATTTTAGTCCGTGTCCGGGGGGTACAGACGATCGGTGAGGAAGAGGACACGGTCGAGATGATCACCCCGGGGACGTATTATGTGAAAAACGGCAAGCAGTATCTGATCTATGATGAGTCGCTTGACGAGACGGGCACACCGACCCACAATACGGTGAAAGTGATGGAGAACCGGATCGAGGTCATGAAACGCGGACTTGTGGAGAGCCACATGATCTTTGAACCCGGAAGACGGACGACAGCAAACTACCGGACGCCGATGGGACTGTTCCTGATGGGGATCACGACTTCCCTGCTTGAAGTTGAGGAGGACGAAGAGTCCATTCTTCTAAGAATCAAATATTCCATGGAGATGAACGGGGAATACGCATTTGACTGCAGTACAGAAATTCTGGCATCGTCGAAAAAGGATGAAGTGCTGGGAATTTCAATATAGAGAAAAGTCTTGATATGGGGATGTTGAAAGGGTTACACAAATACGCATTTCCTGACAGCTCAGGGAGATGACAAAAAAGAAAGGACGCAGCTGGCCTGTAGATCGTATTCGGAGAAATAGCGGTCGAAAGAACAGCTGTGAGAGGACAAACGATGTATGGAGAGTTTTTTAGTCGCGGTTAATGCGGTCATCCCGTTCTTCTGTTATCTGGCGCTCGGATATACGATGAAGATCAGAGGAGTTGTGAAAGAGGAATTTTTACAGAAGCTGAACCAGATGGTCTTCCGGGTATTTTATCCGTTTATGACCTTCTACAATATTTATAAAGCCGATGCCGAGTCGCTTCCGAGACCATTGCTTTTGATCTTCACGGGTGCAAGTATCCTGATCGTGGAAGCGCTCCTGATCGTGATCATTCCGAAGATCGTAAAGGAAAACCCCAGAAGAGGCGTTATCATCCAGGCGATTTTCCGAAGCAACTTTGTTCTGTTCGGACTGCCGCTCACGATCGCGGTATTCGGAGATTCAGCGGCATCGATCGCGGCTATGATGGTTACGGTCGTTGTGTCGATCTACAATACCACGTCGGTATTTATTCTTGAGATGTTCAACGGAGAGGGAAAATCGGATATTAAGAAGACACTGAAGGCAGTAGTAGCAAATCCGCTCCTGCAGGGTGCCATTGTGGGTCTGATCTTCTTCTTCCTCGGGATCAAGCTTCCGGGAAGTCTTGTGACCCCGATCGCAGCGTTCTCCAATATGACTTCTCCGTTAGCGATCTATGTGCTCGGTGGAACCTTACAGTTTAAGGCAATCCGGAAAAACCTCAAATATCTGGTTCCAACGCTTACCTGCAAGCTGTTTATCCTTCCGGCGATCATTATCGCGATCGCTTACGCCTTTGGACTTCGTAGACTTGAGCTGTTCCTTCTGATCGCTGTCTACGCGACACCGGTTGCAGCCGCATCCTACCCGATGGCGCAGAATATGGGCGGTGACGGAGAGCTTGCCGGACAGTTTGTCGTGATCAGTACGGCGGTGTCCATGTTTACACTGTTCTTATGGATCTTCTTTATGAAGTCTGTAGGATTGATTTAAAATCAAATAAAAAAGCCCTGTCTTCTGGATGAAACTAAATTCATCAGAAGAGGGGGCTTTTTTATTTTGTCTTTTTCTTGTCGATTCAGTCTTTTTTGAAAATTCCTTTGATACGCTGACCGATCGTTTTCTTCTTCGGAAGCGGGATCAGTCCTCCACGCGGAACGGACTTGATCGCTGTGATGTAAAGACCGCTGATCTCAACCTTGACCTCAGTCTTTAACGGGAGCTGAAGGAAAACCTTTTCATCGGCAATCATGGTCATGATCTTTGTACCGATTTTTGCTTTAACTACCGGAACCTTCATCCACTTTGCATACCATGGAGTCTGCTCATAAACGATCGGCGGGAGTCCGGCTTCCTTTATTTTCAACTTTTTCTTGTCGATCGCCATCAGACTCACAGTCTGCTTAGCGGCATCGATCGCGCTCTGCTGTTCTACCTGGCGCTTTTCCATCTTACGTCCGAGGAAGTAAAGCACAGCGAGGACAACGACAAGGATCAGGAGAATGACAAGAATGACATTTGCTACGATACTCCAGTTCATGTGGATACCTCCAGTGTGTTCACGTTCGCCCTGTATCACAGGGCATTACCTGTAAATTATACCATCGCAGGTATAAAAGCGCAAGCTTAATTTGATTCAGCAGAAAGCCAGCAAAAAGCCATGTCCAAAAAACTCCGAAGCCGGAAGCGGCTGTGAAGAGCAACATAAATAGAGGAGAAAATTTGATATAATTAAAACGGAAAATTTACTTTACACACAAAAGAATAAAAAGGTTGCGCATTATGGAATAAAATAGTATAATTATAGATAACTGGTTGCGTATTGTGCAAAAAATCAGAATAACTCGAATATGCAAGTTCGAGGGCCGCTTTTAGAAAAAATGAAAAAAGCAGTGCGGACAACAGCCGGAAATCATGTACAGGAAAGGTGATATGGAGATGGGAAAACAGACAGCTTGGGAAGAAATTGATAAGAAATCCAGCGAGATCTTTACCGCCAGCGACGAGATCTGGGGCTGCGCGGAGACTGCCTTCACGGAAGACAAGTCGATGAAGATCCTCTGCGATGTTCTGAAAGCAGAAGGTTTTACAGTTGAGACAGGTCTTGCGGATGTAAAGACGGCATTTAAGGGCACGTTTGGTTCCGGAAAACCTGTGATCGGTATCTTAGGCGAGTTCGATGCCCTGTCCGGACTGGATCAGGAAGCGGGAGCTACCGAGAAGATCGTTGTGCATGATGGCGCCAGCGGACACGGCTGCGGACATAACATGCTCGGCACAGCGTCCCTCTCCGCGGCGATCGGAATCAAAAAATATCTGGAAGAAAGCGGAAAACCGGGAACCGTGATCTATTTTGGCTGCCCGGGTGAGGAAGGCGGATCCGGAAAGGCATTTATGGCGAAAGGCGGAGTGTTCGCAAACCTTGATGCCGCGATCACATGGCATCCGGGAGATTTAACGCAGGCCGACACGGGAAGCTCCCTCGCAAACTATCAGGTAGCGTATAAATTCTATGGAAAGAGCGCCCACGCAGGCGGCGCACCGCATCTTGGACGAAGCGCCCTTGATGCGCTGGAGCTTATGAACATGGGTGTCCAGTTCTTAAGAGAGCATGTGGTTCCGGAGGCGAGAATCCACTACGCAATCACAAACACCGGCGGATACTCCCCGAACGTTGTACAGCCGTACGCGGAAGTTCTGTATCTGATCCGTGCCCCGAAGAACAGCCAGGTGGAGGAGATCTATCAGCGTGTCAACAAGATCGCTGAGGGCGCTGCCCATATGACAGAGACCCGCGTGGAGATCGATTTCGTAAAAGGCTGCTCGAACCTCATGAGCAACAAAGTGATCGCAAAGGAACTCTGGGACAACCTTGTGGAGCTTGGCGCTCCGGAGTACACGGAAGAGGAGATGAAGTTTGCCAAAGCCATCAGTGAGGGCGTTGGCGACAGCCGTTTTGAGTCCTTAGAGAAGATCGCAAAGAACTGCAAGGACAAAGCAGCTAAGGCGGAAGTCCTTTCCCATAAGGGCGAGAGCATGTACCGCTTTGTCGCTCCGTTCAACCCGGACGGAATCATGTCCTTCGGTTCCACGGACGTCGGTGATGTGAGCTGGAACTGTCCGACTGCTCAGGCCTACGTTGCTACATGGGCGGCTGGAACACCGGGCCACTCCTGGCAGGTTGTTTCCCAGGGCAAGAGCGGACTGGCACACAAGGGACTGATCTACGCGGCGAAGGCAATGGCAGGCGCAGCGATCGATATGTATGAGGATCCGGAGATCATCGCAAAGGCGAAAGCGGAGATGGAGGAAGAGCTGGATGGCGACACCTATCACTGCCCGATCCCGGACGGATGCAAGCCGAGAGCGATTGGAATGAAGATGTAAAAAATTGATGGATGCGATTGAGCGTGAATAGATCTTTCCGGCGAACGTGAAAGGAATGACGCATTGTAATCGTACATAAAAAGTGGGGAGAAGTTCCGTAAAATGGAACTTCTCCCCGTTTTTTATTTCAAGGAAGATCCTGATCAGATCCGTTTCAGCTCATACTGTCTTGTGCCGAGACCGATCTTTTCCGCCTGATCGAGAGTCGCCTGCCATTCGATATTTGGGTTGGAATCCTTGAAGTGATCATGGTGGCAGTGCCATCCCGGCTGGGAGAGATGTTCTCCAAGCTGGCTATTGGCGATTGGAGCTGCCTTCAGACAGGCATCCGCGCAGGCCTGGTCCAGAGCGACCGGATCGAAGCTCGCGAACATTCCGATATCCGGAAGGATCGGGGCATCATTTTCGCCGTGGCAGTCACAGTTCGGGCTGATATCCTGCACAAGGGAAATATGGAAGCACGGGCGGTCATAACAGACAGCCTGCGCGTACTCTGCCATCTTGCGGTCTAAAAGCTCGTTGGCATTGTAGTTCGGGTTGTAGATAGCATCAAAGCTGCAGGCACCGATACAGCGGCCGCAACCTTTGCACTTGTCATAATCGATGACGGCTTTCTTATTTACATATGTAATAGCATCGCTTCCGCACTCCTTCGCACAGCGTCTGCAGCCGCGGCAGAGCTTCTCACGGACGGACGGCTTTCCGCTTGCATGCTGCTGCATTTTTCCGGCACGGCTTCCGCAGCCCATACCGATGTTTTTGATGGCACCACCGAAACCGGTGGATTCATGACCTTTGAAATGGGTCAGGCTGATAAAGACGTCGGCGTCCATAACCGCGTGGCCGATGAAGGCCGTCTTGCAGTATTCTCCGTTTACGACCGGAACCTCCACCTCGTCAGTTCCGCGAAGACCGTCACCGATGATGATCTGGCAGCCGGTGGAGATCGGGTTGAAGCCGTTGAGGTTTGCACAGTCTAAGTGATCCAGGGCATTTTTTCTGCTGCCCGGATACAGGGTGTTGCAGTCGGTCAGAAACGGCATGCCGCCCTGTTCCTTACAGAGATCCGCAACGGCTTTCGCGTAGTTCGGACGAAGGAAAGCGAGGTTTCCGAGCTCACCGAAATGCATTTTGATCGTGACGAATTTTCCGTCCATGTCAATGTTTTTGATTCCTGCAGCAACGCAGAGCTTTTTCAGCTTGTCCAACTGGCTGGTTCCAACCGAACACCGGAAATCGGTAAAATAAACCGTTGATTTTTCCATGCTTATAAAGTCCTCCTTTAATAAATGATTCGCAACGCTCCATTACCGTAAAGTCTGCGTTTTACTGCGGCGAGTACGGCCGGTGCGACCAGTGCGGTCAGCGCGCAGCCTGCTGAACCGTTACGATCTTTCTAATAAAAGTATCACCGTAAGTCTTAAATTAGTCAAGGATAAATTTTGCGGAATTTTTTTAGGATAAATTTTGCAGAAATTTTTATATTGTGGTATAGTAAACGGGAATCGGTGTGTGCCGATGCATACCAGAAACAAAAAAGGAAGCTGTGAAGAACAGTTATAAAAGGTGATTGTATGAACATAAGAAAACTGGCAAGACCAGCGGCAGCGCTTTTGGCCGCCGCAGCCCTGATGGCGGGGATCCCTGAACTTCGGATGGAAGCGCAGGCGGCATTTCCGGAATACTTAAAATCCGTGACCTACTTCGGCGATGCCTGGCCGATCAACTACTGGGGAACTGAAGATGATAACATGGGGGCAAATTTTGCCCGCATCAAGGCGGACGGCTTCAACAGCATCATTCTCGTGATCCCGTGGAGAGAGTTTCAGCCTGGGGATATGGGAAATATGTACAATGAGGCTGCTTTCGCCAAGCTCGATCAGGTCATGAAGTGCGCGGATGATCACGGACTTATGGTGACGCTGCGGATCGGTTACTGCTGGGATTACAGCGGTGAAGCGTCCCTTCCGGAGCGATATGCCGGTGTGGTGCAGGACGGAAGCAATGACAGGAAGATGTGGATAGATTACTGTAAGACGATCTATGACCGGGTATCCGACTACGGGAACTTTCAGGGTGGATTTATTACCTGGGAGGACTTCTGGGACTATACGTCAAACATGGACCGGGATCTCACTAGAGCCCTCAGTATCCGTCTGGCATCCAGATGCGGATATCAGGATTACCTGAAGGCCCACTACTCCCTTGCGGAGGTCGGCGCGGTCTACGGAAAGACATTCCAGGATTATTCCGAGATCTGGATCCCGGAGAGAAAGCGCCCGGAGGCGAAGCTGTTTTTTGAGTTCTATGACAGCTTTTTAAATAAGCTCCTCTCCGAGAGTCAGGAAGTGTTCCCGGGACTATCCATGGAAATCCGGTCCGACGGCGACCCGATCTACCAGCTGGACGGAAGCCATACCTACTATTCCCACTCCGCCACGTATCCGTGTGCCGATGCAGAGTACTCCGCTCTTATGTACAGCGTGTCCCTCGGACAGCAGAACGTAGGAGACCATATTTCCGCGGAAACAGCGCTGGCATCCATGCAGAACAGCATGAACGGTCTGGTGGAAAAGAGCGGAAAGAAGTATTTTATGGAGCAGTTCCTCTATGCGGATTCCACAGAGGCATTCTCCTACAATACCCAGATCGAGGAGTCCCAGGTGGCGGACTTTGTGAAGAATACCGCTCCGATCTTAAAGGATACTACCTGCGGCTACGGTCTCTGGGTATACCGGAATTATGTAAATGATTGTGTATACAATGGCCAGTTCGCTCTGGGACTCACGGGGTGGGATACTACCGGAAATGTTGAGAAAACGGAACATGACGGGTCGAAGGCAGTCACCCTGTCAAAAGACAGTGTGCTCAGCCAGAATGTCCATGGGCGTCTTGGAAAAAGGGACAAGATCTATGTAAAATTCTGGGCGGCACCGAAGAACGGTGCAGCGAAGGTCACCTTCCAGATCGGTGACGCTAAAAAGTCGGTCCAGGTGACGGAAGCGGGAAATTATGAGTGTTCCATCCCGTGGCAGGAAAACTACAATCTCTCGATCACGACAGACCGCAGCGTGACACTGGACAATATTAAAATGTATTCTCACGAGCAGTACGGCAGGATCTATGACACAGACGGCAACGAGCAGGATCTTGCGGCGGCGTTCCGGGAGTTAAATGCGGCACTGGATCAGACACAGACTTTGGAGCCTGTTCCGGCAGCCGATTCCAGTAAATAAAATTTCTGTAAAAAAAACATAAAGAAATTTGAAATTCCTACTTGCGGAATTGCTCAGACTACGATATAATCTCCGGGATAGTTTGACAGGGATCGAGAAAAACCTGTCAGTGTCCCGGAGATTTTTATGCGGGCAATGAGTCTAAGCCTGTGTCTGCATATCGGGAATGTTTTGGAGAGCCGCCCCAAAGCTTATGTTTCCGGGTGTGTTGCGCGGTTAAAAAAGGAGGATTACATGGAGAAAAAGAAAAGTTCACTCGCTGTCAGAATGAGTATTTCCCTCGTCTGCGGTCTGGTAGCAGGTCTTCTGTTAATGTTCTTAAGAGAAAACCTCAACAGCACAGGCAAGGAAGCCGTATGGGCAACGATCAACAGCATCCTGTTCCAGGACATCACAGCTGCAGGCGCTGAAAAGGCACTCGGTATCTTCTATATTATCGGTCAGTTATTTATCCGTTCTTTACAGCTTGTCATCGTACCGATGGTATTCACATCCATCACACTTGCGATCGGACAGATTTCCGATACAAGAACTCTCGGCAGAATTTCCGTAAAAACGATCGCAGGTTTCCTGATCTGCTCTTTCTTCGCATTACTTATGGCGTGCGTAGTCGGAATCATGATCTACAATGCCGGTGTGTTCAATATTCAGGTGGAGGGTCTTGAAGGTTCTGCCGGATCTACCGGTTCCAACCCGTTAAATGTGATCCTTAACATTGTTCCGTCCAATATCACAGCGGTATTCAGTACAAACACTTCCGTTCTCGCGATCGTGTTCTTAGCGGTTTCCCTCGGTCTCTGCATGAAGGCAGTCGGCGACGAGAAGAGCGCAACATTAAAGAAGCTCATCACAGAAGTAAACGATATCGTTGTTGTATTCTTAAACTACGTTGTTACAAAGTTCGGTCCGTTCGCGATCTTCGTTCTCCTTGCAAGAACATTCGCGACATACGGAATCAACCACTTAAAACCGGCTCTGGCATACGTTGTCGTAACTGTTATCCTGCTTCTCTTATTCCTCTTCGTAGGATATCCGATCTTTGTAGCAGTTACAACAAAGCAGAATCCGGTGAAGTTTGCAAAGAAGATCTTCCGTGTAGCAGTATTCGGATTCTCCACTTCCTCCAGTGCGGCTGCTCTTCCGCTTAACGTGAAGACAACTACAGAGGAGCTCGGTGTTGATGAGAAGATCGCTTCCTTCGTACTTCCGCTCGGTATGACCATCAACATGAATGGTACCGCGATCATGCAGGTCGTTGCGACTCTGTTCATCGCAGGCTGCGCAGGCTACGATGTAACCCTGTCCCAGCTCATCGTGATCGCTCTCTTAGCCCTGATCGCATCCGCCGGTACACCGGCAGCTCCGGGCGCAGGCGCGATCATCCTGTTCACAATCCTTTCTGGCCTTGGCTACATCAACGACGGTGCACTCTTAGCATACAGCCTGATCCTTGCGATCAACCGCCCGATCGAGATGTTAGTAACGGCGCTTAACGTTGTCGGTGACTCCGCAACCGCGATCTACGTTGCGAAATCCGAGGGAATGTTAAACGAGGATATCTACAATTCATAAGGAAAATACCGGCCTGGTTTACGGTCGGTGTGCAAAGCTCCGGAAGACCTGAGGGAAGAAGCCCAGGTCTTCCGGAGTTTTTTTATGTAACAGGAAATCCCGGGGAATTCCAAAGATGTGCACTCACGCGAAGATGTAGATTGTCGCAAGCGACCGCGCTTCACATTTTCTGAACAAATAAACAGAAAAATATGATATGATAAAAACATGTGAAAGAGGCAGACAAGAACATCCAGTCTGCGGGGACAGGGGGAGCTTTATGGCAGGAACCATGTTTTTCAACATGCTTTTAAATATCGGACTGCTGGTGCTTCTGGCAACGCTGCTCACCAATATGGCATCGGTGCGGAAGCTGTTCCGGGGAGAGAATAGCACGATCGCCCAGAAGATGGCGTTGGCAGTGATCTTCGGTGCCATCAGCATCGTGTCGACCTACACAGGGACAAAGACCGGCGGGGCCATCGTCAATACCCGCGTCATCGGCGTCCTGACCGCGGGGATCATGGGAGGACCGTTTGTCGGAATGATGACGGCACTCATCGCCGGAGCCCACCGGTTCCTGTTTGATATCGGCGGCTTTACAGCAGCCTCCTGCGCGGTTTCAACGCTGGTGGAAGGCGTGCTGGGAAGTCTGGTCTATAAAAAGTACAAGGCAGGAGAGATGGACAGCGTCGATCTGTTTTTCCTGACTGCAGAGGCGGAGATCCTGCAGATGGTGATCATTCTGATGATCTCGAAGCCTCTCGGCGCGGCCATGGAGCTTGTGGGAAAGATTGCCGTCCCGATGATCGTCATGAATTCTGTGGGAATGGTGCTCTTTTTCAAGACCTTTGATATGGTATATATGCGAGAGGACAGTCTGTTTGCGGAGCGGATGCGTCTTTCCATGGGAATCGCGGACAAGAGTCTCGTCTATCTGAGAAAAGGTTTCGGAAAGCGGGAAAATATGGAAGCTGTGACCGATATCATTTTTGGTGAGATCCCATGTCAGGCGGTGATCATCACGGATGAAAAGGAAGTTCTGGCGGTGAGTTCCCTGATCGATGACAGCCGTTTCCGCCGGGAAAAGTTTCTGGAACATCTGACAGGACCGGCAAAAGGAATGAAAGCAGAATGTATCTGGGAGGAAGATCTCGATGAGGAGATACGGCCGCTGTTTCACTCCCTCGTGACGGTGACAGTTCCGGTCATGACCGGAGATGAGAAGATCGGAAGTCTGTCCATTGTCGTGAAAAAGAGACGCCGTGTGGAACGAAGCATCGGGGATTTTCTGGAGGAACTTGCGAAGATGTTTTCCACACAGTTAGGGGTCTACAATGTGGAATATCAGAAAAAATTGCGGAAAAAAGCGGAGTTTAAGGCGCTGCAGTCTCAGGTAAACCCGCATTTTCTCTACAACGCGCTGAATACGATCTCCTGCATCTGCGATGAGGATGCGGGAAAGGCCAGTGACCTGATCTTAACGTTAGCGTCCTACTACCGTCAGACTCTGGAGAACGACCAGTACATGCTGGATATCGATACGGAGATCAACCATGTCCGGACGTATCTGGAGATCGAGAAGGCGAGATTTGAGGAGAAGCTCCGGGTGGAGATCAACGTGGAAGACGGTCTCTCCTGTCAGGTCCCGTCCTTTATCCTGCAGCCCATCGTGGAGAACGCTGTCCGGTATGGAAACAGTGCGGACGGGGTGCGCAGAGTGGAGATCTCGGCAAAACGGGTGCAGAGCGGAACCGGAGAGGATCTGGTGCGGATCGGGGTCAGAGACCATGGAAAAGGTTTTGAACCGGAAGAGGCAGAGAGGATCCTGACAGGAAACAAGACCGGCAGCGTGGGATTAAAAAATGTGAATGAACGTTTGAAGAGTACATACGGAAAGCGTTATGGACTGGAGATCCGGGATACGGATGACGGGGCGGAGGTTTCGTTCTGTATTCCGCATCAGGCAGCGGGCTGACAGGAAAATACTGTGACCGGACGTAACTATTCAGTACCTTCATAGTTACGTGCAAAAATCCATTCCAGATCAGCTTCGCTGATGGGATTTTTGCCTTCCAGCCTATGTTTTCTTACGGTCAGCGCAGCAAGTGCGCAGACCTACTGAACAGTTACGACCGGGCTATTTTATACATTGGGGAAATTATGAGAGACAGGGGGAGATGTTTTGAAGATCGCAGTGATCGATGATGAGAGACCGGCAAGAAAAATGCTGATCCGCAGGGTAAAGGAAGTGCTTCCGGACTGTGAGATCACGGAAGCGGAGAGTGGAGCGGATGCCTTAAAGATGTTTAATGAGTCAGATTCGTTTGATCTGATTTTTGTGGATATGGACCTCGGGGATATGGAGGGGACGACGCTGGCGGCCACGGCAAAAAGACTGTTTCCCGGGGCGAAGATCGTCTTTGCCACCGCCTATTCCCAGTATGCCGCGAAAGCGTACGAGATGGAGATCGATGATTATATTTTAAAACCGTTCGATCCGGAGCGGGTGCACCATGTTGTGAAAAAATGCATTGGGGAAGGAAAACTTGATCCTGCGTGGCAAATGGAGGAGCAGGAGGGAAAAACGGAACCGGCAGCAGCAGAAAAACAGGGAGCAGAGCAGGAAAACACAGGTATGGAAGAGAGGCGCGAAGCAGCGGTATTCGGCAAGATCCCTGTGACGGCCAGCCGCGGAATCCTGTTTCTGGAGATCGCCCAGATCGTGTATGCGGAGACCGACGGACACGGATGTGTGGTCCACACCACATCGAGATCCTATGAGGTCAACCAGCTTTTGGGAGAACTTGAGAAAAAGCTGGCGGACTTCGGATTCTTCCGGATCCATAAGAGTTATCTCATAAATCTGTCATTTATTTCGGAACTTTTTGCAGGCAGCGGAAACGGACTTTCCGTACATATGAAGGGGTATGAGAGCCGGGAACTCCCGGTGGGAAGAGAAAAACTGAAAACATTAAAACAGCTGCTGAAGATCAGCTGACAGAAAGAGAAGCTGCGGCACTCCGTTCATGGCGAAAGGAGTGCCGTTTGTGCAGATAACCATGCTGTTCATGCAGGCCATCTTTAAATATTGTGCAAAATATACTATAATATATTTGCTTAAAGAAAAAGAACTAAGCATAATGTATATTCAAGGAGGGATTTGTATGATTAGTTTTCTCGTCTGTCTGGCACTTTTAATCGGAGGTTACTTTGTCTACGGCAACCTCGTAAATAACATTTTCAGTCCGGATGACAGAGAGACACCGGCAGTCAGAATCAACGATGGTGTCGACTACGTAGTCATGCCCCAATGGAAACTCTTTCTGATCCAGCTTCTGAATATCGCTGGTCTGGGCCCGATCTTCGGAGCCATGCAGGGTGCATTGTGGGGACCGGTCGTATTTCTGTGGATCACCTTCGGTACGATCTTTGCCGGCGGTGTTCATGACTTCTTCTCCGGCATGATGTCCGAGAGAAATGATGGTGCTTCGATCTCAGAGGTATGCGGAATCTACCTCGGCGGCCTGATGCAGAACGTGATGCGTGTATTCAGTGTTGTACTTCTTGTCATGGTCGGTACTGTTTTCGCAGTTGGTCCGGCCGGTCTGATCGTAACCCTGTTCAGCAACGGCGGAGCACAGGGCCTTGTCGTAAACAAAGAGATGTGGCTCTGGATCATTCTGGCTTACTACTTTATCGCAACCTTTATTTCTATCGACAAGATCATCGGTAAGATCTATCCGATCTTTGGTATCTGCCTGATTATCATGGCACTCGGTGTTGCTTTTGGTATCTTCACAAAACCGGAATATGTGATCCCGGAGATCTGGAGCAATTTCAGAAACATGCATCCGAGCGGAACACCGGTATGGAGCTTCATGTTCATCACCGTTGCCTGCGGCGCGATCTCCGGTTTCCACGCAACACAGTCACCTCTTATGGCGCGTTGTATGAAATCTGAGAAACAGGGGCATTTCGTATTCTACGGCGCAATGGTATGCGAAGGTATTATCGCCCTGATCTGGGCAGCAGCAGGATGCTCTCTCTACGAAGTGACAGGTGGTTTAAACACAGGTCTCGCAGAGATCATGAAGAACGGTCAGTCCGCAGCCATCTATGATGTCTGCCAGAAGACCATGGGCGGTGTCGGCATTGCTCTTGCTATGTTAGGTGTTATCGCCTGCCCGATCACTTCCGGTGATACAGCATTCAGAAGCGCACGTTTAACACTTGCTGACTGGTTCAAGGTTGACCAGAAGAACTGGAAGAACCGTCTGCTTCTCTGCGTACCGTTACTTGGAATCGGCGCTATCGTTGGACATATGGATTACAGCATCGTATGGAGATACTTCAGCTGGACAAACCAGACATTGGCTATGATCGTTCTCTGGACAGCAAGCATGTACCTCTACAAGGCAAAGAAGAACTACTGGCTCACAGCAGTTCCGGCAACCTTCATGAGCGCTGTTTCCATGACATATTTCTTCTGTGCAAAAGAGTGCTTAAACCTCGGTACTGCAGTTGCGTACCCGGTAGGTATCGTACTTGCGGTCGTATTCCTTGGAATCTTCATCCGCGCAACGAAGAAACAGACAGCATAATGTAAGATTATAATGACACGAAAGACAGGCTGCAAAGCTGGGAGTGTCTGACTGCAGATGATGCAGAAAGTATAAGCTGCCCCGGTGAAAGGCTGAGGGCAGCTTATACTGGTTATTCAGTATTTGGGAGGCGGGAGTTATGTTCTTAAAACCGGCAAAACTTGGAGAAAAAGAGATTCCGGAGAGTATTCTTTCAGAGGACAAAAAGCACTGTAAGAAGATCGGTCCCTGCGGAATCGGAAAAGAGGCTCTGTACCTCAACAGCTTTTATCTGGAGCGGCGCTTCTACATCCCGGTATCTTCCGTCTCCCGTGTCTTTAAGCGCGTGGCGATGAGCAAAGGCGGATTTACCGGAAAAGGCCTGTTTGCCACCATGCCGTACCTGGTGGTTGTCTATGAGGACGGTAAGGAAAAACAGTGCAACTTTAAATATGAGGATCAGGTGGACGCTTTCGTGGCATCCGTGAAGGAACGGTTCCCGCAGATAAAGACCGTGAGTGAAGCGGCGGAAAAGCGCCTTGCGGAAGCTGAGAAAAAGCAGGCGGAGAAATGTCTCATTCCGCTTTCTGAGCAGGCGAAGGAGACGGTAAATGTCCTGGAGCAGGCAAAAGCAGCCCTCACGAAGCGGTTGTCCCTGTTCACAGAGCTCACCAATGCGGCAAAGAAAAAGAGAACGTATGAGAAGACAAAGCCGTTTTACAAATGGCTTGCCTTATTCATGGTAGTCATGGGGGCGGCGGCGCTTGCATACGGCGTATTCTCCTTTATGAACCATGATGCGTTTGCCGTATACTTTGTCCTCTTTGGAATGGCGGCGATCTTTCTGTTCTCCGGAGCGAATGTCATGCCGACGAGTACGAATAATCGGAAAGCCATCGAAAAACGTCTTGCAGCGGCGGAAAAAGCCGTTACGGGGTATGTGGACAGCCTCCATCTCGGACTTCCGGTTCCGGCCTGTTACCTTCATCCGGTGACTGTAGAGCGGATGCAGCGTGCTGTCCGTGAGGGGCGCGCCGAGTCTGTGGAGGACGCGTTTGACGTTGTAAAAAATGATCTGAAAAAGACCAACGCGGATGTATCTGTCACTCAGGAGGAATTCGATGAGATCATGGCGATCAAGCCGGTCTTTCTGGTCAGAGATTACGTGTAGATGAAAAAATTGACTGCCGTATCAGTAGGCTTATGCTGGACGGCAGTCTTATTTTATGTAACAGGAAATTCCGAGGAATTCCAAAGATGTGCACTCACGCGAAGATGTAGATTGTCGCAAGCGACCGCGCGAGGCGCGAGAATGTGCCAAGGCACGTTTTTTAAAAAAAAACACGGATTCATGGTATTATATGAAAACCGGGATGCTGCGCAGATAGGCGGCATCCCGGTTTTCTTCATATAATTTTGATAGATTTCTGCTATTTTCCTGCAGCCATCTGATAGATCTTAAGCATATCTTCCGCTTCCAACTTCTTCGCGGATCCCTTCGGGCCGCCTGCAGCGATTCTCGCGTTTTTTGCCATAGTCTCAAGCTGTTCTTCTGTCGGATCGATGCCGAGTTCCTTTAAGTTTGTCGGCATACTGATGGCACGGTAGAAGTCTTCCATGGCCTCGATCCCCTTTAAACCCGTCTCCATGTCATCTTTTCCAGGTTCAACACCCATGACATTCACTGCGAATTTCGCAAAACGCGGAGTGCAGTTATCGATCACATATCTCGCCCAGCTGCCCCAGATCGCCGCCAGTCCCGCACCGTGGGCAACGTCGAACATTCCGCCGATCTCATGCTCTAAGAGGTGGGAGGCGAAGTCTCCGCCGTCGTTTCCGCAGCCGGTGAGGCCGTTGTGGGAGAGACTTCCGGACCACATCACCTCGGCTCTCGCGTCATAGTTGTCTGGATCGTCCACAAGGATCTTCGCGTTCGTGATCACGGTGCGCATAAGACCTTCCGCAATGGCATCGGTGATCTCCATATTTCCGCCGTTTGTGAAATAGCGCTCCATGGTATGCATCAGAATATCGGTGCAGCCGCAGGCTGTCTGGTACGGCGGGAGAGTCATTGTGATCTCCGGGTTCATGACAGCGAATACAGGGCGGGAGATATCATTGTTGTAGCCGCGTTTTTCCAGTGTTTCATCGTTTGTGATAACAGAGCTGTTGCTCATCTCACTTCCGGAAGCCGCGATGGTCAGAACAACGCCGATCGGAAGGCATGCGGATGCCTGACGGGTGTGCTCATAAAAATCCCAGACATCACCGTCGTTCGCGAGACCGTAACCGATGGCTTTCGCGGAGTCGATGACACTGCCGCCGCCGACAGCGAGAAGAAAATCAACGCCCTCCTTTCGGCAGAGCTCGATCCCCTCGCGGACTAAGGAAAGACGTGGGTTTGGGACAACACCGCCAAGCTCCACATAGGTGACTCCGGACGCGTCCAGGGATTCTTTGATCCGTCCGAGAAGACCGGAGCGGATCACGCTGCCGCTTCCGTAGTGGAGCAGGACTTTTTTACAGTTGACATTTTTTACAAGCTTTCCGATCCGGTATTCGGTTTCTTTTCCGAATACGACGCGGGTCGGGGTATAGAAATTAAAGTTGAACATCGAATTTCCTCCTTATGTTGCGAAAATAGACAGTGCTTAATATATCAAGTATAACAGGAAATCAGGTACCATGCAAGAATTTTGAGTAAAGGGATCCTCTGTGAAAATTCCTATCGAAAATACTTTACAAATACGGAGAACGGGAGTATATTGTAAACAACCGCTGATGAAAATGACGGTCAGCGATAGGACAATTCAATAATGAGTCTTCAGGGCAGGGTGCAAATCCCTACCGGCGGTAAAGCCCGCGAGCCGAGAGGCATGATCCGGTGAGATTCCGGGGCCGACAGTATAGTCTGGATGAAAGAAGAATTTCAGGTTTGTTTGTGATATGCGGAAGTGATCCGGTACTCGAAAACGAGGACGGGATCGAGGAATTCCGGATCACGGAAGATCGGATCAGTAGCTCTGGAATAGGAAACTGTTTCAGGGCTTTTTTGTGTAACAGGAGATTGATCCGGGAAAGCTGTGAATTGCAGAAAAGTTATATTTCCGAATGAAACAACGGACCGAATATGGAAAACCCTGTAGGCATCTGCTTTACAGGGCTTTTTTTAACAGAAAATTCCCATGGAACTTCCTGATTGCGCCCGTAAGGCAGGTTTGCAGAAAGGAGTGAAAAAGATGACGGACCGGGATTATATGATGCGTGCCATTGAGCTTGCAAAGGGGGGACTTGGCTGGACGAGCCCGAATCCCCTCGTGGGAGCTGTGATCGTGAAAGACGGAAGGATCATAGGGGAAGGTTATCATGAGCGGTGCGGAAAACTTCACGCGGAGCGAAACGCCATTGCGTCGCTCACGGAAAGTGCGGAGGGCGCGACACTCTATGTGACGTTAGAGCCGTGCTGCCATTACGGAAAGACACCGCCCTGCACGGAGGCGATCCTCGAGCAGAAGATCGCAAGAGTTGTGATCGGTTCAAGAGATCCGAATCCCCTGGTAGCAGGAAAAGGAGTGGCGATCTTAAGAGCAGCGGGAGTCCGGGTGGAAGAGGACTTTATGCGTGAGGAATGCGATGCGTTAAATCCGGTATTCTTTCATTATATCACAAAGAAAACGCCCTATGTGGTCATGAAATACGCCATGACGGCGGACGGAAAGATCGCTGCGCGGACCGGCGACTCCAAGTGGATCACAGGAGAAAGCGCAAGGAAAAAGGTGCAGGAGCTGCGCCACCAGTATATGGGGATCATGGCTGGGATCGGCACGGTCCTGGCAGACGATCCGATGTTAAACGTCCGGATCCCCGGGCTGAAGAGTCCGGTGCGGATCATCTGCGACAGCGGACTCAGGATCCCGATGGATTCACAGATCGTGAAAACGGCAAAGGAGTACCGGACCATCGTAGCGTATGCGGGGGAGTATTCCGGGGAAGGCTGTAAAGAAACGGAAGAGAAAGCGGAACAGCTTCACGCGGCCGGCGTGGAGACCGTGTCGGTCCCGGACGCAGACGGGCGTGTGGATCTTAGAAAGCTCATGGAATATCTCGGAAAACAGGGCATCGACAGCGTGCTCTTAGAGGGCGGCGGTACCTTAAACGACGCGGCGCTGTCAGCCGGGATCATAAATGAGATCTGCGCGTTTATCGCACCGAAGATCTTCGGCGGTGCCGGTGCGAAGACTCCGGTTTCCGGGATCGGTGTGGCGCATCCGGCGGAAGCCGTGATGCTGACACTGAGACAGGTGGAGACGATCGGGGATGATCTGATGCTCAGATATTCAGTAGATTGAAAATGGGAAAGGAAATGAGAGCATGTTTACAGGGATTGTAGAAGAACTCGGACAGGTGAAGGCACTTTCCCTGCGCGGAAATTCCGGTACGCTGACGGTAAAAGCGAAAAAAGTTCTGGAAGGAACAAAAATCGGTGACAGCATCGCGGTCAATGGTGTCTGCCTTACGGTCACGAATATGAAAAATAATGAATTTTCCGCCGACGTGATGGCGGAGACAGTGAGGAGAAGCAGCCTCGGAGCACTGCAGGATGGAAGTTATGTAAACCTGGAGCGGGCCATGGCGGCGGACGGCAGATTCGGCGGTCATATCGTTTCCGGTCACATTGACGGAACCGGTCAGATCGAATCGATGAGACGGGAAGAGAATGCAGTCTGGGTCACGATCGCATGTACAGATAAGATCCTGGATCTGATCGTGGAAAAAGGTTCAATCTGCATCGACGGGATCAGCCTCACGGTGGCGGCGGTGACAAAGCGGAACTTTTCAGTGTCGGTGATCCCACATACCGGCGAGGAGACAACGCTTTTGAAGAAAAAAGCAGGAGATGCGGTCAATCTGGAAAACGACATTGTGGGGAAATATATTCAGAAATTTGTGGATATCGGAAGAAATTCCGGTGCGGACCGGGGAAAAATGCCTGACGATGAAAATGCCGCGGGAAACGCAAAGGGAAACTCGGGGCTCAGCATGGAGTTTCTTCAGAAATATGGATTTTAGAGAAGACGATTCAAGGACAAGGACGTTAGAAAGGCAGGAAGCTATGAACGAACAGTACAACACAATCGAAGAAGCGCTCGAAGATCTGCGGGCGGGAAAGATCATTCTCGTAACAGACGACCCGGACCGGGAGAATGAGGGAGATATGATCTGCGCGGCAGAGTTCGCGACACAGGAAAACATCAATTTTATGGCAAGCCACGCAAAGGGTCTGATCTGTACGCCGATGAGCGCGGCAGTGGCGGAGCGGCTGGGACTTCCGCAGATGGTATCCGAGAACACGGATAACCACTGCACGGCATTTACAGTCTCCATCGACCATGTGGACACGACGACAGGAATCTCCGCGGCGGAGCGCTCCTACACGATGATGAAGTGTGTGGATCCGGCGACAAAGCCTCAGGATCTCAGAAGACCGGGCCATGTATTTCCTCTCGTGGCAAGGCACGGCGGTGTCCTTGTGAGAAACGGCCACACCGAGGCAACTGTGGACCTCATGCGTCTGGCGGGGCTTTCCGAGTGCGGCGTGTGCTGTGAGATCATGGAGGAAGACGGAACCATGATGCGGACCACGAACCTGTGGAAGCTGGCGAAGGAGTACGGACTGAAATTCATCACGATCAAGGAGCTGCAGGATTACTGCCGTGTCCATGAAAAACATGTGGTGCAGGAGGCCTGCGCGGACATGCCGACCCAGTACGGACACTTTAAGATCTATGGCTATGTGAACGATATTACCGGCGAGCACCATGTGGCGCTTGTGAAGGGTGATATCGGGGACGGTGAGGATGTGCTCTGCCGCGTGCATTCCGAGTGCCTGACCGGAGATGTGTTCGGTTCCATGCGCTGTGACTGCGGAAAACAGCTCCAGACCGCGATGCGCCAGGTGGAGGCGGAAGGCCGTGGCATCATCCTCTACATGCGTCAGGAAGGCCGCGGCATCGGTCTGATCAACAAACTGAAGACGTATGTGCTTCAGGAGCAGGGATTTGACACGGTGGAGGCCAATATCAAGCTTGGTTTTGCTCCGGATCTCAGGGAATACTGGATCGGGGCACAGATCTTAAGGGATCTCGGCGTGAAGTCCTTGAGACTTCTCACGAACAATCCGGAGAAGATCTACGGACTTTCCGGCTTCGGACTTGAGATCCATGAGCGCGTGCCGATCGAGATCGATCCGCAGCAGTACGACAGCTTCTATCTGAAGACGAAGCAGGACAAGATGGGACATATCTTTACAAAAATTAAAGTGTGATAGGGTGGAACGTCCATTGCTGAAAGTCCTGTACACCGGCGGCATGCATCCCGCACGGACGGAAGTGCTGAGATGATTACAGCCGCGCAGGCGGCACAGATCTACGGGCATGCATCCCGCACGGATGGAAGTGATGGGCAATTGGAAATAGAATTTTGCATGTAATTATGAAGACTTCTGAATAGCAGTAAGCATAAGAAAAGGAGAAACATCATGAAAGAGATTAAAGTATTAGAAGGAAAAGTTGTAGCACCGGAAGGCATGAAAGTGGGGATCGTAGCTTCCCGTTTCAACGAGATCATCGTAAATAAGCTTTTAGGCGGAGCAGTTGACGGACTTGTCCGCCACGGTGTGGAGGAAGAAAATATCACGGCGGCCTGGGTTCCGGGCGCATTCGAGATCCCGGTTGCGGCATCTGCCATGGCAAAGTCCGGCAAGTATGACGCGATCATCTGTGTCGGCGCTGTGATCCGCGGTGATACCACACACTATGATTATGTGTGCAGTGAAGTTTCCAAGGGAATCGCTCAGGTGGGACTGGCAGAGAAGATGCCGGTACTCTTCGGCGTCCTGACAACCGAGAACATCGAGCAGGCCATCGCCCGTGCCGGAAGCAAAGGCGGAAATAAGGGATATGACTGTGCACTTTCCGCGATCGAGATGGTAAATCTTATGAGACAGTTCTAAATTCAGATGATATAGACATAAAAGATCAGCGCTCCTGAGAATTTTTTTCAGAGGCGCTGATTTTTGCGTAATAAGGCTTCCTCGGAAGCTCCTATGACACAAAAGGTACATTCTGTTTTATCACAGCCTATATGGTTTTCGTCTCCTCCGTGAATTTGACCGCGAAATCCCGGTTCAGTTTCATGAAGATCCGCTGTTCCTCGGCAGACCAGCTCTCGAAAATCGCATTTTCAATGGCGATCAGGCGATGGGCGGTGTTTTTCATGAGTTCCTCTCCTTTTTCCGTGAGAAAAACGCAGGTGTTCCTCCCTGTTCCGGGTTTCAGGTACAGATAACCGGCCTGTTCCATCTTGCGTACCGCGGAGTTGATCGTGGATTTTGTGGTGCCGGTCTCTTTGTAAAAAATACTTTGATTGCAGCCGGAACCGTGTTCATTGAGGGAGTAGAGAATATCAAGCTCGCTGTCCGTGAGACCGAGCTTTAATGCAGCGTCATGGTAGACACTGTCGACCTGGCTGAGCAGGTTGTAAAATTCTTTAAATGCAGAGTACATGGCAGATCTCCTGAAAATATAAGTGTATGGGTGCAGTGCAGGGCTTTGCATCCGCCTGCACAGGCTATCAGTCTATGTGTATCCGTACTTCTTTGCCTTCCGGATCAGGAAGAAGAGTGACAGGCATACCGCCATAAATTCCGCCGCGATGATGGAATACCAGATTCCGGAAACACCGAGGAAAAACGGCAGGATGATGACAGCCCCCGTTTCAAAGATCATGGTACGGCAGAAGGAGATCGCAGCGGAGACGCCCCCGTCGTTGAGTGCCGTAAAGAAGGACGATGCGTAGATGCTGAAGCCCATGAACAGGAAAGAGATCGAGTATGAGCGGAATGCATGGACCGTCATGTCTAAGAGGTGCGTGTTATAGCGGACGAAAATTCCCGCAAGAAAGGGGGCACCTGCTTCTGCCGCGATCGTCAGGATGATCTGGAAGGTCAGGATCAGCCGGAAGCTTTTTCCGAGCAGATTCTTTAACTCACTCTTATTTCCCGCACCGCAGTGATAGCCCACGATCGGGGCACTTCCCATAGAGTAGCCGATAAAGAGTGCCGCGAAGATAAAGCTCACATACATGATGACGCCATATACGGCAACACCGTCGGAACCGGAAAGGCGCATGAGCTGCCAGTTGTAAAGCATGTTTACAATGGACATGGAGATGTTCGTCATAAACTCGGAAGCGCCGTTTGTACAGGCATTCAACAGGGCACTAAAGTCCATATGGGTCTTTCCGAGACGGAGCCGGCTCTTGTTCGGAAAGATAAAGTAGAGCAGGGGAATCAGTCCGCCGATGGACTGGCTGAGCGCCGTTGCGGCTGCAGCGCCCACGACGCCGAGACGCAGAACGGCGATAAAATAAGCATCGAGGATCATATTTGTGAGTCCTGACGCGATGGTGATCAGGAGTCCTAGCTGCGGGCGTTCCGCAACAACGAGAAAGCTCTGGAATACATTCTGCAGCATGAAGGGAATCAGAGCCAGCAGGATGATCCGGCCGTAACGGACGCAGTAGGGGAGAAGGATCTCATCAGCACCTAAGAGTCTTGCCATCGGGGCTAAAAGAATCTCACCGCCTACCGTAAAGAAGAAGCCCACCGCGATCAGAACGTAGACGAGGAGGGAAAAGATCTCCTTTGCCTTTTTTTCATTCCCGGTTCCGAAGGTCAGAGCCACCAGGGCACTGCCGCCGCTGCCGGTCATAAAGCCGATGGCACCGAGGATCATGAGAAACGGCATAATGATATTAATGGAGGCGAAGGCCTCGGAACCCACAAAGTTCGAGACGAAAACACCGTCCACAACTCCGTAGATAGACGTTAAAATCATCATGACGATAGACGGAAACGTGAACCGCAGGAGTTTTTTGTAGGTAAAGTGGTCGGAAAGTGAAATATTCATCGTGTGCCCTTTCAGTTTTTTTACTGTGTCTGCCCGAGGGAAAATTCATGTTTTTCCTATCGACAGTTTTGCAGCTGTTGATGTACGAAATCGTACGTAGAATCATAGTACGATTTCGTACATATGTCAAGAAGAACTTTACAGTAACTGATTTTGCCGATGCTTCGCATTCCAAATCGGC